>DAIOGQ010000034.1:0-20428 GCA_036745175.1 Kineosporiaceae bacterium
AGGGGGCTGCGCGAGGATCACCTGGTGACGACGCCTCGACCGCCGCGGCACCACGGCAACCGGCCCTACAACCAACAGCACGACAGCAACCGGCCGGACGTCAGCCGGCACGACGTCCCGCACCGGCTGGCCGAGCACCTGGCGCGCTGGGCGGGCGGCTGGCCGCCGCGGGTCCCCCTCGACGTCGTCGCCGACCCCGGAGCGGCCCGCCCCCGCTGGGACGGCGGGTTCTCGCCGGCGACCGGTGTCGCGACCGAGAACGGCTGGGCCCTGCTCGGGGTCGACCCTGCCCGAGCGGACGGCGTGGCGGCCTTCGCGGCAGACCTGGGCGCCGGGGACGGCGTCGAGCGGCGGCAGGCCGCGGTCGGCCGGCTCGTCGACGCGCTGCCCGGTCTGCTGGGGCGCGACGGCATCGGGGTCCGCGGTGCGTTCCGCTGGACGACCGAACCCGCCGCGACGCCGGACGCCGGGGTCTGGCTCCCCGTCGACGACCCCCGAGTCCCGCCGTGGCTGCACCCCTTCGGCGGCGAGGCGCTCGTCACGCTCGAGGACGACGTCTACGTCGCCGGGGTGGGGGTCAAGCGGCACGACCCGTTCGGCCACGAGCTCGCCGTCGTCACCGACGAGCAGGCCCGCGGCCGTGGGCTCGCCCGGCGGCTCGTCGCGCAGGCGGCGCGGCGGGTGCTCGACGAGGGCGCGGTGCCGACCTACCTGCACGCGCCGGACAACGTCGCGTCGGCCCGGGTCGCCGACGCCGCCGGGTTCAGCGACCGCGGCTGGTCGGTTCTGGGGTTCTTCCCGCGTCCCTGAGCCCGCCGGCCGCCCGGGCGGCAGGAGCGGCAGCGGGGTTCGAGGCCGGCCCCGGCACGGCGCGCGCAGCGGGACGGCGCAGGGCCCGCGCCTCGGGGCGTGGCGTCGGGATCTGCCGCGTGATCGCCGCGAGGACGTCGGGCGGCAGGTCCGGGCCGGACAGATGCCCGGCAGCGGCCGCGTGTGCCGCCTCGGCAGCCTCGCGTCGGTCGGCGGCGCGCCCGGTGAGCCGGACGACGAGCAGGCTGGCCGACGCAGCGACGGCGAAGAGCCCGACCCCGCCGAACGCGACCCGGGTCGCGACCTGCCGGGCGTCGACCGGCTCGACGACGACCAGCACGGCGGAGCCCGCCGCCAGCAGGCCGGCCAGCCACCAGACGACGGTCGCGGCCTCGGCGAGCAGCCGGACCACGGGCGGTCGGGGGGCGAGCACCTGCGACGGCGGAACCAGGGAACGGTCCCCGGAGCCGTTCACGCCCATGCTCATGACCCCTCACCATGCCAGGAACTGTGCGTGATCGCGCAATCACACACCGGGGCTCCCCCGGACGGAGCACACCTGCCTAGGGTGGCGCTGGACGACGGCACGACGGTCGGCATGACGGGTCGGCACGACGGCGCGGAGACGGAGGACGGCGGATGCCCGACCTGGTGCCCGGGATCGACCCGGCGGAGGTCGGCGTCGACGCGACCCGGCTGGCGCGCGCCGACGCCCTGCTCGACCGGTACGTCGACGCCGGACGGCTCCCGGGATACGTCCTCGTCGTCGCCCGGCGCGGGTCGCTGGTCCATGTCGGGGCCGGCGGACGCCGCCACGTCGAGGAGGGCATGCCGGCGCGGCCGGACACGCTGTGGCGGATCTACTCGATGACCAAGCCGGTCACCTCGGTCGCCGCGATGATGCTCCACGAGGAGGGGGCGTTCGAGCTGACCGACCCGGTGAGCCGGTTCATCCCCTCGTTCGCCGACGTCCGGGTCTTCACCGGGGGCACCGACCTGCGGCCGACGACCGCCCCCGCGGCCGAGCCGGTCCGGATCTGGCACCTGCTCACGCACACGGCGGGCCTGACGTACGGCTTCCACCGGATGCACCCGGTCGACGCGATGCTCCGCGCCCGCGGCTACGAGTGGGGCTCGCCGGAAGGCGTCGACCTCGCGGCGGCGGTCGACACCTGGGCCTCGCTGCCGCTGCTCTTCGAGCCAGGCAGCCGCTGGAACTACTCCGTCGGCACCGACGTGCTCGGCCGGGTCGTCGAGGTCGCGTCCGGCCGCCGGCTCGACGCCGTCCTCGCCGAGCGCGTCTTCGCCCCCCTCGGGATGACCGAGACGGCCTTCCACGTCGGCCCGGACGGCGCGGGCGGCTTCGGCGCGGGCGGCCCGGACGGCGCGGCCCGGCTCGCGCGCCTCTACCTCGCGACGCCGGACGGGATGGCGCCCGGCGACGGCCTCGGCGGCAGCGCCCTCACGCCGCCGACCCTGCTCTCGGGTGGCGGCGGCCTGGTCTCGACGGCGCACGACTACCACCGCTTCGCCCAGTTCCTGCTGCGCCGCGGCGAGCTCGACGGGGTCCGGCTGCTCGGCCCGCGGAGTGTCGACTACATGACGTGCAACCACCTGCCCGGTGGGGCCGACCTCGACGCCGTCGGCACCCCGATCTCCGCGGAGAGCCCGATGCGCGGCGTCGGCTTCGGGCTCGGCTTCGCGGTCGTCCTCGACGCGGCCGCGCAGAAGAGCCTGTGCTCCGCGGGCGAGTACAGCTGGGGCGGCGCGGCGAGCACGGCGTTCTGGGTCGACCCGGCGCAGGACCTCACGGTCGTCCTCATGACCCAGCTCCTGCCGAGCAGCACGCTGCCGCTGCGGTCCCGGCTGCGGCAGGCGGTCTACGCCGCGCTCGTCGACTGACGAGCGACCGCGCTGCGCCGACCGGGCCCGGCGGTGGCGGTCAGCCGGGCGCCACCTCGCGGACGGCGTCGCTGCGCGAGCGCCGGGTCGCGAGCCACGAGCCGAGGAGCACGAGCGGGAAGCCGACGAGGATGCCGGTCGTCATCGGCTCGGCGAGGACGGCGACCCCGAGCGCGACGGCGACCGCCGGGTTGACGTAGGTGATGACCGTCATCCGGGCCGGCCCGACCTCGGCGACGAGCGCGAAGAAGATGAGGAAGGCGACGGCGCTGCACAGCAGGCCGAGGACGACGATCGACCACCACGCGGACGGCGGGACGGCCGCGAGCGCGGCCAGGTCGCCGTCCGGACCCGTCGGCCGGGTGAGCCAGGCGAACGGCGCGTAGAGGACTGCGTTGAGCCCGAGGCAGACGGCGATCACGGCCAGGCTCGGCAGGTCGGCGAGCCTGGCGGTCACCATGATCGGGCCGAGCGCGTAGCAGAACGCCGTGACGAGGACGGCGCCCACGGCGAGCAGGTCGCCACCCCGGACGTCGATCCCGACGAGCGCGGCGACCCCCGCGATCCCGACGAGCAGCCCGGCGAACCGCCGTCCGTCGACCCGGTCGTCCAGGCGCAGCAACCAGGCGAGCAGCGCACCCATCATCGGCACCGCAGCGACGAGGAGACCGGTGAGCCCGCTCGAGATCCGCTGCTCGGCGAAGCCGAGCAGGCCCCACGGCACGCTGATCTCGACGACGGCGAAGGCGAGCACCCATCGGCAGCGGGCGAGGACCGGCCCGAGCTGGCCACGCAGCGCCGCGACCGGCAGCAGCACCGCCGCCGCGAGCGCGACCCGGACCCCGACGACGACTGCGGGCGACAGGTGCTCGACGGCGATCTTGATGAACAGGTAGGGCACCCCCCAGACGACCGAGAGCGTCGAGAAGAGCAACCACCCGCGTCGTGTCACGACCGTGCACGGTAGTCGTCCGGTCCGACGGTGCACGGCCACCCGGGTTCCACCCACGACGCCCTGCGGCCCGCGGTCGCGGCACTCGCGACCTTCCCCGACGCGTAGATCTCCGGCGACGGGGTACGGCACCGGGGCGCAGGCTCCACGAGGGAGCCCGCCATCGAACCTCAGGAGCCAGTCGTGACCGTCACAGGCATCATCACCGCCATCATCATCGGGCTGGTCATCGGCATCCTCGGGCGCGCCGTGGCCCCGGGGAAGCAGGACATCCCGCTCTGGCTGACGATCGTCGTCGGCATCGTCGCGGCTCTGATCGGCACCGCGATCGTCGGCAGCTTCCGGAACACCGACGGCATCGACTGGGTCGAGATCCTCGTCCAGGTCGCGATCGCCGCAGTCGGAGTGAGTGTCGTCGCCGGCATGCGCCGCGGCCGCGTCACCCGCTAAGCCGGCCGACCGGACGACTCGCGGGCCCACCGTGGCCGTCGGGTCCTGCCCGGACGACGTCGTCCGGGCAGGGCCCGCTGCCGCCACGGCGAGCAGCACGACCGAGCAGCACCCACGACACCGGGGGAGATACCCGTGCTCGCACTCACCGACACCGCGCGAACCGTCATCCGAGACCTCACCGCCCAGCCCGACGTGCCTGCGGGCTGCGGGCTGCGCATCGCCCCCACGGAGGCGGGTGAGCTCGAACTGTCGCTCGCCCCCGCCCCCGCACCGGACGACGAGGTCATCGACACGGACGGCGCGCTGCTGTTCGTCGAGCAGCAGACCGCCCAGATCCTGGCCGACCGGACCCTCGACGCCAAGGTCAGCGACGAGGGGGCCGGCTTCTACCTGACGGTGTCCGACACCGACGACCTGGACGGCCTCGGCGACGCCGACGACAGCAACGGCACGACGCCGGCGGTCTGAGGCCGGCGGTCCGACCCCGCCGATCCGACACCGCCGATCCGACACCGACGATCCGACGCCGGACGCAGCCCCGGGAACCTGCACGAGGCTGCGTCGTTGGTCGGACAGGGGCGGTCGGCGACGGAGACGGAGGCCTCCGGCGCCGGCCGCCCATCTGATCAGCCGGGCTCATCAGCCGGGCTGATCAGCCGGGTCCACAGCCGGGTCGGAGGGAACCACGTGAGTGTGCGGCGCTCCGCGCAGCCTTCGGCCGCGCCCGCCCGGGGCTCCAGGGCCGCGCGGCTGCGCTCGGGGGTCGCGCTCGGGTTCGCGATCCTCGCGACCGCCGTCGCGGTGCTCTGCTCCCCGACGGCCCAGGCGGCGTCCGGCCACACCGGCTCGACGGCCGGGTCCTCCGCGCCGGGGCTGCGCACGACGACCGCACGGTCCGGCGCCTCCTCGCGCGACGTCGTGACCGCGGTCGCGGGGCCCGGTCGCGCGGCGTCCGGATCCACCGCGGCCGGTCCGCAGCGCCCGCGCGACCTGGTCCCGACAGTCGTCGCGCCGTCCGCAGGCCCGAGCCCGGACGGCGCGCACCACGTCCCGGCGCACGACGCGCTGCCGTGGCACACCGCCTCACCCGCACCGCCACCCGCGTTCGCCGTCCTCCCCGCCCTCCGCGCCGGCCACGGGCCGGCGGGTCGTACCGTCGTCGCCGCCCCAGGACGTTCCCCGCCGGCGGCCGGGCCGCCGTCCTCGCGACGGCCGCTGCGACCCGCCCTGCCCTGACGCCACGGCCAGCTCCGTGGCGACCAGCCACCGGAGGAACCGTGCCCCGCGACCGACGCCGCGACGACGACGACCACCACCACCGCCACCAGGACCCCCAGCACGACGAGCAGCTGTCGACCAGGCAGCGGGCTCGGCTCGCGGCGAACCGCACGCTCGGCGAGCGGATCCCGCTCGGCCGCGCGAGCGTCGTCCGGGCGCTCGTCGCCCTGACGATCGTCGGCGCGGCGCTCGCCGCGGCGATCACGATCCCGCCGCGGCTCGGCCTCGACCTGCGCGGCGGCACCCAGATCGTCCTCGAGACGCGCGACGGCCCGGGCGTCGAGGCGAACGCCGAGAACACCGACCGGGCGCTCGAGGTGCTTCGCAAGCGGGTCGACGCGCTCGGCGTCGCCGAACCGACGCTCGCCCGGTCGGGCGAGCGCCGGATCATCGTCGAGCTGCCCGGTGTCCAGGACCCCCGCGAGGCGGCCGAGGTCATCGGCCGGACGGCCCAGCTGACGTTCCACCCCGTGCTCGGGCTCGGCGACCCCGCCGACGTCCGGGTGCCGGATGGCGCGGGCGCCGCGACGACGGCCGGCGACCCGACGAAGGAACAGACGATCGCCGACGAGGACGGCCAGCCGGTCCGGATCGGCCCGGCGGCCCTGACCGGGTCCGGGGTCGGCGACGCGGCGCCGCAGACCGACCCGCAGCAGGGCCCCGGGTGGTTCGTCACCATCGACTTCAAGGACGACGGCGGCAGCGCCTGGCAGCGCCTCACCGGTGACGCCGCCTGCGCGCCGGCGGGCGACCCCCGGCGCCGGGTCGCGATCGTCCTCGACGACCGGGTCATCTCCTCCCCGCAGGTCGACCCGTCGATCGCCTGCAACGCCGGCATCGGCGGCGGGACCACCCAGATCACCGGGGCCTTCACCGACGCGCAGGCCCGCGACCTCGCGGCGCTCGTCCGCGGTGGCTCGCTGCCGCTGCCGGTCGACGTCATCGAGCAGCGGACCGTGGGCCCGACCCTGGGCGCCGACGCGATCGACGCCTCGACGCGCGCGGCCGTCATCGGCCTGGTGCTCACCGCGCTGTTCATCACGGTCGTCTACCGCCTCGTCGGTCTGCTCGCGACGGCGGCGCTCGCGACCTACACGCTGCTCGCGTACGGCGCGCTGGTCTACCTGGGGGCGACGCTGACGCTGCCGGGTCTGGCGGGCTTCGTCCTGGCCATCGGCCTGGCGATCGACGCGAACGTCCTCGTCTTCGAACGGGCCCGCGAGGAGTACGCCGCGAGCGCGGTGACGCCGCGCGGCACCGGTCGCTCGCCCCGGGCTCGGCTGAGCAGCGCCCTGGCGGCCGGCTTCGGCAAGGCGTGGAGCGCGATCCTCGACTCCAACGTCACGACGCTCATCGCGGCCGGTCTGCTCTTCCTCCTCGCGTCCGGCCCGGTCCGCGGGTTCGGTGTCACGCTGGGGATCGGCGTCCTCGCCTCGATGGTGTCCGCGCTCGTCATCACCCGGGTGCTCGCCGAGCTGGCGCTGCGCAGCCGGTTCGCCGCGCTGCACCCCGGGATCACCGGCGTCGCGGGGGGCGGGCGGCTGCGCCGGGTCATCGAGGAGCACGGTCCGGACCTGGCCCGGCGGACCGCGGCGTTCCTCGGGGTCAGCGCCGCCGTCGTCGTCGTGAGCGTCGCCGGCCTGGGGGTACGCGGCCTCGACCTCGGGGTCGAGTTCACCGGTGGCCGGCTCCTGCAGTACGCGACGACGTCGCAGCTCGACGTCACGCAGGCCCGGGCGGCGGTGGCCGACGCCGGCTTCCCGACCGCGGTCGTCCAGGTGACGTCCGAGGGCGGCCAGGAGGAGATCACGGTCCGCACCCGGCCCGTCAGCAACGACCAGGCGGCGCAGATCGAGACGGCGCTGCGCGGGCTCGACCCGGAGCTGACGAAGGAGTCCGACGAGCTCGTCGGGCCGACCCTCGGCGCGGAGCTCCGGAACAACGCCCTCGTCGCGCTCGCCGCGGCGCTCGGCGCCCAGCTGCTCTATCTCGCGGTCCGGTTCCGCTGGACGTTCGGGCTCGCCGCGGTGCTCGCGATGCTCCACGACGTCGTCGCGGTCGTCGGCCTGTTCGCCTGGCTCGGCCGACCGGTGGACGGCGTGTTCCTCGCGGCGGCGCTGACGATCATCGGGATCTCGGTCAACGACTCCGTCGTCGTCTTCGACCGGATCCGGGAGATGTGGCGCGACCGGCCGGACGACCCGTTCCGGTCGGTCGCGTCCCGGGCCGTGCTGCAGACGCTGCCGCGCACGGTCAACACGGGCATCGGCGCGATGGCGATCCTCGCGGCACTCACCGTGCTCGGCGGCGACTCGTTGCGCGACGTCTCGCTCGCCCTCCTCGCCGGGCTCGTCGTCGGCACCTGGTCCACGGTCGCCACCGCGGTGCCGCTCGCAGCGCTCTTCGAGGGGTGGCGGGCCCGCCGCCTCGGTGCGTCCGGCCCGATCGGCGGGCAGGTCGGCGGCTCCGGCGACGGTCCGGACGGCGGGTCGCCCGGCGGGCGCCGGGCGCCGGCGACCGCCGGGCGCGGCCGGTGGGCGGACGCCGAGGACCCGGTCGACCCGTACGCCTTCGTCGACCGGGCGGCCCCCGTCGAGCGCCGCTCGGCGGACTGACCGGCGGACCGGACCGCGTGCGGAGGACGAGCCGGGTGCGAGCTCAGGCCGGGCTCGGCAGGCCCCCGAGGATGCGCCGGAGCATCGCCGTCAGCTCGTCCTGCTCGACCGGGTCGAGGCAGCCGACGGCAGCCGACTCCTCGGCGTTGACCTGCGGGAACAGCGTCGTCATGAGGTGACGAGCGGACGGTGTGGCCGCCAGCACGACCAGCCGGCCGTCCGCCGGGTGCGGGCGGCGGCGGAGCAGCCGGCGTCTCTCGAGGGTCGTCGCGACGCCGCTCAGGGTGCCGCGGGAGACGCCGACCTCGACCGCGACGTCCCTCGACTCCGACGGGCCGTGGACCCACAGCAACGCCAGGACCGTGAACGCCGTCCAGGACAGGTCCGCCTCGCGGAGCACGGTCTGCTCGAGATGGTGCCGGACGGCGGCGGCCGCACGGTGCAGGTTCTGGACCGCGGCGAGCGCCGACCGGTCGAGCGGCCGGTCGAGCGGCCGGTCGAGCGGCCGGCCGTCGAGCCGCGCGACGACCGCCTGCCGGGTCTGCGGGAGGGTCCGCGCGCCGCGCATGCCACCTCCTGCCGGGCCTCGGGTCGGACGGTGCCCCATCGACCGTAGCCGCGCCCGCCCGCGCGCCGTTCCGGGACCTTGGTCGCCGCGAGCCCCACGGGCTCAGAACGGGCTTGCCAAGGTTACCGACCAGTAGCATCATGAGTTACCGGCGAGTAACCTTCGGCGCACCGCACGGGCGCCGCTCGGCGAACCTCGACCGCCGCAGCGACGCAGCGACACGAAAGAGGGCCTGATGAGCCACTACAAGCACAACCTGCGCGACCTCGAGTTCAACCTCTTCGAGATGCTGGGCCGCGAGCAGGTGCTGGGTCACGGACCGTACGCCGACGTCGATGCCGAGGTCGCCCGCGACATGCTCGCCGAGGTCGCCCGGCTCGCCACCGAGGACCTCGCGCCGTCGCTGGTCGACAGCGACCGCAACCCGCCGGTCTTCGACCCGGCGACGCACTCGGTGACGACCCCCGCCTCCTTCCGCAAGAGCTACCAGGCCTACCTCGACGCCGAGTTCTGGCGCACCGACATCCCGGCCGAGCTCGGCGGGACCCCCGTCCCGCCGTCCCTGCGCTGGGCGATGGCCGAGCTCGTCCTCGGCAGCAACCCCGCCGTCCACATGTTCAGCTCCGGCTTCGCGTTCGCCCGCGTCCTGTACGTCCTCGGCACCGACGACCAGCGACGCATGGCCCGGCACATGGTTGACCACCGGTGGGGCGCCACCATGGTGCTCACCGAGCCCGAGGCGGGCTCCGACGTCGGCGCGGGCCGGAGCCGAGCGGTCCGGCAGCCCGACGGCAGCTGGCACATCACCGGCGTCAAGCGGTTCATCACGTCCGCCGCCTCCGACTTCCAGGACAACATCGTCCACCTCGTGCTCGCCCGCCCCGAGGGGCACGGCCCGGGCACCAAGGGCCTGTCGCTGTTCGTCGTGCCGCAGTTCCACGTCGACCTCGCGACGGGCGAGCGGGGCGCGAACAACGGCGTCTTCGTGACGAACGTCGAGAACAAGATGGGCCTCAAGGTCTCCACGACGTGCGAGCTGCGGTTCGGCGAGGTCGACGGGATCCCGGCGGTCGGCACCCTGCTCGGCGACGTCCACGACGGCATCGCCCAGATGTTCAAGATCATCGAGTCGGCGCGGATGATGGTCGGTACCAAGGCCATCGCGACGCTGTCGACGGGCTACCTCAACGCGCTCGGCCACGCCAAGGAGCGGGTCCAGGGCGCTGACCTCACGCAGATGACCGACAAGGCCGCCCCGCGGGTGACGATCACGCACCACCCCGACGTGCGCCGCTCGCTCATGACGCAGAAGGCGTACGCCGAGGGCCTGCGCGCACTCGTCCTCTACACCGCGGCCCAGCAGGACACGGTCGCCGTTGCGGACGCCGCGGGCACGAAGGACGAGATGGCAGAGCGGGTCAACGACCTGCTCCTGCCGATCGTCAAGGGCGTGGGCTCGGAGCGCTCGTGGGTGCTGCTCGGCACCGAGTCGCTCCAGACCTACGGCGGCTCCGGCTTCCTGCAGGACTACCCGCTCGAGCAGTACGTGCGCGACGCCAAGATCGACACCCTCTACGAGGGCACGACCGCGATCCAGGGGATGGACTTCTTCTTCCGCAAGATCGTGCGGGACAAGGGCCAGGCGCTCCAGCACGTCGCCGGCCAGATCGCCGAGCTCGTCAAGGCGGGCGGCCCGGGCGACGCGCTGTCGGTCGAGCGTGAGCTGCTGGGCAATGCCCTCGACGACGTCCAGGGCATCGTCGGCTTCATGGTCGGCTCGCTCATGACGAGCGACCCGCGCGCCGAGGGCGGCGACGTCCGCAACGTCTACAAGGTCGGGCAGAACACCACCCGGCTGCTCATGGCCGTCGGCGACCTCGTCATCGGCTGGCTCCTGCTCAGGCAGGCCGAAGTGGCGCAGGCCAGGCTCGCGGCGACCGACGGCGCCGGCCCGGCCGCCAAGGACATCGCCTTCTACCAGGGCAAGGTCGCCGCGGCCCGGTTCTTCAGCCGTACCGTCCTGCCGCGCCTCACCGCCGAGCGGGCCGTCGCGGAGGCGACGGACAACGCGCTCATGGACCTCGACGAGAGCGCCTTCTGACCCCACCGTCCGGACGCGCCGGGCCGACAGCGTCGTCGGCCCGGCGTTCGCCGTCCCGGCCCCCCTCGTCCAGCCGGGCGAGCACGGCGGCGCCGCGCGGCGAGAGCCGGTAGCCCACCTCGAGGCTCGTCGTCAGCCCCAGCTCCTTGAGGGTCCGGACGCGGCGCTTGAACAGCGACCGGTCCAGGCCCAGCTCGGCGGCGAGCTCGGTCGAGACGACCGCGGGACGCCGTCCGACCACTCCCAGGACCGTCGCCGTCCACGGGCCGTCGGGCCCCGCGGCGTCGATCCGGGCCAGCCGGCGGCGCAGCGCGTCGACGTCGTCGTCGGACAGCACGTCGTCGCGCGCGAGGGCCTCCCGCGGGTCGTCGCCCGCGACGACCTCGAACCGGACCCGGTACAGCGGCAGGGACTTCTCGCCGCGGAGCGACCCGAGCAGCGCGGCGACGTCCGGATGGCCGGCCGCGCGCGCGTCGTCCGGCGTGAGGTCCTGCGGCCGGACGACGTCGAGGGCCCGGACGGCGACCCGCGGCCCGTCACCTCCGGTCCGGTAGACCCCGCCGAGCGTCACCTGGGGACGGCGCCAGCGGCGCAGCGCCACCGTCACCGAGCCGTCTGCCAGGCCTGCGCGCAGGCGTTCTTCGAACAGCACCCGTACAGTCTGGCGCCGGCGTCAGCCGGCGTCCGCGACGGTCGCGTGCGAGTGGTCCGGCAGCACGATCGTCCGGACGCCGGGCAGCGCCCGGTGCGCGGGCGCGACGACGGTGCGGGCCCGCCCGGCCCGCTTCGCCGCGTAGAGCGCGGAGTCCGCCCGCTCGACGATCGAGGCGGGCTCCTCGTCGACCGCCGAGACCGCGAGCCCCACGGATGCCGTCTGCCGCTCCGGTACGACCGAGAGCAGCCGGGCCGAGACGGTGAGTGCCTCGTCGGTGCTGCACCCGGGCAGGCAGGCGGCGAACTCCTCGCCGCCCCAGCGGGCGAGCAGGTCCCCGGGCCGCAGGCCCGCCTGCCAGCGCCGGACCGCGTCCTGGAGCAGCCGGTCACCGGCGAGGTGGCCGTGGGCGTCGTTGAAGGCCTTGAAGTGGTCGAGGTCCAGCATGAGCACGGCGACCGGCTCCCCCGCCGTCGCGCACCGGCGGTGCACCGCGGCGTAGGACTCCTCCCACGCGCGCCGGTTCGGCAGCCCGGTGAGGGCGTCGGTGCCGGACAGCCGCAGCAGCTCCAGCGCCTGCTGCTCCACGTCGCGCATGAGCCTGGACACCCGGAGCAGGACGACGACGAAGAACAGCGCC
This sequence comes from Kineosporiaceae bacterium, assembly GCA_036745175.1. Lineage (GTDB taxonomy): Bacteria > Actinomycetota > Actinomycetes > Actinomycetales > Kineosporiaceae > R-H-3. The sequence goes on from DAIOGQ010000034.1 coordinate 11,972, forward strand.
ACGGCCGCTGCTGCGGCGGCGGCCCCCGGGCGGCGCTCGACCGCGGCGTAGCCGAGGTAGACGACCGGCCCGACGAGACCCACCACCCACAGCGGCAGGAGCCGTGGCCGGGCGAGCCGGAGAGCCCGCTGCGCCGCATCGGGCTCGGACTCGCCCGACTCACCGCCGGCGACCACCGGGCCGAGCAGGGACCCGAGCACCTCGAACGGCCGTTGCGCCCGCGTCATGCGACCACCTCGCTGTCCGTCCTCGACGCCGCGCCCCACCGACGCGACGGCCACCGACCGCGGACGGCGCAGACGTGCCCGGCCGCCCGTCCGATGATCGGGTGGCGGCACCGTACCCCGGAAGACACCCATTTCGGGCTGATCTTAGGCCCTTGTCGCGTTCACACCAATAGTGCGTGTCGCTCTCCGCGTACGACACATCACACAAACAGGTCCGGCAGCGCGACGCTGTGACGGACGGTGCTGACCCGACGGCTCGGTGGTGATCCCTTCACCAGGACACCGTCCCGCTGCCGACCCGAGCCGCTCACCGTCGGTCAATGACGGGTCCGGCATTGCCGGACTCCGCTGTAACGCCGCGGCCGCGTGGCACGCTGGTACGTCTGGCAGGACCGGGCAGGCAGCGCAGGCGCCATGGAGCGGGGCACCCTGGACCGGTCGACCATGTGGCGCCACGACAGACAGGGCGACGACGTCCGGCCGGCGCCCCGACGGACGCGGAGGATGCCCGGTGCGGGAGGGCCGACCGCTGACGCCCGACCAGACCCGCGACGCGCTGGACGACGCCCTCGAACGCGCCCGCGCCGGCGACGAGGCCGGCTTCGTCGTCGTCTACCGAGCACTGCACCCGCGGATCCTGCGCTACGCCGCCTCGCTCGTCGGCGCCGACGCCGACGACGTCGCGGCCGAGGTCTGGCTCCAGGTGACCCGCGACCTGTCCTCCTTCCGCGGCGACGCCGACGGCTTCCGGGCCTGGGTCACGACGATCACCCGGCACCGTGCTCTGGACCACCACCGGGCCCGCGTGCGGCGGCCCGTGGTCCTCGACGACGTGCTCGCCCTCGCGGACCGGCCGGCCGGGGACGACACCGCGGAGAGCGCCGTCGAGCGGCTCGCCACGGCACGCGCCCTCGCCCTCGTCGCGTCGCTGCCCCGCGAGCAGGCCGAGGCGGTCGTGCTGCGGGCCGTCGTCGGCCTCGACGTCGCGTCGGCCGCAGCGGTGCTCGGCAAGCGGCCCGGCGCCGTCCGGGTGGCGGCCCACCGCGGGCTCAAGCGGCTGGCCGCGGAGCTCGCCCGGCGCCAGGCCGCCGAGCGAGCCGACGGGCCCAGACCCGACGGGGCCGAGTAACGGTGCGCGGCACACGTGCGCTGACGCAGGTGACATGAGCATCCTGCGACGACACCCCCGGCTGGGACGCCGCCAGTGCGAGCACCTGCTCGACGGCAGCGGGCGGCCGGCAGCGGCCTTCGACGACCTCGCCGGCCTGCTCCGGGCGGCCCGTGGTCCGCAGCAGCCCGGTGAGCTGCCCGGTGAGCCCGCCGCCCTCGCGGCGTTCCGCGCGGCGGCGTCGGACCGGCGTCCGCCGCGGGACGTCGTCACCACGGCCGGACCGGACGCCACCGAGGAGAACGGCTCCCTGCCGCACCCGACCACCCGCCGCCTGCTCGCCGTGAAGGCCCTCGCGGCCGGCGCCCTGACGATGACCGTCGGCGGCGTCGCGTTCGCCGCGACGACGGGCGTCCCGTCGTTCCCCGGGGGCGAGCACCGCACCGCGGCCACCGCCACCGGGTCGCCGGCCGTGCGGCCGACCGGGACGTCGGCCGATCGCACGGCCGGCCGCCCGGCGACGACGACCCGCACGGACGACGGCGGCCGCCCGACGGCGTCCGGGCGGCCGACGGCGCTCCGGCCGGGGCTCGACGAGCGCGCCGCGCTCCTCGTCGGCTGCGCCCGGTGGACCAGGATCCACGACTCCTCGAAGGCCGGGGACACCGGCGAGGGAGGTCCGGAGCTCGCCGACCTCGTGCGGGCCGCGGGCGGGGCGGACCGGACGCAGGCGTACTGCGCCGAGCTCGTCGACGAGCTCTGCCCCGACACGCGGCCGGGCGCGCGGGGCGCGAGCCCGACCGCGGTCCCCGGCGCGGTCCCGGGCTGCCCGAAGGTCGGGCCGTCGCCGCGACCGACGGGCACGCCGTCCGCGACCCCGGCGCGGCCGACCGGCGCTCCCGGGCCGACGACGACCCGGCCCCGTCCCGAGCCGAGCGGCAGCGGCAGCGGCGCACAGTCCGCCCGCCCGAAGCCGCCGAAGACGGCGCCCACCGGCGGCCGCCCCTGACCCTGGGAGCCGGTCTCGGATCAGAGACTGCCTCGCAGCCGGCCTCAGCCCTTCACCGCGGGATCCGGCGGTCCCGCACCTGGCGTTGCGGCGATCCGGCACCGGCCGCGCGGAGCCCCGCCGCTCGGCCGGCCGGAGACCGGGGCGGCGGGCGACCTCCCCTCGGCGCGCCCGCCGCCCCGGCCCGGCCTCGGTGGTCTGTCGGCGCGGCGCATTACAGTGCGCCGGGTGAGCTCCCCCGGCCGCTTCGACGCGTCCGCCTACCATCGCGTCGTCGCCGACCGGCTGCGCGCTCTCGAGCCCGGCTCGTGGTCGGCGTTCGGCGAGCCCGCCGCCGCACGGGCCCGCGACCTGCACGCCGGCCTGCTCCGGTCCGCGCACCGGCTCGACCCCGTCACCCACCCCGGCGTCGCCCGGGCCGCGGCGCAGGCGGCCGACGCGCTCGGCGTCACGGTGCCCGTGAGCGTCTACCGGCTCGACGGCGGCGGGGCGGCCGACGCGACCCTGGCCCACGTCCCCGACGAGGCGGTCGTCGTGCTGCCGGCCACCCTGCTCGGGCTGCTCACGCCCGCCGAGCTCACCGCTGTCCTGGGTCGCGAGCTCGCGCTCCACGCGCTGTGGACGCGCGACGACGGCGTGCTCCTCGTCGCCGACCGGCTCCTCGACGCGCTCGCCCTCGACGCCCGGACCCCACCCGCCTATCTCGAGACCGCCCGCCGCTGGGGCCTGGCGACCGTGCTCGCCGCCGACCGCGGCGCGCTGCTCGCCTGCGGGGACCTCCGGACGGCGGTGGCCGCCCTGCTGAAGACCGCGACCGGGCTCGCCGCGGCGGACCCCGACGCCTGTCTCGCCCAGGCGGCCGCGGTCGACCCGGCGGGCGGCGTCGCTGCCGGCCGGTCCTACCCGGAGACCGTGCTGCGAGCGTGGGCGCTCCAGCAGCAGGCCGCAGGCTCCGACGAGCGGGTCGGCACCCTGCTCGGCGGCGGGCTCGACCTCGAGGCGCTCGACCTCGTCGACCGCGACCGGCTCGAGACCCTGACCCGCAGGATCGTCGAGGCGATGGTCTCGCCGCCGGGCATGCGCACGACCGCGGTCCTCGCCCACGCGCGGCAGTTCTTCCCCGACGTCGCACCGACGGCGGGCGCGCAGGCGACCTTCACGCTGCCCGCCGGCGCGACCGAGGCGACGCGGCGCTACCTCGCGTGCGTGCTCCTCGACCTCGCGACCGTCGACCCCGGCCTCGGGGAGGCGGGGCTGGCCGCGGCGCTGACGCTCGCCGCGCGCACCGGCCTGGGGGATGCGGTCGCCGAGGCGGTAGCCCGCGAGAGGCTCGTGCCGGCCGCCATCCTCTCCTCGCTCGTCCGGGCGGCCGACGCGGCCGCCGACGGCGACCCGGGAGCACGCGTCGCCGGCCGCCCGCGCAGCGAGGAGCCCGCGCGATGAGCGTGCGCCCCGACGTCCAGGCCCTCGTCGACCTCGCCCGCGAGCGCGGCGGCCTCGGCCCGGACGACGTCGTCGCTGCGCTCGTGCCGCTCTTCCGGCAGGTCGCCGGGCTGCACGAGGTCGGCCTCGTCGCGCCGCTGCGCGGCCTGGCCGGCGTCGCCTCCGACGACCGCTACCGGCTCGGGCTCGTCACCCCGGGGACGGCGCCGCACCGGGACGACGCGCGCGTCGCCGCCGTCCAGCACGTCGAGGTGTCCGCAGCGGTCGAGGTGACGGGTCACCAGGACGCCGCGGCGGGCGGCAGCCGGTGGGCCGGCGACGTCCTCGACGAGCCGGCGCCGGAGGACGTCGTCCGGCCGGTGCACGTGACCGGCTGGCAGACCTGGGACCACGTCGTCGGCCACCACGACGCACTCACCGACGTCGCGAGCCTCGGCGGCCTGCTCTGCGCGCTCACCTGCGGCCTGGACCTCGCGGTCGCGGCCGACGTCGAGCGGCTCGCCGCCGCCGGCGGCAACCTCTTCGGGCTCAACCCGCGGATCCACCCTGTCGTCGCGCAGGTCGCCGCCGAGATGGTCGAGCCGGACCGCCGGCGCCGCGGGCAGGACGTCGGCTCGCTCGCCGAGCGGCTCGAGGACTACCGCGACGCCCCGCTTGACCTCGACCTCGCCCAGGTGCTCGCCGGGGCCGGCGCCCAGGCCGACCGGCGGCGAGCGGTGCTCGTCACGCTGCGGGACAGGCTCTTCGACCTGTCGCGGCGCAACCGGCTCCTGCACTTCCGGCCGAGCCGGCAGTCGCTCGACCTCACCGAGGCGTCGGTGCCGATGCTCCTCGACGTCCGCAACATCCGCTCCGAGCAGCTGTTCACCTGGACGCCGGCCGTGGCCGAGAAGGTGTTGTCCGGCAAGGCCTTCGCGCTCTCGTCGGTGCTCCGCTGGGACGACGCCCCGTACGCCGCCGCGATCCTCGACGGGATCATCTCCCAGGCCCGCCGGGACCGCGCCGAGTACGGCCAGGCCCAGCTCCGCCTCGTCGTCGCGTTCCTGCGCTGGCACGACCTCAAGGGCGACGTCGACGAGCGGATCTCCTCACCGTTGCTCCTGCTGCCCGTGACGCTGACCCGCAGGCGCGGTGTCCGCGACAGCTACGTCCTGAATGCCGAGGGCAGCGTCGCCGAGGTCAACCCGACTCTGCGCCAGCAGCTCTCGGCGCTCTACGACCTCGACCTGCCCGAGCGCGTCGACCTCGCCGACGACGGCGTCACCCGCCTGCACGCCGACCTCGCTCGGTGGATCGCGGCGTCCGAGCCGGCCGTCACGCTGACGGTGCAGGACCGACCGCGGGTCGCGCTGGTCCGGCAGCGCGCCCTCGTCCGGCTGCAGGCCTACGACCGGGCGGCCGGGCGCAGCCGGATGGACGTCGGCAGCCGTTCGTACGTCTACTCCTACCGGCGGCGCGACGACGTCCCGCTCGGCCTGCAGCTCTTCCGCGACCGGGTCGCACATCGGCCCGCACCGCCGTGCGCGCCCCGGGACGTGCCGGTCACCGACCCGGCGGTGCCCGACACCGCGACGGTGCCCGGTCCCCGGGCCGGTCCCCCGGCCACGACGCACACCGCCGGCCGCGGGAGCGCGACGTACACCCTCGACCGGCCCGAGGGCGGCAACCCGTACGCGTGGGACGTCGACCTCTGCGCCCTCACGGTCGCCAACTTCAACTACCGGACGATGTCGCTCGTCCGGGACTTCACCGACCTCGTCGAGGGCGGCACGACGTGCGCGGCCTTCGACCGGGTCTTCTCGCTCGAGCCGCGACCGCTCGACCCGCCGCAGCGCCGCAGCCTCGCGCTGCCCGAGCGCTACCTCGTCGTCCCCGCCGACGACTCCCAGGTCGCCGCTGTCGCCCGCGCCCGCGAGGGCGAGAGCTTCGTCATCCAGGGACCGCCCGGGACGGGCAAGTCGCAGACGATCACGAACCTCGTCGCCGACTACGTCGCCGCCGGCAAGCGGGTGCTGTTCGTGTGCCAGAAGCGGGCGGCGATCGACGTCGTCCACGCGCGGCTGCGCCAGCAGGGCCTCGATGAGCTGACCTGCCTGATCCACGACTCGCAAGCTGACAAGAAGGCGTTCGTCCACGGGCTCAGGCGCACGTACGAGGCGTGGCTCGCGGGCGGTCCGGACCTCGAGCGGGCCGAGGTCGAGCGGGCTGACGTGCTCGTGACGATCGCGCTCGAGCTCGACCGGGTCCGCGGCTACGAGGCCGCGGTCGGCTCGCCGGCCGTCGACGGCGGCCCGTCGCCGCGCGAGCTCCTCGAACGGCTCGTCGAGCTCGCCGGGCAGCGCTGGGACGCCGGCGCGACCCCGGCCGTCCGCCGGCTGCTGCCGACCGCGGGCGCGTGGTGGGCCGCCCGGCCGGTCGTCGACCGGGTCGCCGCGGCGCTCGCCGCGGCCGGCGGCGAGCCGGTGCTCGCCGCGAGCCCCGGACGGTACCTGGCGCCGACGGTGCTCGGCGCGCTCCGGCCGGACGCCGAGGTCGCCGTCCGTGGGCCGCAGGCCGCGCAGGCGGTCCGGGCGGTGGTCGACGCGCTCGCCACGGTGTCCCGGCCCGCGACCGGCGACGGCGTCGCCTGGCCGGACGACGCCGGCGCGGCAACCGTCCGGCTCGGCGCCGCCGGGCAGGCCGGCGCGGTGGGCCGGCTCGTCCTGCCGCTCGCCGAGCGCGGCAGGGCCGCAGCCCTGCGGGTCGGGACGGCGCCCGCGCAGGCGCTGCGTGCGGACGCCGCGGCCTTCCGGGCGGCCCGGGAGGCGGCGCGGCAGGCCGCTGCGGCGGCGGCGGCGGGCTGGCACGAGCCGCTCGCACCGGACGACGCCCGGGCGGCCCTCGAGGTGGCCCGGGCCAAGGAGGGCGCGTTCCTGCGCATGCTCTCCGGCACGTGGCGTCAGGTCCGGTCGACGGTCCGCGAGCGGTTCGACGCGGGGCCGCGGGCGGTGCCGCTGACCGTGACGGAGGCGCTCACGCTCCTCGTGACCGCGCAGGACGCGGCGGCCGAGGTCGAGCGGCTCACCGCGGCGGCCGAGCTGGGCTGGGGACACCGCGACCCGGACGGCCTGCTCGTCCGGTTCGAGGCGCTGCGCCGCACCGAGGACCGCGCCCTGCTCGCCGTCCACGACGCGGTCGCACGCGACGAGACCGGCCGGCTGGCCGCAGGGCTGGCCCGGGCCGGGGACGCGCTCGACGCCGTCCGGGAGCGGCTCGACGGGCTGCTCGTCGACGTCGACGACGTCGGGCTCGGCGATCTCGCCGCGATGCTCGACGGGCTCGCCGACCCGGCGGCGGCTCCCGGTCTACGGGCCCTCGCGCCGGCGCTGCGCGCGCTCGAGGAGCACCCGTCGGTGGCGCGGGCGCTGCGCCGGCTGCCGGCACCGCCGGCCGCCGTCGAGCACGCGGTCGCGGCGGCCGCGCTGGACGACGTCCGGGCGCAGGTGCCCGCCGTCGGCGGGTTCGACGGGGCGGACCTCGCCGAGGCGGTCGGTCGGGTCCAGGAGCTGCTGCCCCGGCTCTACGCGTGCGACGCGGAGGTCGTCGTGGCCAGGGTGCGGGACCGGTTCCTCGCCGGGGTCGCGCACTCGGCGCGCAGCGTCACGGGGATGACGCCGACCGAGCGCGCGGCCAAGCAGGCGTGGTCGACGGGCCGCCGCGAGCTCGAGCACGAGTTCGGCAAGGTCATGCGGTACCGGTCGATCCGCGAGCTCGCGTCCGGCGACCCGGGCGCCGTCGTCGCCGCGCTGCGGCCGGTGTGGCTCATGAGCCCGACCTCGGTGTCCGACACGCTGCCGCTGGACCCGTCGCTCTTCGACGTCGTCGTCTACGACGAGGCGAGCCAGATCCCGGTCGAGGAGGCGGTTCCGGCGATGCACCGCGCCGAGCAGGTCGTCGTCGTCGGTGACCAGATGCAGCTGCCGCCCACGCAGTACTTCTCGACCCGGCCGTCCCACGACCCCAGCGACGCGGGCGGCTGGGACAGCACAGGCGGCTGGGACGGCACAGGCGGCGGCCCGAGGGACGACGGACAGGACGACGAGCGGGTCGGCGTCGTCCTCGACGGCGACTCCTTCCTCGCGCAGAGCGCGGTGCGGCTGCCGTCGACGATGCTCACCTGGCACTACCGCAGCCGGTACGAGGCGCTCATCGAGTTCAGCAACGCGGCGTTCTACGGCGGCCGCCTCTCGACGGTGCCCGACCGGACCGTCGTCCGGCACGACCGGCCCGACGTCGTCCCGCACGTCGCGGCGGCCGACGAGGCCGGTGCCGACGCGCTCCTCGTCGACGCGGCCGAGGTCACCGCCGGCGTCGACGCGCTGCTGTCGCGGAGCATCAGCGTGCACCGCGCGGAGGGTGCGGTGTACCGCCGCCGGACGAACCCCGGTGAGGCCGCGTACATCGCCGCGCTCGTCCGCGAGCTGCTCGCCCGTGGCACGGGACTGACGATCGGCGTCGTCGCGTTCAGCGAGGCCCAGCAGACCGCGATCGACCGCGCGATCGACCGGCTCGCCGAGGCCGACGCCGACTTCGCCCGCCGCTACGAGGCCGAGATCGCCCGGGAGGACGACGACCAGTTCGTCGGGCTGTTCGTGAAGAACCTCGAGAACGTCCAGGGCGACGAGCGCGAC
>DAIOGQ010000035.1:0-6141 GCA_036745175.1 Kineosporiaceae bacterium
TCCTCGCCGACCTCGGCGTGCTGCTCGCCGGCGCCGCGACGACGACCGTCTACCCGAACACCCGCCCGGAGGACGTCTCGTTCATCCTGTCCGACTCCGGCAGCTGCGTCGTCGTCGCCGAGGACGCCGGCCAGCTGGCCAAGGTCGCCGACCATCGCAGCGACCTGCCCGGCGTCCGGGCGGTCGTCGTCATCGACGCCACCGGGGTCGACCTCGAGGGCGCCGGCGGCTGGGTCCTCACCCTCGACGAGCTCGCGGACAGAGGCCGTGCCCTGCTGGCCAAAGCGCCGGGGACCATCGACGAGCGGGTGGTCCAGCTGTCACCGGGCATGCTCCAGACGCTCATCTACACCTCGGGCACGACGGGCCGGCCCAAGGGGGTCGAGCTCACCCACGGCAACTGGCTCTACATCGCCGAGGCGACCGAGCGGATCCACGTGCTCACCCCCGAGCACCTGCAGTTCCTCTGGCTGCCGCTCGCGCACGTCTTCGCCAAGCTGCTCGTCGCCGGCCAGCTGCGGATCGGCTTCGCGACGGCGGTCGACGGCCGGATCGACAAGATCGTCGAGAACCTCGCGGAGATCCGGCCGACGTTCATGGCCGCCGCGCCTCGGATCTTCGAGAAGGTCTACGCCCGGGTGGCCTCGACGGCGCACGCCGAGGGTGGCGCCAAGGCCAAGATCTTCGACTGGGCGTTCGGGGTGGGGAGGACGGCGGTCCGGCTCGAGCAGGTCGGCCGGTCCGTGCCGCCGCACGTGGCCGTCCAGCGGGCGGTCGCCGACAAGCTCGTGTTCAGCAAGATCCGGGCCCGGCTCGGCGGCCGGCTCGACGTGCTCGTGTCGGGCAGCGCACCGCTGTCCCCGAAGATCGCCGAGTGGTTCGCGGCGGCCGGGCTGCCGATCTGCGAGGGCTACGGCTTGACGGAGTGCGGCGGGGCAGCGTTCGTCAACCGCCCTGGCGCCGTCCGGATCGGTACCGTCGGGCAGGCACTGCCGGGCACCGAGGTCAAGATCGCCGAGGACGGCGAGATCCTCCTGCGCAGCGGCGGCGTCATGCGCGGGTACCACCACCTGCCCGAGGCCACCGCCGAGATGCTCCTCGACGACGGGTGGCTCGCCACCGGGGACGTCGGGGAGCTCGACGCCGACGGGTACCTGAAGATCACCGACCGCAAGAAGGACCTTGTCAAGACGAGCGGCGGCAAGTACATCGCGCCGAGTGCCATCGAGGGCTCGCTCAAGGCGGCGCACCCGCTCATCGGGCAGGCGGTCGTCATCGCGGACGGCCGCAACTTCGCCTCGGCGCTCATCACGCTCGACGCCGACGCGGCGACGGCGTGGGCCGGCGTGCACGGCAAGGACGCCTCGGCGGTCGTGTCGGGCGCCGACGTCACGGTCCACGCCGAGGTCCGGACGGCGGTGGAGATGGTGAACGGCGAGCTCAACCGCTGGGAGACGATCAAGGAGTTCCGGATCCTGTCCCGGGAGCTGACCGTCGAGGCCGGCGAGCTGACGCCGAGCCTGAAGGTCAAGCGAGCGGTCGTGGTCCGCAACCACGCGTCCGTCATCGACGAGATGTACCCGGAGACCTGACGGCGCGCAGGCAGGTCGGCAGACACGCAGGTCGGCAGACAGGATGGCCCGGTGCTGACGATCGCGACCGCCAACGTCAACGGGGTGCGCGCCGCGGCGCGCCGGGGGATGGGCCCATGGCTCGCCGGGCGGCGTCCCGACGTCCTGGCCCTGCAGGAGGTCCGGGCGCCCGACGACGCGCTCGCGCAGGCCCTGGGCGAGGGCTGGCACGTCGTCCACGAGGAGGCGGCCGCGAAGGGCCGGGCCGGGGTCGCCGTGGCCGCCCGGACGCCGCCGCTCGCCGTGCGGGTCGGGCTCCCGCCCGGCTCCGAGGGCATCCCCGGCCCGCCCGGCGGCGGGTTCGACGGCTCGGGCCGCTGGGTCGAGGCGGACGTCGCGCTCGACGCGGCGTCGTCCGGGGCGTCGCTGCTGACCGTCGTCTCGGCCTATGTCCCCACCGGCGAGGCGGACACCCCGCGGCAGGTCGAGAAGTACGCCTTCCTCGACGCGATGCTCGCCCGGATGACCGCGCTGGCCGCCGACGGCCGGCACGTCCTGGTCATGGGCGACCTCAACATCGCCCACCGTGAGGCGGACCTGAAAAACTGGAAGGGCAACCTCGAGAAGGCCGGTTTCCTGCCCGGAGAGCGCGCCTGGTTCGACCGGCTCCTCGGCGAGCACGGCTGGGTGGACGTCGTCCGGGCAGCCGCAGGCGAGGGTCCCGGCCCGTACACGTGGTGGTCCTGGCGTGGCAAGGCGTTCGACACCGACGCGGGCTGGCGGATCGACTACCAGATCGCCTCGCCGGGCCTGGCGGCCCGCGCCGTCAAGGCCGAGGTCGACCGGGCGCCGACGTACGCCGAGCGCTGGAGCGACCACGCCCCGGTCGTCGTCGAGTACGACCTCGCGCAGGCGTGACCGCAGCGACGCCGCCGGCCGCCCGCTCGGCCGGCTCCGGCGCGCCGGACCGAACTCGTGTGACGCTCGCCGGACCGGCGTGCAAGGGTGGGCAGGTACGCAGGTCCACGCACAGCGGGCCGCGCCAGGAGCCGGGCGAGGGCCCGGGTCGCCTCCACGGCCCCGAGGACGGAGCACTCCATGCCCACGTCGAAGCCCACCGGTGACGCGCCGGACGCCGAGCAGCCGGAGGACGACGCCAAGCGCCGCTTCCGGGAGGCGCTCGAGCGCAAGAACGCCAGGAGCCACGCGTCGGCGGCCGCCGGCGAGGCCGGGGACTCCAAGGTGCACTCCGCGCACGGTCCGGCGAGCCACCAGAAGCAGTTCCGGCGCAAGAGCGGCGGCTGACGGCTACGGCACGGGGAACGCCGCGACCGGCTGCCACGGCAGCGCCGCCTCGAGCGCGGCCCCGACCCGCATGACCGTCGCGTCGTCGTAGCTGCGTCCCACGACCTGGACCCCGATCGGGACGCCGTCGGCACTGTGGCCCACCGGGACCGCCAGCACGGGGCAGCGGCCCGTGACGTTGAAGACCTCGGACAGGTGCAGGTCGTGGAACGGGTCCCGGACCCGGCCGTCGAGGACGTACGGCTCCCGGGTGTGGTCGACGCCGGCCTCGAACGCGGGGACCGCCATCACCGGGCACAGCAGGGCGTCGTGGTCGACGAGCACCCGGTCGACCCGTTCGGCGAGGTCGGCCTCCACCTCCCGGCCGGCGAAGACCGACAGCCGTGGCTCGGCGAGCACGTCGGCGAGCCACGCGACGGTGTACGGGTTGAGCTTCGACCGGTGCGGCTCGACCTCGTCCAGCAGGGTGCGGGCGAAGAGCGCTCCGTTGTGCGCGTCGCTCGCCCGCCGCAGGGCCTCGCGCTCGACGACGAGGGCGACCTCCTCGACGACCGCGCCGAGCCCCGCGAGGGCCTGCGCCGCGGTCCGGACGGCGGCGCGCACCTGCTCGGTCACGGGCCAGTCGCCGAGGTCCTCGGACAGCGCCACGCGTAGTCCGGCGACGTCGGGCCGTGGGACGCCGAGCGCCGACGGGTCGCGCAGGGAGAAGTGGTCCCGCGGATGGTGGCCGCTCACGACGTCCGTCACGAGCGCGCAGTCCGCGACCGAGCGCGCCATCGGGCCGACGGCGCTCCAGTCGTCACGGCCCCAGGCACCCGCGACCGGGATCCGGCCGCTCGGCGGCTTGTACCCGACGACACCGCAGCACGACGCCGGCACCCGGATCGAGCCGCCGATGTCCGACCCGGTCGCCAGCGGCGTCATCCCGGCCGCGAGAGCGGCGGCCGAACCGCCGCTCGACCCGCCGACGTCGAACCGCGGGTTCCACGGGTTCCGGGTGACGCCCCACATCCGGGAGTGGGTCCAGAACGCGACCGAGAACTCCGGGGTCAGGCCGCGCGCGTGGACCACCGCGCCCGCGTCGACGAGCCGCTCGACGATCGGGTCCGACGTCGTGGAGACGAAGTCCGCCCAGAGCAGCGACCCGTTCGTCGTGCGCCGGCCGGCGATCTCCGTCTCGTCCTTGACGACGACGGGCACGCCTTCGAGGGGCCGGGCCCGGACGCCTGTCCCGGCGTAGGCGCCGTCGGCCCGCCGGGCCTGCACCGCCGCCTCGTCGAGGTAGACGTCGCCGAGCGCGTTGACGTGCGGCTGCCACGTCTCGACCCGCGTCGCGAGCAGCGCCAGGTACTCGCTCGGCGCGATCCGCTTGTCCCGGAAGGCATCGAGCAGTCGGACCACGGGCCACGTCGTCGGGTCGTCCGTCATCTCAGCCCCGGACCCGGCTGCGGTCCGGGTCGTAGAACGGCCGCAGCGACAGCCGGGCGGCGACCCGCCGGCCCGCGACGTCGACCTCGAAGCCGCCGTCCGCGAGCCACGCCGCCGTGACCCCGTCCGTGCCGGCGTCGTCGCGCCGGCACATCGCCAGCCCGACGCCGGCCCCGAGCGTGTGCCCGAACGCCCCGGCCCGCAGGTAGCCGACCCAGGATCCCTTGTGCAGCAACGGCTCCCCGCCGTGGAGCAGCGGCTCGGGGTCCTCGAGGAGGACGTGGACCATCCGGCGCGACCGGTCGGCCCTCGCCGCGAGGACGGCGTCGCGGCCGGCGAAGGCGGACGCCTTGTCGAGCGCGACGGCGAAGCCGAGCCCGGCCTCGACGACGCCGTCGGTGTTTTCGATGTCGATCCCGTAGTCGCGGTACCCCTTCTCCAGCCGAAGCGACTCCATGGCCGCGAGCCCGACCGGCCGGACGCCGAGGTCGCCCCCGGCGTCGAGCAGCGCGTCCCAGACGGCGACCGCGATGTCGGCGGGGACGTGGAGCTCGAAGCCGAGCTCGCCGACGTACGTCACCCGCAGCGCGAGCACCCGCCCGGGGCCCACCTCGAGCCGGCGGGCCGTCAGGTACGGCCATGCCGCGTCGCAGACGTCGTCCGGGGAGAGCCGGGCCAGCAGCGCGCGCGATCGGGGTCCCTGGACCGACAGCAGCGCCGTGCCCGACGTGACGTCGGTGACGCTCGCGTGCTCGTCGTCGCGTCGCGCCCGGCGCAGCATCGCCGCCACCCGGCGGTGGGTGACGTCCGAGCTGACGACGAGCAGCTCGTCGTCCGCGAGCCGGGTCACCGTGACGTCGGCGAGGATGCCGCCGCGCTCGTCGAGCCACTGCGTGTAGACCACGCGCCCGACGTCGCCCGCGACGTCGCCGGCGCTGACCCGGTCGAGGACCGCGGCGGCGTCCCGGCCCTGCACGAGGAACGTCGACATGAGCGACAGGTCGAGCACGCCGACGGCCTCCCGGACGGCGCGGTGCTCGGCCTCGACGAACGCGTGGAACGCCTGCCGGCCCCAGGAGCGGGTCACCGGCACGTCGCGCGGGTCGGTGCCGGCGGGGGCGAACCACAGCGGGTACTCCCAGCCGGCCGAGACGCCGAACCGGGCGCCGGCGGCGGCCAGCCGCTCGTGGAGCGGTGACCGTCGCACGTCGCGGGCGGTGGTCGGCTGCCACGCCGGGAACGCCGCGTCGCCGAAGAGCGCGCCGAGCTGCTCCACGGTCCGCTCCGCGCGGAACCGCCGCGTCGTCTCGTGCGGCAGTGCCCGCTCCACGCCGTAGTGCGTGACGTCGACCGGCGGCACCCCGTCGACGACCCACTGCGCGACGACGGACCCGACCCCGCCACCCAGGAGGATCCCGAGCGAGTTGAGCCCGGCCGCGACGAAGAGGTTGTCGACCTCGGGCGTCGGCCCGAGGAGCGGGTGGACGTCGGCGGTGAAGCTCTCCGGGCCGCAGAAGAACGTCCGGATCCCGACCCCGTCCAGGCTCGGGATCCGCTCCATCGCGCCGGCGAGGCAGTCCCCGACCCGGTCCCAGTCGGGCGGCAGCGTGCCGAAGGCGAAGTCCTCCGGGGCGCCGTCGACGTGCCACGGTCCGGCCACCGGCTCGAAGAGCCCGACGAGCATCCCGCCGGCCTCCTCGCGGTAGTAGGCGTAGCGGTCCGGGTCCTCGACGACGGGCAGGTCGCGGTGCACGCCGGGCACCGGGTCGGTGAGCAGGTAGTAGTGCTCGGCGGCCTGCAGCGGGACGTCGACGCCGGCGAGCGCGGCGACCTGGCG
>DAIOGQ010000035.1:6241-20331 GCA_036745175.1 Kineosporiaceae bacterium
AGTGCTCGGCGGCCTGCAGCGGGACGTCGACGCCGGCGAGCGCGGCGACCTGGCGCGACCACAGCCCGGCCGCGAGGACGACCGTCTCGCACTCGACGCGGCCGTGGTCGGTCAGGACGGCACGCACCCGGCGGCCTTCCGCGCCCGCGCCCCACAGTCCGATCGTCGCGTGGCCGTCGACCTCGAACCCGGTGACGCGCACCCCCTCGACGACCCGGGCGCCGCCCGCCTTCGCCCCCTTGGCGAGCGCCGTCGCGCAGCCGACCGGGTCGGCACGGCCCTCGTCGGCGACGTGGAAGGCCGCGAGGACGTCGTCGGTGCGCCCGACCGGCCAGATCGCGGCGAGCTCGGTGGGGGAGATCTCGACGTTGTCGACGCCCATCCCGCGCTGCCACGCCGACTCCCGCCGCAGCGCCTCGAGGCGCTCGGGGTTCGTCGCGAGATGCAGGTGGCCGGTCGCCCGGAACCCCGTGGAGTGTCCCGTCTCGGCCTCGAGCCGCGCGTAGAGGTCCCGCGAGTAGCGCGCCATCCACAGCGACGTCTCGTCGGCCATCCCGGCCGACGTGATGAGCCCGGCCGCGTGCCACGTCGTCCCGGAGGTCAGCTCGTGCCGCTCGACGACGAGCACGTCCCGGACGCCGAGCCGCGTGAGGTGGTACGCGACGCTCGCGCCGATGTTGCCGCCGCCGACGACGACGACCTGGGCCCGCTCGGGCAGGGGCAGGGACGGCGTCACGCGCGGACCTCCGGGGGCGGGGTCGCGGCGACCTCACGGACGGCGTCCGCGACCTGCGTGCACGACCAGGCGAACAGCTCGGGCTCCATGGTCAGGGGTGGCTGCATCCGGTACAGCGGCTTGTCCGGCTCGCTGATCGCGAGGACGCCGCGGCGTAGCGCCGCGCGGTGGACGGCGTGCTGGAAGGCCGGTGCGGGCTCGATCGTCTCCCGGTCGCGGACGAACTCCAGGCAGGCCCAGGCGCCGACGCTGCGCACGTCCCCGACCTGCTCGACCTCGTCGACGAGCGGGCCCAGCACGCCCAGCGCCGTGCGCTCCATCGCCCGCGCGTTCTCCAGCACCCCGCCGGACAGCAGCAGGTCGAGCCCGGCGAGCGCGCCGGCGCACGCGGCCGGCTCCCAGGCGTAGGTGCCCCCGAGGTGGGTGTTCGACGCAGCCATGACCTCCTCCGTCCCGAGCACCGCCGCGATCGGCTGGCCGCCACCGGCGATCCCCTTGCCGAGCAGGAGGAGGTCCGGCTCGAGGCCCCACAGGTCACCCGCGAAGATCTCCCCGCACCGGCCGAGGCCGGTCTGCACCTCGTCGAGGATGAGCCGCCAGCCGTGCCGTCCGGCGAGGCCCACGAGCCCCTCCCACCACGCGGCGGACGGGGCGAGGATGCCGGCCTCGCCGGCCACCGGCTCGACGAGGACGCCCGCGACCTGGTCGGGCTCGACCTGGTGCCGCAGCACCCACGTCTCGAGGTAGTCGAGGTACAGAGTGTCGTCGTACGGCCCGGGCCCGCGGTGGAACGGCGCGCGGAACCGGTTCGGGTACGGCACGAGGACGAGCCCGGCGACGTACTGGGTGTTGTTCGACGTGTTGCCGGGCAGGTCGGTCGAGGACGCCGCGGTGAGGTAGGTCGACTCGCCGTGGTACTGCCCGAGGAAGCCGAGGATGACCGGACGGCCCGTCGACTCCCGGGCCAGCTTGACCGCGCCCTCGACCGCCTCGGTGCCGGTCACGGACGGCGCCACCCGCGTGATCCCGCCCGGCGCGAGGTCGACGAGCCGCTCGGCGAGGGCGACGACGGGCTCGCTCGCGAGGTACTGCGCGATCTCCATCCCGTAGCGGTCCCAGGCGGTGAGCGTCGCGGCCCGGACGGACGGCGGCTGCGCGCCGTAGGGGGCGGCGCCCCACGCGCTGAGGTGGTCGGCGAACACGTTCCCGTCGACGTCCTCGAGGACGTGACCGGTCTTGCGGCCGAGGACCACCGGGATGTTCGTGCTGTCGCGCAACGGTCCGTTGAGGACGGCGTCCTTGCGGGCGAGCAGCGCCGCGCTCGCCGGCCCGGGCAGCGACGTCCGGACACCGGGCCACGGTGTCCGCAGCGCCGCTGCGCGGCCGCTCACGGCCTCGGCCGCGGCCTCGCCGGGGTCGTCGTCGGCCACGCGGTGCACGGGGCTCACGCCGTCACACCTGGCCCGCGAAGGCGCCGAGGGAGGCCTGCTCCCGCTCGCCGCGACCGGCTCGGCGGACGGCGAGCCAGCCGGCGGCGATCGCGACGAAGGACGCCACGAGCATGAGGGTCGCGAGGGCGTTGAGCGCCGGCGTCGGGGCGCCCCGCGCCGTGTTGTAGATCTTCACCGACGTCGTCTCCGTCGAGGCGTCCGACGACAGGTAGCGCACGATGATGAAGTCGTCGAGGACGTCGGCGAACACCAGGACGGCGCTGGTGAGGATCGCCGGCATGAGCATCGGCAGCAGGACCCGGCGCAGCGCGCCGAGCGCGGAGGCGCCGAGGTCCCGCGCCGCCTCCTCGTAGTGCGCCCCGATCGTCAGCAGCCGGGCCCGGACGATGACGACCGGGTAGGAGATCTGGAACGTGACGAGCCCGACGACCTGGGCCGTCGTGCCGAGCGTGAAGGGCGTCGCGAGCAGGGTGATCATGTAGAAGAGCCCCACCCCGAGGACGATCTCGGGGATGACGAACGACAGCAGCATGACGACGTTCGTCGACTCCGGGAGCCGCCCGTGCCAGCGGTCGAGCCCGAGTGCGAAGGCGACCCCGAGCGGGACGGCGACGAGCGTCGTCAGCAGGCCGAGCAGGAGGGTGTGCGTGAGCGCCGACCGCATCGTCACGTCGTTCCACACCGACAGGGTCGGGTCGGTGAGGTACCAGCGCAGCGAGAAGCCCTGCCACGTGCTGCGCGAGCGACCGGAGTTGAAGGAGAAGAGGACGGCGACGAGCACCGGCACGAGGGACCACAGCAGGTACACCGCCGTCACCGCGCCGAGCACGTAGGGCGGCCGCCACGGGTCGCGACGCAGGAGCCGCCTCACGAGGCGACGCCGCCGTCGCGTCGGGCGGACCGGACGTAGAGGACCATCGGCAGGATGAGTGCCCCGACGAGCAGGAGGACCAGGGCGCCGGCCTGGCCCGCCTGGGTCGGGTTGCCGACGGCCGAGTTCACGAGGTTGCCGAGCATCGCGGTCCGCGGCGAGCCGGAGAGCAGGTCGTTGGTGAAGTAGTCGCCCGTCATCGGCAGCGCGACGAGCACGAGGCCGGCGGCGACGCCGGGCACGCTCATCGGCAGGACGACGCGGCGGAACGTCTCGACGCGGCCCGCACCGAGGTCCCGGGCCGCCTCGATGAGCGCGGGGCTGATCCGGTCGAGCGCCGCGAACATCGGCAGGATCATGTAGGGGACGTAGCCGTAGACCAGCCCGAGCACCACCGTCACCGGCCGGCCCGACAGCCACGAGACCCCGGTCGGCAGCAGCCCTCCCAGCGTGATGGCCCGGTTGACCAGCCCGTCGTCGGACAGCAGGTTCACCCAGGCGAGCATCCGCATCATGTAGCTGATCCAGAACGGCGCGACGATGAGCGCGAGCAGCAGACCACGCCGCCGGCCCGCGTGCCGCGCGACGAACCAGGCCACCGGGTAGGCGACGACCAGGCAGATCGCGACCGCGACGAGCACGTAGACGACCGTCCGCACGATGGCCGGCCCGTAGAAGCCGTCGGGCCCGGCGAGCCGACCGAGCACCGTCGTGAACTGCTCGGTGCGCCAGTCCGCGGGGTTCCACGCCGGGACCGGCGCGCGGAAGACCGGGTCCACCGTGCCGAAGGCGATCGAGACGACGACGTAGAACGGCACGAGGAAGAACACGACGAGCCAGGCGGTCGCCGGAAGCGCGAGGCCGAACCCGAACCCCTGCCGCCGCGGGTCGCGCGAGGTCGGGCTCACCGCACGCGCACCTCAGGCCCCGGCCTTGAACCGGGTCCAGTTCTCCTGCCACATCGCGTCGACGTCCGGCGGCAGCTCGAGCGTGCGGTACCCCGTGTCGAAGTCCTCGGGCCGGACGGCGACGTCGGCCAGCGACTCGGGCACCAGCTCGTTCTTGACGAAGGACGCGGGGTCCAGGCCCACCTGAGGCGGCTGGTAGCCGACGAAGGAGAAGTTCGCGATCGACTGGTCGGCGTCGAGGAGGAAGTCGAGGAACAGGTGCGCGAGCACCGGGTTCTTGCCCCCGCTCAGCACGACCATGAGGTCGTTGTTGATGACGCCCTTGCCGTCGGGCGGGAACCAGTAGCGCAGGACGCCGGGGTCGGTGCCCTCGGGCAGGTAGAACTGGGCCGCGACGAGGTCACCCGACCAGGCGTGCACGACGTCGAGCTTGCCCTCGGGCAGCGCGGTGTACTGGGTGATCGTCACCTGCGGCCGGGTCGCCTCGGCCAGCGCGAGCAGGTCGGCCCGGACCTTGTCGAGGGCCGCCTTGTCGCCGGTGTTCGTGTCGGTGCCGCCGGCGCGCAGGATCGCCATGCTCTGGGTCTCCCGGTAGTCGTCGAGGACCGACAGCCGGCCGGTGTACTTCGGGTCCCAGAACACGTCCCACGGGTTCGCCCGGGCGCCGATGTCCTCCGAGACCTTGTCGGTCCGCCAGCCGATCCCCGTCGTGTAGACGGTGTAGGGCACGGTGTAGCGCCACTCACCGTCGTAGAACGGGTTCGTGAACTGCGGCCAGACGTTGGCGATGTTCGGGATGTAGTCGTGGTTGAGCGGCCGAATGAGGCCGGTCGTCGCGAGCTTGCCGACGGCGTCGTAGCTCGGGAAGTAGATGTCGAACGGCGTGCCGCCGGAGCGGATCTTGGCCAGCGCCTCGTTCGTGTCGTTGAAGGTCGAGACGACGACCTTGACGTCGTACTGCGCGTACTTCTTCTCGAACGCCTTGACGACGTCGGGGTTGACGTAGTCGACGTAGTTGTACAGCTGCAACGTCGCGCCCTTCTCCGGGGCGAGCCCGGAGGCGATCGGAGCGTTGCCGTCCAGGACCGGCCAGGTGACCGGCGAGGACGGCGAGGCGATCTGCAGCCCGGTCGGTGACGCGGACCCGCTGCCGCCGCCCGCCGCCGACGAGCGCGGTGACTGCCGCGCGCAGCCCGCCATCGCGAGCGCCGCCCCGGCGAGGCCGAGCCCGCCGAGGCCCAGCGCGGACCGCCGGGACACCGCTGCGAGCGGCCGGGCCGTGCGGCGGGTGCCGCGGGTGTCGTCGCCGTCCATGGCTTCCTCCTCCGGGCGGCCGGGACCGCGGATGGCGGACGCCGTTGCTCCCGGCCTGCGCAGATCCCTAGACTGAACGTTCAGTCAGGACTTGGCAAGGCTCGTCCCGTCACGGTTCCGCCGGCCGGGTTGTCAGTCCGGTCGGTGAGCAACACGTCGGCTACGTGGGGTCACGCCGGGATGCCCGGCCGGAGCGTACGAGAGGCCCGGATGACGTTCGGTACCAGTACGGCACCGGCCTCGGGCGGAGCCGTCCGGCTCGTCGGCCTCGAGAAGAGCTACGGCGGGGTCCCCGCGGTGCGGGGCATCGACCTGGACGTGGCGGCGGGCGAGTTCTTCTCGCTGCTCGGCCCGTCCGGCTGCGGCAAGACGACGACGCTGCGGGTCATCGCCGGCTTCGAGCGGCCGGACGCCGGAGCGGTACTGCTCGACGGCGAGGACCTCGTCGCCGTGCCGCCGGAGAAGCGGCCGGTGAACACCGTCTTCCAGAGCTACGCGCTGTTCCCGTTCGCGTCGGTCCGCGACAACGTCGCCTTCGGGCTGCGGTACACCTCGGCGTCGAAGGCCGAGACCCGGGCCCGGGTCGACGACGCGCTCGCCCTGGTCCGGATGACGCAGTTCGCCGGCCGCCGCCCGTCGCAGCTGTCCGGCGGCCAGCAGCAGCGGGTCGCGCTCGCCCGGGCGCTCGTCCTGGGCCCGCGGGTCCTGCTGCTCGACGAGCCGCTCGGGGCCCTCGACGCCAAGCTGCGCAAGGAGCTCCAGGTCGAGCTCAAGGCGCTCCAGGCGAGCGTCGGGATCACCTTCGTCTACGTGACCCACGACCAGGACGAGGCGTTGACGATGTCGGACCGGATCGCTGTCATGGCGCACGGGCTGGTCGAGCAGGTCGGCTCGCCCGCCGAGGTCTACGAGCGGCCCGCGAACGCGTACGTCGCCGACTTCCTCGGTGCCGCGAACGTCGTCGACGTCGAGGTCGTGGGCCCCAAGGGCGAGGGGCTGACGGCGTTCCGCGCAGCGGGCGGCGTCCTCGTCGCGGGCGGCCCGGCGCACGACCCCGGAGCGGCCTGCCTCGTCGTGCGCCCCGAGCGGCTCCGGCTGCTGCCGCGGACCGGGGCGCCGGTACCCGTCGCCGCACCGGAGTCGAACGTGCTGCCCGCTCGCATCGTGCGCGTCGTGTACCGAGGCGCGCACGCCGAGGTCGTCGCCGAGGTCGTCGCCGGCCCGCAGTTCGTCGTCCTGGTCCCGGCCGACGGGCTCGCCGGTCTCGGGGAGGGCCAGGACGTCGACCTGCTCCTGCCGCCGCAGTCGCTGCGGCTGCTGCCACCCGGCCGGGCCGGCCGCGCGCCGGGCCCGGCCGCCCCCCTCAGGTGAGCGTGCGCTCCGGGAACGGCAGCGCGACGGGGTCGGGCGCGAGCCGGCTGACGCCGTTCTCGTCGAACCGGTCCAGGCCCAGGTCGGTGACGTCGACGACGTCCGTCGTGCCGGTCAGCGCGACGTCCGCCGCGGCCCGCGAGACCGCCGGGCCCCACATCATCCCGTGCCCTCCCGCGGCGGCGACGACCACGCCGCCGAGCGGCCCGTCGACGCCCAGCGCGGGCCCGATGATCGGCAGGTGGTCGGGCGTGTAGTCGATCGTCGCCGCCCACACCTTGCGCAGCTCGAGCCCGGCCGTCACCGGCACGAGGGCGGCGAGCCGGGCCCGGATCCGCTCGAGGTAGGGCCAGTCGACTCCGGTCGCCGGACC
Organism: Kineosporiaceae bacterium; assembly: GCA_036745175.1. Classification (GTDB taxonomy): domain Bacteria; phylum Actinomycetota; class Actinomycetes; order Actinomycetales; family Kineosporiaceae; genus R-H-3. The sequence goes on from DAIOGQ010000035.1 coordinate 13,266, forward strand.
CGGTGCCTCGTCCGGGTTGCTCATCCCGAACAGCAGCCCGCCGTCCTCCGGACGCCAGTAGATGCCCGACGCGACGTCGAACACCATCGGCAGCCGGGCCGGGTCGAGGTCGGGGTGCGGCGCCGTCACGGCGACCTGGTGCCGCACGGCGCCGCTCGGTACCCGGACCCCCGCCGCGCGCGCGACGCCGTCGAACGTCGGGCCGCCGGTGAGGACGACGAGCGGCGTGGCGACCGCGCCGCGCGAGGTCTCGACGTGGGTGACCCGCCGGCCCCCGTGCAGGCGCAGCCCGGTGAAGGTCGTGCGCTCGGCGACGTGGACGCCGGCCACGGTGAGCGCCGTGGCGTAGGCCAGGACGTTGCGCGGCGGGTCGAGGTAGCCGTCGGTCGCGGCGAAGGTGCCGCCCAGGGTCGAGCCCGGCGCGAGCGTCGGGTTCCGCCGCTGCGCCTCGCCGGCGTCGAGCCACTCCACCTCGAGGCCGTGCTCGCGTTGCATGGCCATCCGGGCCTTCGCCTCGTCGACCTGGGCGGGGGTGAACGCCGGCAGGTAGTAGCCCTGCTCGCGGAAGCCGGAGTCCAGCGCGAGCTCGTCGCGCTGGCCGCGGTAGAAGTCCCGGGTCCACATCCCGAGGACGACGGCGGCCGGCGTGCCGCCCTGGCCGCGGACCATGCCTGCGGCCCGGCTCGAAGCGCCCTCGCCGAGCACGCCGCGCTCGACGACGACGACCCTGCCCGCGCCGGCCCGGTGCAGGAACCAGGCGCACCAGCCGCCGACGGCCCCGCCGCCGACGACGACGGCGTCCGCGCTCGCCGGCAGGGGGTTCGTCACGCAGGCTGCCCGGGGGCGAGCTGCGGCTTGACGTGCACGGGCTGCCCGGCGTAGCCGCGGGCCACCATGGTGACGAGCTGGTAGACGCCGTCCTCGGTCGGCGAGAGCGGTCCGGCCTGCGCAAGCCCCGACTCCATGCCGCGCTGGACGGACTCGCAGGCCGCCCAGTCCTGCCGGTTCGTCACGTCCCAGAAGTCGACCGCGTAGCCGGGGTCGAAGCCCTCCCGCGAGGTCGCCTCGACCGGGAACGACCACGCGCACTCGACCCACGTGCGGCCCGGGGACAGCGGCGCCATCCGGTGCGTCATCACGTAGTCCGGGTGCAGGCTCACCAGCAGGTTGGGGAAGACCCCGAGGTAGTCGACCTTGTCGCAGGACCACGGGTCGAGGCCGGGGATCAGCAGGCCGTCGCTGTGCCCGTCCAACGACATCGTCGCCATCCCGGGCCGGATGTCCATCCAGCCGCCGACCCAGGCGCCGGGGGCGTACCAGTTCTCACCGCTGTCCGGCGGGCTCACCACGCACAGCTCGGGGTGGATCTGCGGGCAGTGGTAGCACTCCTGGTAGTTCTCGCTGATCGTCTTCCAGTTCGCCTCGACGACGTAGGTGTGCCGGGCCGCGACGACGAGCCGTTCCGGGCGGTGCTGGGCCAGCCGGGCGTCGAGGTCGCCGAGGAACTCCTCGAGCGCCGGCGCGGTGCCGGACAGGTCGACGAACACATAGCCGTGCCACTCCTGGGCGCGGACCGGCCGCAGCGGGTAGGCGCCCGGGTCGAAGTCCGGCACCTCCTGGTAGCCGGGCGCTGCCAGCAGCGAGCCGTCGAGGGTGTACGCCCACGCGTGGTAGGGGCAGACGACCGACCGCCGGGTCGTCGAGCTGCCGCAGGGCAGGAGCTCGTGGCCGCGGTGCCGGCACGTGTTGGCGAACGCCCGGACCGTGCCCTCGGCGTCGCGCACGAGCAGCACGCTCGTGTCGCCGACGGGCTCGGCACGCTGGGCGCCCGGGCCGGCGAGGTCCGCGGCGAAGCCGGCGCACTGCCAGCCGGCGAAGAAGTGCCGCTTCTCCCATCCGAAGACCTCCGCGGAGGTGTACGCCGCGGGCGGGAGCATGCGGCTGCGCCCGAAGGGCGCGAGGGCCGCGTCGAGGGCGGCGGCGGGCAGGGGCGCTGTCCGGTCCGTCGAGGACGGTCCGGTGCCCTCAGGTGCGTCCTGACTGAGCATGCAGTCAGGTTAGGTCGGTGGCTCCGCCGCCGTCCAGAGCGCGAGCGCGTCGACGGCGACCGCCCCGGAGGCCGCGACGAGCACCGGGTTGAGCTCCACGGCGACGAGGCTCTCGGTCTCGAGCAGGAGCGAACCGACCCGGGCGGCGAGCCTCGCGAGGGCCGGGACGTCCGCCCCGGCGCGGCCGCGGCCGCCGAGCAGCAGCGCCGCGCCGCGCAGCCGCGCGACTGCCGTCACGACGTCGTCCGCCGTCGCGGGCAGCGGCAGCGTGACGACGTCGGTGAGGGTCTCGGCCCAGATCCCGCCGAGGCCGACGACGAGCGTCGGCACGACGCCGTCCGCGCGCGCGGCGACGAGCACCTCGACGCCGGGCGGGGCCATCCGCGCCACGAGGACCCGGGCGCCGTCCGGTGCACCGGGCCGGGCGAGCAGCCGGGCCGCGACGCCGCCGACCTCCTCCGCAGGCACGTCGACGGCGACCCCGTCGACTTCGCTGGCATGGAGCAGACCGGGTGCGCTGAGCTTGACGGCGAGCCGTCCGCCGAGCCGGGCCGCAGCGGCGGCCGCGGCCGCGGCGTCGTCGGCGACCTCCTGCTCCGGCACGGCGACGCCGGCGGCCGCGAGCAGCCGCGCCGCCTCGTGCTCGGCGAGCCAGCGACCCGCGGCCGGGCGACCGGCGGCGCGGCGCGCCGTCCGCGTGGCGGCGTCGGCCACGGCCCGCAGCCGCCCGGGATCCGGTGCCGACCGGCTGAGCGCCCGGACGGCGAGCAGGGCGGGCCGGAGCCCGCCGACCGCCCCCTCGGGTTCCTGGCCCGGGGTCGTGGCGACGAGCAGGGCGGGCACGCCCGCCGCCGCGGCGCCGTCGAGCACGCCGTCGCGCGTCGCGCGCCACTCCTGCGCGTCGGAGGCGGGCAGCGTCGGCGGCTCGTCCTGGACGTAGACGACGTGGCCGACCCCGGGGTCCGCCGCGACGGCCGCGCCGATCCGGGCCAGCGCCGCGGGGTCGGCCCAGACTGCGTTCGTGTGGTCGAGCGGGTTCGCCGCGGTCGCGGTGGCCGGCAGGACGGTCGCGAGCGTCGTCAACGTGCTCGGCGTCCAGTGCGCGAGCTCGACCCCGGCGTCGGCGGCGAGGTCGGCGGCGACCGCCGCGTCCCCGCCCGAGCACGTGACGACGGTGAGCCGGCCGGCCGCCCGTCGTCCGGCGGCAAGCGCCCGGGCCGTCTCGAGGAGCTCGTGCGGCGTCGTCACGAGGACGGCGCCGGCCTCGTCGAGGAGTGCGGCGAAGACCGCGTGGTCGCCCGACAACGACGCCGTGTGGGCGCCGCCCGCGACCCGGCCGGCGGGGGAGCGGCCGGCCTTGAGGACGACGACCCGGACGTCGCGCTCGGCGCACCGGGCGAGCGCCCGGGCGAGCCGGGCCCCGTCGCCGTCCGCCTCGAGGTAGGCCGCGACGACCCGGACGCCCGGCGCCCCCGCGAGGTGGTGCAGGGCCGTCGCGGCGTCGACGACGGTCGCGTTGCCGAGCGAGACGACGCTGTGCAGGCCGAGCCCGCCCCGGTGGGCGAGCGCGACGACGCCGATGTTGCCGCTCTGGGTGACCAGCGCGGTCGGACCGGCCTCGGCGGGCAGGACGACGGCGTCCCCCCAGAGCGGGGCGCGGGACGCGACGGCGACGAGCCCGTTGCTGTTGGGCCCGACGACCGGCAGCCGGCCGCCGTCCGGCCCGGCGCTCCCGGCCGCGGCGAGCAGCCGCGCCTGCCGCCCGGCGCCGCCGGCCTCGGCGAACCCGGCCGCGAAGACGACCGCGCCGCCGCAGCCGAGCGCGGCGGCCTCGGCGACGACGGCCGGCACCGTGCGGGCCGGGGTGGCCACGACGACGGCGTCGACGGGTCCGGCGTCGGTGAGGGTCGGCAGGCAGCCGATCCCGAGGACGTCGCGGCGTCCGGGGTTGACCGCGACGAGTCGGCCGGTGAAGCCGGCCCGCAGGAGGTTGGCGACCGCGTGCCGGCCGTACGCACCGGGCCGGTCGGTGGCGCCGACGACGGCGACGGAGGTCGGCGCGAGGAGCCGGGAGAGGTCCAGCGCGGTCGCCGCCGGGTCCGCGCCGACCGGGGCACCGGTCAGGTGAGCATCGCGGTGACGCCGCGCCGCTCGAGGGACCGGGCGACGACGAGCCGCTGGACCTCGCTCGTCCCCTCCCAGATCCGGTCGACCCGCAGCTCGCGCCAGAGCCGTTCGGCGGCTGTCGTCCGCACGTAGCCCCGGCCGCCGAACACCTGCAGCACCCGGTCGGCGCACCGGCCGGCGGCTTCGCTGCAGAACAGCTTGGCCATCGAGGCCCGGCCGTGGACGAGCTTCTCGTCCGCGCCCGCGTCGACCCGGTCGGCGACGTCGAGGGCGAGCAGACGCCCGGCGGCGGCGTCGGCGGCGCTGTCGGCGAGCGGGAAACTGACACCCTGGTGGTCGAGGAGCCGGGCGCCGCCCTGGTGGCGCGCCGCGGCCCAGGTGACGCCCTCGTCGAGCGGCCGCTGCATCGCGCCGCAGCAGCGCGCGGCGATCCCGAGGCGCTCCTCGGTGAACCAGCGTCGCTGGAGGTCCGCGCCGGCGCCGACCCCGCCGAGCACGTCGTCGTCGGTGAGCTCGACGGCGGTGAACCGCATCGTCGGGTGGCCGTGCGGGTAGGCGTGCGTGAACGGCGGGTCGTCGACGACCTCGACGCCGGGGGTCCCCGCCGGGACGGCGAACAGGGTCGGGGCGCGGCCCTCGCCCGCCGCGTCGCTCGCCCAGGCCATGACGACGACGACCGCAGCGACCGAGCCGAAGGTGACGAACCACTTCTCGCCGTCGAGCAGCCAGCGTCCGGGGGCGACCCGGCGGGCGGTCGTCGTCATCGCCGAGGGGTCCGAGCCCGCCTCGGCCTCGGTGACGGCGTACGCGTCGTGCAGCTCGCCGCGCAGCGCCGGGACGAGCCAGCGCTCGGTGAGCGCCGGGCTCGCGGCCTTCCACACGTTGTACGCGTTGGGGATGTACCAGGACACGCCGTTCGTCGTCCGGCCGAGCTGCTCCTCGACGAGGAACCACTCCCGCGTGGTCCAGCCGTTGCCACCGTGCTCGACCGCGTGCCGGCCGCCGTGCACCCGCGCGGCGAGCGAGGCCGAGCGGATCCGCCCGACGTCGTCGGCCGGCAGCGGTCCGCCGGCGAGCTCGGCGCGGACCTCCAGCGGCATGAGGACGTCCTCGACGAAGGCCGCGGCGCGTGCGCGCAGCTCGGCCTCCCGCTCGTCGCGGACGGGGACGTGGCTGCTCATGCGGACCTCCCGCGGACGCCGAGCCGGAGCGGCTATCCTGAATACGCGTTCAGTTGCCCGTCAAGCGGCCGCTCACGGGCCGCTCCGGGAGGGGGCGACCGGACGCGTCGGCGAAGGGGCGGACGTGGCACGCGAGAGCACTGCGGCGAGGGCGCCGGAGGCCCGGCGCCGGCGCATCCTCGAGGCGACGGTCGAGATGGTCCGCGACCGTGGCTTCGCCGGCACCCGGGTCACCGACATCGCGGCGGCGGCGGGCACGTCGCCCGGGCTGGTGCTCTACCACTTCGGCAGCCTCGCAGGCGCGCTCGCCCAGGCGCTGACGTTCGTGGAGGACGCCTTCTACGCCGCGCTCGACGCGGACCTGGAGTCCGTCGACGGGCCGGTCGCGCGGTTGCGGCACATGGCCGAGCTCGCGGCGGGCTCGGGGCCGGCGGTCGGGGACTGGACGCTGTGGCTGGAGCTGTGGGTCCGTGCGCTGCGGGACGACGACGCCCGCGCCGCGCGCGAGTCGCTCGACCGTCGGTGGCGTGCGGCCCTGCGCAAGGTCGTCGTCGAGGGGGTCGCCGACGGCGTCTTCCGGCCGACCGACGTCGCGGCGACGACGCTGCGGCTCTCCTCGCTCATGGACGGGCTGGCGATCCAGCTCGCGCTCGCCGAGCCCGGGATGACCCCGGCCCGCTTCCGCCGGCTCTGGCTCGAGGCGGCCGCGCTCGAGCTCGGGGTGAGCGCGGAGACCTTCAAGGCCCCCCGCTCCCGGCCGGCGAGGCGCCGCGCGGCGTCCTGACCGGCTGCTGCGGCACCCTGACCGGTGGTTTGCCGCCTCCTGAACGGCTGGTCAGGATCATCGACCGGTGCTAGCCTTCCGACCCAGTTCTGAACGGACGTTCAGTTCCGGGGCGACGTCGGAGGCGGTGGTCGACGTGGTGCGTCGGCACGGGGGCACGCCTGCTGACCATCCGCCGCGCGACGTCCACGCCCAGGTGCGCGACCACCTCCTGCTGAACTTCACCGACCTCGGCGACTTCGCGGACCGGGACGTCCCCGTGTTCGTCCGTGGCGACGGCTGTCACGTCGTGGACTCGTCCGGCCGGCGCTACATCGACGGGCTGTCCGGGCTGTTCTGCACGAACCTCGGACACGGGTACGGCGACCGGATCGGGGCTGCCGCGCACCGGCAGCTCGCCGAGCTCGTCTACACGCCGTCCTGGTACGTCACCCACGACGGGGCCGCCGCGCTCGCGGAGAGGCTCGCCGGGCTCGCCGAGCCGCTGGGGCTGAGCCGGGTCTACCTGACCAGCGGGGGCAGCGAGTCGGTCGAGGCCGCCTGGAAGCTCGCCCGGCAGTGGCACGCCGCCCGGGGGGAGCCGCAGCGCCGCAAGGCGATCTCCCGCCGGCTCGCCTACCACGGCACGTCGCTCGGGGCACTGTCGTTCACCGGCCTCGCCGACGCCCGGCAGCCGTTCGAGCCGCTCGCGGTGCCGACGGCGTTCGTCTGGCCGACCAACGCCTACCGGCACCCCGCCGGCGGCGACGAGGCGCTGTTCGCCGCGGCGCTGCTCGCCGAGGTGGAGGCGGCGGTCGAGTGGGAGGGCCCGGACCAGGTCGCGATGCTCATCGCCGAGCCCGTGCAGAACAGCGGCGGCGCGTTCACCCCGCCGGCGGGCTACTGGCAGGGGCTGCGGGACATCTGCGACCGCTACGGGATCCTGC
>DAIOGQ010000036.1:0-20132 GCA_036745175.1 Kineosporiaceae bacterium
CCGAGCGCGGCCGCGACCGCCTCGGCGAGCGCGGTCTCGCCGGTGCCGGGCTCGCCCTCGCGCATGCGCGGCCGGTCCATCGCCAGCGCGAGCCAGGCGACGGTGGCCAGACCGGCGTCTGCGAGGTAACCGGTCCTCGCGAGCCGCTCGGCGAGCTCGGTGGGCGTCGCCGGCCGGCGGCCCGTCGCGTCGTCCCCGACGGTCCCGACCGCGCTGCCGGAATCGGCAGCCACCTCCGCGTGCACCATGCGCCCAGCATGGCCCATGGCCGCGCCGGACGACGAGGTGAGCCGCGGGGACCGGCCCGACCGGGTCACCCGGACGGCGCCCGGGCCGGCGGTGGCAGAGTGTGCGCCGTGACGGACCACGTGCTGCGTGCGGGCGACACCGCCCTCACCGTGAGCCCGGGCAACGGAGGGCGCCTGGCGTCGCTGCGGATCGGCGACCTCGAGGTCCTCGGCCGCGGCGGCGGCCGGCTCGTCGACTGGGGCGCCTACGCGATGGCTCCCTACGCCGGCCGGGTCCGGCGCGGGCGGCTCGTCTGGGAGGGCGTGGCCCACCAGCTCGCGCTCCTGGCGCCGCCGCACGCCCTGCACGGCGTCACGGTCGACCGCTCGTGGGACGTCACGGCCGCCGACGAGAGCTCGCTCACGCAGCGCTGCGCGTTCGACAGCCGCTGGCCGTGGTCCGGGCACGCCGTCCAGCACGTCGAGCTGACGGCGGACGGCGTCCTGGCCCGTCTCGAGGTGCACGCGGACCGGGACGCGATGCCCGCCTGGTGCGGCTTCCACCCGTGGTTCGCCCGAAGCCTCGGCCGGGGCGGCCCCGTCCTGGTCGACCTGGCCGCCGGCGGCATGCTCCGCCGGGACGCCGACGGGATGCCGACCGCCGAGGTCGTCGCCGCGCCGCCGGGCCCCTGGGACGACTGCTTCGTCGACGTCCGGTGGCCGGTGACGCTGACCTGGCCGGACGTCCTGCGGCTCAGGGTCTCCTCCGACGCCGGCTACGCGGTCGTCTTCGACGCCAAGCCCGCGGCGGTCTGCGTCGAGCCGCAGACCGCACCGCCGAACGCGGCCGAGCTCGGCCGGGCAGCGACCGTCGAGCCGGGCAGCCCGCTGGCACTCACGATGCGCTGGGACTGGCGCCGGCTCTGAGACCCGCGTCCGGTCGAGCTCCGGACGCGATCCGCCGCCGCGTCGAGTGAGCGTCCCGGTCGGCTCCCGGGACGATCAGCCGGCGACCCGCGCCAGGTAGGCGGCCGGGTCGGCGATGACCGACCGCACGACGGACATCGCCGCCCCGCGGACGGCGGCCTCGCCACCGAGGGACGACACGAGGACCAGCGGCGGCGCCCACGGCGCCCCGAGGACCCGCGCCGCGAGCTCGCGCTCGACGGGGTCGCGCAGCCACGGCGACAGCGCCGCGTAGATCCCGCCGAGGACGACGGTGTCGACGTCGACGATGTTGAGGATCGCGGCGACCCCGCGGCCGAGGACCCGGCCGGCCCGGGTGACGGCGGCGAGCGCGGCGGCGTCCCCGGCCGACGCCCGGGCGACGAGCTCGCCGAGCGGTCCTTCGGGGCGGCCGATCGCCGTCCCGGGTTCGCTCCCCAGGCCTGCCCGGCGCAGGATCGCCTCCTGGCCGGCGAGCCGTTCCAGGCAGCCGGACGACCCGCAGGCGCACGGCGGGCCGTCGTCCGCGACAGTCAGGTGGCCGATCTCGCCGCCGAACCCGCGCCGGCCGGTGAGCAGGTCGCCGTCGAGGACGATCCCGGCGCCGACGCCGATCTCCCCGGAGACGTGGACGAACGTCGTCACCGGCTGCCCCGCGGCGTCGCGGTGCCCGCCGCACCACAGCTCGGCCAACGCGCCGAGGTCGGCCTCGTTGCCCAGCCGCAGGTCGAGCGGCCGCGGCGCGACCCCCCCGCGCTCCTGCAGGCCGGCGAGGACGTCGACGTCGCGCCAGCCGAGGTTGGGCGCCAGACGCAACGCCTGGGCGGCGGAGTCGACCAGGCCCGGCACGGCGACGGCGGCCCCGGCGACCGGCAGGCCTGCGTCGCGGGCGGCGTCCGCGGCCCGGCGCAGCAGCCCGGCCGCCCGGGCGAGGACCGCGGGCACCGGTGTCCCGCGCAGGTCACCGACGACGACCTCCCGGCTGCGCACGGCGCCGGTGAGGTCGACCGTGCACGTCGCGAGGTAGTCGACGTTGATCTCGAGCCCGACCCCGACCGGACCGCGGGCGGCCAGCCCGAGCGACTGGCCCGGGCGGCCGACCGTGCCGGCGTCGAGACCGCGCTCGTCGAGCAGGCGCGCCCCGACGAGCATGTCCACGAGGCTGGAGACGGTGGCCTTCGTCAGGCCCGTCGCGGCGGCGATCCGGGCTCGCGTCGCCGGGCCGCGGTCGGCAACCTCGCGCAGGACGAGCGCAAGGTTGTGCTCGCGCAGCGACGTCTGCCGGGCGGGCGACATGCGAGGGGCCGACATGGCCGCAGCCTATTCGTTCATGTCATGAATGAACAGGACACCGGACTGCCAACTCGGACGGCCGCTCGGCGCAGGGAACCGCTCGCGGCATTGACAGGCGCACGCCGGCGGCAGGTATGTTCAATGACTGAACGAACACTCATCCACGGAGGACGCCATGACCCAGCCGACACCCGACGACAAGTTCACCTTCGGTCTCTGGACCGTGGGCTGGGTGGCCCGCGACCCGTTCGGCGACGCGACCCGCGCGCCGCTCGACGCCGTCGAGGCCGTGCACCGGCTGGCCGACCTCGGCGCCTACGGCGTCACCTTCCACGACGACGACCTCGTGCCGTTCGGGTCGGACGACGCCGAGCGCGGCAAGCGGATCGAGGCCTTCCGGGCAGCCCTCGACGAGACCGGCATGAAGGTGCCGATGATGACGACGAACCTGTTCACCCACCCGGTGTTCAAGGACGGCGCCTTCACGAGCAACGAGCGGGACATCCGTCGGTTCGCGCTGCGCAAGGTCATGCGCAACCTCGACCTCGCCGCCGAGCTCGGCGCCCCGACGTACGTCTTCTGGGGCGGTCGGGAGGGGGCGGAGACCGACTCGGCGAAGGACGTCCGCGTCGCGCTCGACCGGTTCCGCGAGGGGCTGGACTTCCTCGCCGGCTACGTGCAGGACCGTGGCTACGGCATCCGGTTCGCGCTGGAGCCCAAGCCGAACGAGCCGCGCGGCGACATCCTGCTGCCGACGATCGGGCACGCGCTCGCGTTCATCAACAGCCTCGAGCACTCCGAGATGGTCGGGCTCAACCCCGAGGTGGGGCACGAGCAGATGGCCGGGATGAACTTCGTCCACGGCATCGCCCAGGCGCTGTGGCACGGCAAGCTCTTCCACATCGACCTCAACGGCCAGCGCGGACCGAAGTTCGACCAGGATCTGATCTTCGGCCACGGCGACCTGCTCAGCGCGTTCTTCCTCGTCGACCTGCTGGAGAACGGCGCCGGCGGAACGCCCGCCTACGAGGGCCCGCGGCACTTCGACTACAAGCCGCTGCGCACCGAGGACTACGACGGCGTATGGGCGTCGGCCGCCGCGAACATGCGCACGTACCTGCTGCTCAGGGAGCGCGCGAAGGCCTTCCGTGCCGACCCGCAGGTGCAGGCTGCGATCGAGGCTGCCAGGATCGGCGAGCTCGCCGTCCCGACTCTCGCGGACGGCGAGACGTACGCCGACCTGCTCGCCGACCGCACCGCGTTCGAGGACTTCGACCCGGACACGGTGGGCGCCCGCGGCTGCGGCTACGTCGTGCTCGACCAGCTCGCCGTCGAGCACGCCCTCGGCGCCCGCTGACGCAGGACGGACCACCGAAGCCGCTGCGTCGCAACAGAAGGAGACGGTGATGACGCTGGTCGCCGGGGTCGACTCGTCGACCCAGTCGTGCAAGGTCGTCGTCCGGGACGCCGCGAGCGGCGCGCTCGTCCGGCAGGGTCGGGCGAGCCACCCGGACGGCAGCGAGGTGCACCCCGACCACTGGCGGACGGCGCTCGTCGCGGCCGTCGCCGCGGCGGGCGGCCTCGACGACGTCGCGGCGGTGGCCGTGGGTGGCCAGCAGCACGGCATGGTCACGCTCGACGAGGCCGGCGGCGTCGTCCGGCCCGCCCTGCTGTGGAACGACACCCGTTCGGCGCCGCAGGCCGCGCGGCTCGTGGCCGAGCACGGCGGGGCCCAGGCCTGGGCGGACGCGACGGGGCTCGTCCCGGTCGCCTCGTTCACCGTCACCAAGCTCGCCTGGCTCGCCGAGCACGAGCCGGACGCCGCGGCGCGGGTCGCCGCCGTCTGCCTGCCGCACGACTGGCTGACCTGGCTGCTCCTCGGCGGCGGCCCGAAGAACGCCATCGACGGTGCCGGCGGGACGAGCGGCCTCGACGGCCTCGTCACCGACCGCGGCGACGCGTCGGGCACGGGCTACTTCTGCGCCGCGACCGGCGAGTACCGTCGCGACCTGCTCGGCGCCGCGCTCGGCCACGACGCCGTCCTGCCGACCGTCCTGCGTCCCGCCGACCGGGCGGGCGTGTCGGCCTGGGCAGGTCTGTCCGCGGGGGCCGTCGTCGGCCCGGGTACGGGCGACAACATGGCTGCCGCGCTCGGCGTCGGGGCCAGGCCGGGCGACGTCATCGTGTCGGTCGGCACGTCGGGCGTCGTCTCGGTGGTCGCCGAGGTGCCGGCGGCGGACCCGAGCGGCATCGTCGCGGGCTTCGCGGACGCGACCGGGCGGTACCTGCCGCTCGTCTGCACGCTCAACGCCGCACGCGTCCTCGACGCGACCGCGCGCGTGCTCGGCGTGAGCCTCGACGACCTGTCGGCGCTCGCGCTCTCGGCGCCGTCGGGGTCCGGCGGGCTCGCGCTCGTGCCGTACCTCGAGGGCGAGCGCACCCCCAACCGCCCCGACGCGACGGGGGCGCTGCACGGGCTCCGACTGGAGACGATGACCGCCGCCCACCTGGCCCGGGCCGCTGTTGAAGGACTCCTCTGCGGGCTCGCGGACGGCCTCGACGCCCTCGCCGGGCAGGGCGCAACGGTCGAGCGGGTGCTCCTGGTCGGGGGCGGGGCACGGTCCGAGGCGCTGCGCCGGATCGCTCCCGCCGTCCTCGGCCGCCCGGTCCTCGTGCCGCCGCCCGGCGAGTTCGTCGCCGACGGCGCCGCCCGGCAGGCCGCGTGGGTGCTCAGCGGCGGGCCCGAGGCCCCGACCTGGGAGGCCCCGGGCACGCAGGTCTACGAGGCGGACGTCGACGAGGGCGTCCGGGAGCGCTACGCGCAGGTCCGGGAGCTGACCGCCGTCCGGCCCTGATCACGACCGGCCCGGGTCAGGTCGCCCGCGGGGCGCTCGACGCCCGGACGACGAGGTGCGTGCCGAGCAGGCGGGCCGGCGCCGGCGCGGACCCGTCGGGTGCGGGCGGCCGGCGGCCGAGCGCCGGGTCGGCGACGAGCCGGGACGCGAGGAGCGCGCCGAGCTCCTCGAGCGGCTGGCAGACCGACGTCAGCGGCGGGTCCGCGAGCTCGCCCTCGACGGAACCGTCGAAGCCGACGACGGCGACGTCGTCCGGCACGCGCCTGCCGAGCCGGCGCAGCTCGGAGAGCGTCGAGACGGCCATCGGGTCGCTCGCGACGAAGACGGCGTCCAGGTCCGGACGACGCTCGACGAGCGCCCGGACCGCGTCGCGGGCCGCGAGCCGGCTGAAGTCGGCGACGGCGACCAGGTCGTCCCCGTGCTCGAGGCCGGCCGCGGCAAGCCCCTCGCTCCAGCCGGCGAGCCGGTCGGCGCCGACGGCGGCGGTGAGCCGGCCCGCGACCGTGCCGACGACACGGCGTCCGCCGGCGACGAGGTGGTCCACCGCGCTCCGGGCGCCGCCGCGGTTGTCGACGTCGACGACACTCGCCGCCCCGCCGCTGCGCCCGGCGGCGACAGCGGGGACACCGAGCCCCGCGAGCCGGGCCGGCAGCGGGTCGTCCATGTCGAGCCCGAGCAGGAGCGCGCCGTCGACGTGCCCGGCGGTGAGGAACCGCTCGGCCGCCGGCCGTCCCGCGTCCTCCTCCCAGGTGACGAGCACGGCCTGGAGGTCGTTGTCGGCGAGCACCCGGTGCGCCCCGCGGACCACCCGGGCGAAGAACTCGTGCCCGAGCACGCCTTCCGGCGAGCCGCCGAAGACGAGGGCGACCGCGTCCGCCCGCCGCGTGACGAGCGACCGGGCCGCCCGGTTCGGCACGTACCCGAGCTCGTCGACGGCCGTCCGGACCGCCTCGACCCGCCGCGCCGACACCCCGCGGTCCCCGTTGAGCACGCGCGAGACGGTGCCGCGCGAGACCCCCGCCCGCGCGGCGACCTGCTCGATCGTCGGCGGCCGCTGCACCGACAAACGCTTTCACACCCGGGCGCCGGCGGGCCACCACCTCCGGCACGGCCGTCTCCCGCTGCCGGCGCCCCGGCGGACGACGTCCGGGTCATCGTGTGGCTTCCTGCGGCATCGGCCCGCCGGAAGCCACACGCTCCTGACGCTCACGAGACTGCTCCGCCCAACCGACGGGCACGGGCGGCCTCCGCGGCGGGATCGCCGCCGTGCTCTGCCCCCAGATGTTCTGCCCCCAGATGTGAGGGCAGAGCAAGGGGGCGGCCTAGCCCGCCGACGTGGCCCCGATGACGGCGCGGTACACCTCGTAGCTGCGGCGACGGGTGCGGGCGAGGGTCTCGAAGTCGACGCGGACGAGGCCGAAGCGCTTGGTGTACCCGAACGCCCACTCGAAGTTGTCCAGGAGCGACCAGGCGAAGTAGCCGCGGACGTCCACGCCGGCCCGGGCGGCGACCGCGAGCGCGTCGAGGTGGGCCAGCAGGTAGCGCACCCGCCGCGGGTCGTCGACGACGCCGTCCGCGCCGGCCGCCGCGACCGCGGCCGGCTCGTCGTCGTAGGCCGCGCCGTTCTCGGTCACGACGAGCGGCGGCGCCGTCGGGTAGTCCCGGCGCACCCGGGCAAGGACGGCGGTCAGGCCGGACGGCGTGACGGGCCAGCCCATGTCGGTGACGTCGTCGCCGGGGTCGGCCGTGCGCACGGCACCGGCGCCGGGGTAGGGGCCCTCGTCGTCGCGGCCGGGCGGGTCGGCCGGCACGAGCGTCTCGTCGTGGTAGTAGTTGATGCCGAGGAAGTCCAGCGGCTGCGCGACGAGCTCGAGGTCGCCGTCGAGGACGGCGCCGTCCAGTGCGGGGGAGAGCAGCTCGAGGACGTCGCGCGGGTAGCTCGCCCGGAGCAGCGGGTCGAGCCAGAGCCTGTTGCGCAGGCCGTCGACCCGCCGGACGACGTCCGGGTCGGCGCCGTCGCCGGCGTGCACGGGCTGGAGGTTGAGGACGATCCCGAAGCCGTGGTCGGCCGGCGCCTGGGCGCGCATCGCCGCGACCGCGGACCCGTGCGCGAGGAGCAGGTGGTGGGTCGCCCGCGCGGCCTGCGCGTGATCGGCGACGCCCGGGGCGTGGTGGCCGGTGCCGTAGCCGAGCCACGCCGAGCACCACGGCTCGTTGAGCGTCGTCCACTTCCGCACCCGGTCACCGAGCGCGGCGTGCACCGTCGTCGCGTAGTCGACGAACGGGCCCACCACGTCGCGGGACGCCCAGCCCCCGGCGGCCTGCAGCTCGACGGGCAGGTCCCAGTGGTACAGCGTCAGCCACGGGTCGATGCCCGCTGCGAGCAGGTCGTCGACGAGTCGGTCGTAGAACGCCAGCCCGTCCGCGCTGACCGGCCCGGTCCCGCCGGGGACGACACGCGGCCACGACACGGAGAACCGGTAGCCGCCGACGCCGAGGCCGCGCAGCAGCGCGACGTCCTCGTCCGTCCGGTGGACGTGGTCGCAGGCGACCCGACCGTCCGAGCCGTCGCTGACCCGCCCGGCTTCGGCGCAGAAGGCGTCCCAGATCGACGCTCCCCGGTGCTCGGCGTCGCCCTCGATCTGGAAGGACGCGGTGGCGGCGCCCCAGACGAAGTCGGCCGGCAGCCCGGACAGGTCCGGCACGGTGAGGTCGAGGCCGGCGACGGCCCGCGCCACCTCGCCGGCGGCGTCTGCGCCCTCGTTCGCAGCGGCGGTCATGGTCGGAACCTACCCGCGAACTGCGTCACGCCGCTGATGGACGTGCCTCTTGTCCATCCCCTTTACAGAAGATACATTTCTGTAAACTTCCCGTCACTCCTGCGAGTTGCCATGGTCACCGTCCCTCCGCCGTCCGTGGACGCCGCTCCCAGCCACGGCCCCGGCCCCGGCTCATGGACCGACCGGAAGCGACGGCTCTGGCTCATCGGGCTTCTCGTGCCCGTCCTGCCGCTGGCCGCCCTCGGCCTCGTCGAGTGGACCGACCTGCGGGCCTTCTGGTGGTTCGGGCCCGTCTTCGTCTTCGTCGTCATCCCGCTTGTCGACGTCGCCGTCGGGCTCGACCGCCAGAACCCGCCGGACGGGGCCATCGGGTGGCTCGAGCAGGACCGCTACTACCGCTGGGTCGTCTACGCGTACCTGCCGCTGCAGTTCGCCGGGATCGTCACGGCCTGCCATGTCTGGACGACGCAGGACCTGGCGGTGGTCGACAAGCTCGGCCTCGCCGTGACGGTCGGCTGCGTCACCGGGATCGGCATCAACGCCGCGCACGAGCTCGGGCACAAGACCGACGACCTCGAACGGTGGCTCAGCAAGATCGCCCTCGCCCCGGCCTTCTACGGGCACTTCTACGTCGAGCACAACCGCGGCCACCACGTCCGGGTCGCGACCCCCGAGGACCCCGCGAGCTCACGACTCGGCGAGAGCCTGTGGGCCTTCCTGCCGCGAACGGTCGTCGGCAGCCTCCGGTCGGCGTGGCACCTCGAGAACCGCCGGAGGAAGCGCCGCGGGATGGCCTGGTTCGACCCGCGCAACGACATCGTCAACGCCTGGCTCATGTCGATCGCCCTCTGCGCGGCGCTGCTGGCCGGCTTCGGCCTCGAGGTGCTGCCGTGGCTCCTGGCCCAGGCCGTCGTCGGCGTCTGTCTCCTCGAGATCGTCAACTACCTGGAGCACTACGGCCTGCTGCGGCAGCGGACGACGGACGGCCGCTACGAGCGGGTCCGGCCCGAGCACAGCTGGAACAGCGACAACCTCACGACGAGCCTGTTCCTCCTCCACCTTCAGCGGCACTCCGACCACCACGCCAACCCGACCCGGCGCTACCAGTCGCTGCGCTCGCAGGAGGCCGCCCCGCAGCTGCCCGCGGGCTACGCGACGATGGTGGTCATGGCGCTGGTACCGCCGCTGTGGCGTCGGATCATGGACCCCCGGCTCGTCGCGCACTATGACGGCGACGTCACGCGCGCCAACATCGCCCCGCGCCGGCGCGCGCACCTCCTCGCCCGGTACGTCGGGCGGGGTGAGGCCCACGGGTCAGGCCGGGGCGCTGTGCGAGCGCAGGTACCCCACGGCCATCCCGGACACGGTGCGGGCGACGTCCAGGTCGCCCGCACCGGGCTGGACGAGGTGGCTCACGGTGACCCGGCCGAGGACGTCGATGACCGCGGCGAGGGTGGGCAGGTCGGCAGCCGGGAAGGTCCGTCGGACCCACGGGGCGACGGCGTTCCAGAGCGTGACGTACACCGGGGCGGCGTCTGAGGTGAGGAGCCGGATGAGCTCCGGGTCGCCGCCCGGGCCCCGGTCGAGGACGACGCGCAGCAACGCGTTGCGCCGCCCCTCGTCGAGCACGGCCCGGACACCGGCGGCGATCGCACCGGCCGGGTCGCCGTCCGGATGGCCCTCCATCGCCGCAACGGCGAGCCCGACGACCCGCTCGACCTCGACGGTGACGAGCCCGCGGGCCAGCCCGTCCTTGGTCTCGAACTGCGCGTAGACGGTCTGCCGCGAGACCCCCGCCCGCGCGGCGACAGCCGTCATCCGGACCTGCCGCCAGCCCGACGCCCTCGCCAGGTCGGCGGCGGCCGCGAGGATGCGGTCGCGCACCGGAACGGTCGGGCCCGCGGACGTCGGCACGGCGCCATCATCGCGGACGGCACGCCCCACCGGGCAGGCCGTGACCCACCGGGACCGCACCGGCGCTGACCCGGTCGGGCCATTCCGGGGCCCGGGGGCCGGCCGGGGCGACTCGACCGCCACGCACCGGAACGGCGCGGCTATCGTGGCCGGATGAGCAGTGTCGTCCTCGGGATGCCGGGCCGTCGCCGCACCGGTGCCGACGCCGGGCCGGCGTCCGGCGAGCCGCGCCCGGACGACACCCGCCTCCTCGACCGGTTCGGCCGGGTGGCGACAGACCTGCGGGTCAGCCTCACGGACCGGTGCAACCTGCGCTGCTCCTACTGCATGCCGGAGGAGGGGCTGGACTGGATCGCGGACGAGCGGCTGCTGTCCGACGACGAGATCGTCCGGCTGATCACGATCGCCGTCGAGCACCTCGGGGTCGAGGAGGTCCGGTTCACCGGCGGGGAACCCCTGCTGCGCAAGGGCCTGGAGAAGATCGTCGGTGCGACGACGGCGCTGCGCACCCACGACGGCCGGGTCCCGCAGACGGCGCTCACGACGAACGGGTTGGGCCTCGAGCGGCGCGCCACCCGGCTCGCCGAGGCCGGGCTGCACCGGATCAACGTCTCCCTGGACAGCCTCGACCGCGCCCGGTTCGCCCGGATCACCAAACGCGACCGGCTGCCCGACGTCCTCACCGGGCTCGCGGCCGCGGCGACGGCCGGGCTGACCCCGGTCAAGGTCAACACCGTCCTCCTGCGCGGGGTCAACGACGACGAGGCCGTGCCGCTGCTCGCCTGGGCGCTCGAGCACGGCTACGAGCTGCGGTTCATCGAGCAGATGCCGCTGGACCCGCAGGGCGCGTGGGACCGCGACAGCATGGTCACCGCCGAGGAGATCCTCGCCGCCCTGCGCACCCGCTTCCGGTTGGTGTCGTCCGCGCCCGGCAGCCGCGGCGCCGCCCCCGCCGAGACCTGGGTCGTCGAGGACGCACCCGCCGGCGCACCGGCCCGCGCGGGCGACCGTCTCCCGCGGGTCGGCATCGTCGCCTCCGTGACCCGGCCGTTCTGCGGGGACTGCGACCGCACCCGGCTCACGGCCGACGGCCAGGTCCGCAACTGCCTGTTCGCCCGCGGCGAGACCGACCTGCGCGCCGCCCTGCGCAACGGCGGCTCCGACGAGGAGATCGCCGCGACCTGGCGCGGGACCATGTGGGCCAAGGAGGCCGGTCACGGGATCGACGACCCGAGCTTCCTGCAGCCGAGCCGCCCGATGAGCGCGATCGGTGGCTGAGGAGCTCGACGTCCGCGTGCGCTACTTCGCCGGCGCCGCGAAGGCCGCCGGGGTGACCGAGGAGACTCTCGCGGTCCCCGCCGGCGCCACGGTCGGCGTCCTCGCCGGCACGTTGGCCGCCCGGCACGGCACTGCCCTGGCCCGGGTGCTCGCGGCCTCCTCGTTCCTCCTCGACGAGGTGACCGCAGACGCCGCCAGGCCGCTCCACGACGGCGCTCTCGTCGACGTCCTGCCGCCGTTCGCCGGCGGCTGACCCGCCGCGCGCACTCCCCCACGGCGCCGTGACCGACCTCTCGTGCCCGTTCGGACCTCGCTCGACGGGCACGGGGTGTGATCACGTCTACGCTGACACCCAGGACGCACGGTCCGGGACCGGCCGGACGGCCGCTCACAACCGGGCGTTTCCCGACCTGTTCCACGATCGTGACATGACGGTGATCACCGTCGGTTACCCTTTCGCGAGAGTCATCGTCGGCCGCCGCCACGGCCGACCCGTGGCCGTCCGGGGAGAAGGAGGTACGCGTGCACCAGCTGGCCACGGGCGCGGACACGCTGGCGCCCGGCGGGCTGACGGCCGGCACGGAACGTACCGCCCTGACCACCGACGAGGCCGGGCGCCGACCGACGGCCGGCCCGAGGCCGCCGCGGACACCTGGCAGCCCGACCGGCACCGGACGCGGTGCGCGCCTGCGCCGGCTGGTCGCCTCCGTCGGTCCCGAGGTCCTCGCGCTCGCCGTGGCCGGCACCGTCTTCGGCTACCAGGTCGGCACGCCGAGCCCGTGGCGCGACGAGGGCGCGACGATGGTCATCGCCGCCCGACCGTTCGGCGAGATCGTCGAGCTGATCCGTCACCTCGACCTCGTCCACGCGTCGTACTACCTCCTCGTCCACGTCCTGCTGTCCGTCGAGGGCTCGACGACGCTCGCGGACGCCGTGCCGAGCGTCCGGATCGTCTCCGTCGTCGCCGCGAGCCTCACCGCTCTGCTCCTGGTCCGGATCGGCCGACGCCTCGGGTCCACCGCCGTCGGGATGTCCGCCGCGCTGGCCCTCGTCGCTGCGCCGCTCGTCACGCGGTACGCGCAGGAGGCCCGGGCGTACGCCCTCGTCATGCTCGCGACGACGCTCGCGACGCTGCTCCTGCTCCGGGCGGTCTCCCGGCCGCGCGACCGGCTCGGGTGGGCGCTCTACGCCGCGGCCCTGGTGCTCACCGGCCTGCTCAACGTCATCTCGCTGCTCGTCGTCCTCGCGCACGCCGTCTACGTGCGGGTCCGGGTGCGACGGCCGGTGCGTCAGCGGTGGCTGCTCGCGACCGCGGGCGGGCTCGGGGCCGTGAGCCCCTTCGTCGCGGCGACGTTCCTGCAACGCGGCCAGGTCGACTGGCTCGTCGTCGCCGTCGTCGGCGACGTGCCGCGGTTCTACGCCGCGCAGTACCACGACCTCTGGCTGCTCCTGGGCGTCCTCGCGGTCGCCGTCGTCCTCGTCCGGCTCCCCGACCGGCACGACCCGCGGCGCCTCCTGCCGGGACGGGTCGGCCGCTGGGTGGGGACGACGAACGCGGGCGCCCTGGTGCTCGGGCTCGCGTGGGCCGTCCTGCCCGTCGTCACGCTCTGGGCCGTCTCGCAGGCCGCGCCGATGTACACGTGGCGGTACCTGGTCTTCACCCTGCCCGGGACCGCGCTCGCCGTCGGCAGCCTCGCGACCACGCTGCGACCGTTCGGGCTCGTCGTCCCCGTCGTGGTGCTCGCCCTCTCCGGGCTCCACATGCAGGACGTCTACCGTGACCCGCACATCGGCCACGCCGAGGACATGGTCGGTGTCGGCGAGTACGTGGTCCGGCACGCCAGGGCCGGCGACGCGGTGCTCTGGGTCCCCGGCGGGCCGGGGCACATGCGGACCCTCCAGGAGCTCTACCCCGAGCGCTACGCCGGCCTCATCGACGTCGCGCTCGACCGCAGCGGCTCCGCGACGGCGACGATCACGGGCGTCGAGAAGGAGCCCGAGCAGATCGCCGACGCGCTCCGCGGCCGCAAACGGGTCTGGCTCATCGCGGGCGACAACGGGCTCGGCCAGGCGCGCGACGCCGTCGACCGGGAGAAGGCCCAGCTGCTCCTCGAGGGGTACCGGATCAGGAAGGTCGACACCGTCCTGAAGTTCCAGGTGTCGCTCTGGGAGCGGCTCAAGCCGGCGAAGGCGACCAAGCCCGGCCCCGTGACCCCGCCGGTGAGCGCACCGTTCGGCGAGGCCGTCGCGTTCTGACGGCGAGTCCCCCCGGACCGCAGCTGCGCGCTCGGGCCGGGGGTGCGCAGGTCGAGCACCGCGACGAGGGTGCCGGCGAACGACAGCACCAGGCCGAGGAGCAGGATCAGTCCGCCGCCGATGTCCGACCGCGCCCCGACGTCCGTGACGAGGCTGAGGCCGACGTAGGTCGCCACGAGGGCGAGCCCGGCGCCGAGGACGAGCCGTGAGGGCAGGCTCACCCGGCCCCGGCCCCGGCCCCGGCCCGCGCCGGGCGCCGCGGCGGGGACCTTGATGACCAGCGCGATGCCGGCGGCGACCCCCATCAGGGCGAGGACGCCGAGCAGGCCGGCGGGGATGTTGACCTCGTCGACGGCCGGCTCCGGGAGCCGGGCGTCCGGCGTGAGCGCCGGTACTCAGGGACAGGCGACCCACTCGTCGGTGCCGTCGGCGAAGACCTGGCGTTTCCACACGGGCAGGTGGTGCTTCACCTCGTCGACGAGCAGCGCCGCGGCCGCGAAGGCCTCCTGCCGGTGGGCGCCGGCGACCGCGACGACGAGCGCGGACTCGCCGACCGCGAGCGGACCGACCCGGTGCGACACCGCGATCGCCTCGACGTCCGTGCGGGCGGCGACGTCCGCCACGACCCGGGCGAGGACGTCGGCCGCCGTCGGGTGCCCGACGTACTCGATCGCCGTCACCGGACGCCCGCCGTCGTGGTCCCGGACGACGCCCGAGAACGAGACGACGGCTCCCGCGCTCGCGTCGGCGACCGCGGCCTCGTGCTCGGGGACGTCGAGGGGGTCCTGGGTCACCTGGGTGCGGACGACCCGGCGGGCCGGCGCTCGCAGCCGGGTCGTGTCTGCCGCGCGGACGGCGTGGGCGTTGGCGGACGCGAGCGCAGGGTGCTCCTCGACGAGCGGGTCGGGTCGGGTCGTCACAGGGCCAGCGTAGGCGGCAGCCCCGCAGGGCGTGCAGGAGCCGCGGGCGGGGTCGCAGTGGCCGGGCTGTCGACGTCGGCGCCGTGGCCGACGTCGCCGCACTCGACGAGCGCCACGTCGCGGCCGGCAAGGTAGTCGCGCGCGCCGGAGTCACCTGCGGCTGTGGCGAGCACGGCCGCCCAGTGCTCGCGGCCCAGGAGCACCGGATGCCCGGGGACGCCGCCGAAGGCCGCCCGGGCGAGCCCGGACGGTGCCGCGAGCGCCGCGAGCCGGGCGACGACGTCGGCGGTGACCCCCGGCGTGTCCACGAGCCCGACGACGACGGCGACCGGCTCCTCGGGGTCCGCGAGCAACGCCCGCAGGCCGGCTCGCAGCGACGCCGCCATGCCCTCGGCCCAGTCGGTCGCGACGACGACGCGCACCGCGTCGCCCGGCGGCACGAGGGCAGCGACCTCGGCCGCGGCGGCCCCGACGACGACGTGCACCGGGAGGCACCCGCCGGCCCGCAGCGCGTCGACCGACCGGGCCACCCACGCCGTGCCGTCCGGGTCACGCAGGAGGCCTTTCGGTGTGCCCATCCGGCGGCCCGCCCCGGCGGCGAGGAGGAGTCCGGCGACTGCGGATCGGGTCACGGGTCCAGTCTGCCGCGGGACCGAGGCTCATGAGAAGGCTCTCAGGCCTCGCCGCCGACGTCGAAGCCGTACGCCTCCCACAGCAGGTCCGACCCGTGCTGGCGGTGCCGGGCGAACAGCACGAGGAGTGCGACGACCGCCTCCCGGAGCGCGTCGACCGCCTCCGGGTCGCTCGCGGCCCGGGTCTCGAGCCCCGACACCTTCGCGAACACGACCGCGATCCGGCGGTGCTCGTCGGTGAGGCGGCGGATCCGCCCGGCCAGCCGTGGCGCCTCGGAGAGCAGGCTGGCGTAGTAGCCCTCGGGACCCTCGGTGCCCGCGAGGTGCTCGGTGAAGTAGTCGTGCAGGACCGCCGTCTCGGCGACGACCCGGGCCAGCCACGCGCCCGGGTCGGAGCGCACCGGCGCCGCCACGGCGTCCTCGACGCGGCCCATCGCGCTGCGCAGCGATGCCCGCCGTCGGCGCAGCACGGTGTCGAGCGGCGGGTCCGCGGCCGTCACCTGTTCGACGCCCACCTCGGGGACCTCGTCGCGGGCACGGTCACGGACGGCGCCGTGCTCGTGGTCGTCCTGCGGGAGTCCTGCCGTCATCGGCTACCTCCAGCACCCGGCCGGACACCCATGGTGCCGCGCCGGTGCCGTCGAGGGAAGGGCCCGACGGCCAGCACCCGGTCGCGGCCGAGGAACCGGGCCTGGACCGCGGCATCGGCGACCACATCGCTCGTCCGTGCGGAAGGCCGACGGGGCGGCCCTCCGGAAGGAGGACCGCCCCGCGGTTCGTGCCGAGGTGCGGATGTTCGTGGTGCGATGTTCGGGTCGTGCCGTGGTGCGAGCAGGCTCCTGATCCGAGGATCAGAAGTCCATGCCACCGCCCATGTCGCCGCCGCCGGCCGGCGCAGATGCCTTCTCCGGCTTGTCGGCCACGACGGCCTCGGTGGTGAGGAAGAGCGCCGCGATGCTGGCGGCGTTCTGCAGCGCCGAGCGCGTCACCTTGGCCGGGTCGATGATCCCGGCCGCGATGAGGTCGACGTACTCGCCCGTGGCGGCGTTGAGGCCCCAGCCGGGCTCGAGCCCGCGGACCTTCTCCGCCACGACGCCGCCCTCGAGGCCGGCGTTGATGGCGATCTGCTTGAGCGGAGCCTCGAGCGCGACCTTGACGATGTTCGCGCCGGTCGCCTCGTCGCCCTCGAGCGTGAGCCCGGCGAAGGCCTTGACCGAGGCCTGGATGAGGGCGACGCCGCCACCGGCGACGATGCCCTCCTCGACGGCCGCCTTCGCGTTACGGACAGCGTCCTCGATGCGGTGCTTGCGCTCCTTGAGCTCGACCTCGGTGGCCGCGCCCGCACGGATGACAGCGACGCCGCCCGCGAGCTTGGCGAGGCGCTCCTGGAGCTTCTCCCGGTCGTAGTCCGAGTCCGACTTCTCGATCTCCGCGCGGATCTGGTTGACCCGACCGGCGATCTGGTCGGTCTCCCCGGAACCCTCGACGATCGTCGTCTCGTCCTTGGTGATGACGATCTTGCGGGCCCGACCGAGCAGGTCGAGACCCGCGCTCTCGAGCTTGAGGCCGACCTCCTCGGAGACGACCTGGCCACCGGTGAGGATCGCGATGTCCTGGAGCATCGCCTTGCGGCGGTCACCGAACCCGGGCGCCTTCACGGCGACCGAGCGGAACGTGCCACGGATCTTGTTGACGACGAGCGTGGAGAGCGCCTCGCCGTCGACGTCCTCGGCGATGATCAGCAGCGGCTTGCCCGACTGCATGACCTTCTCCAGCAGCGGGAGCAGGTCCTTGACCGAGGAGACCTTGGAGTTGGCGATGAGGATGTACGCGTCCTCGAGCACCGCCTCCATCCGCTCCGGGTCGGTCACGAAGTACGCCGAGATGTAGCCCTTGTCGAAGCGCATGCCCTCGGTGAGCTCGAGCTCGAGGCCGAAGGTGTTGCTCTCCTCGACGGTGATGACGCCTTCCTTGCCGACCTTGTCCATCGCCTCGGCGATGAGCTCGCCGATGGCGCTGTCGGCCGCGGAGATCGAGGCCGTCGCAGCGATCTGCTCCTTGGTCTCGACCTCCTTGGCCTGCTCGAGGAGCTGGGTGCTGACGGCCTCGACGGCCTGCTCGATGCCCCGCTTGAGGGCCATCGGGTTGGCGCCGGCGGCCACGTTCCGCAGGCCCTCCTTGACGAGGGCCTGGGCGAGGACGGTCGCCGTCGTCGTGCCGTCGCCGGCGACGTCGTCGGTCTTCTTGGCGACCTCCTTGACGAGCTCGGCGCCGATCTTCTCGTACGGGTCCTCGAGCTCGATCTCCTTGGCGATGGAGACGCCGTCGTTCGTGATCGTGGGGGGGCCCCACTTCTTCTCGAGGACGACGTTGCGGCCCTTCGGCCCGAGGGTGACCTTGACGGCGTCGGCGAGGGTGTTCATGCCCCGCTCGAGACCGCGCCGGGCCTCCTCGTCGAACGCGATGATCTTGGCCATCGTGTGGTTGATCCCTCCGCGGTACCGGGTGGGTTGTGGACCGGACGGCGCCCGCGACGGACGGGTCGCACGCGCACCGTTCCTGTCACGGCGCTCGCACGGCCCTCACCGGACCGGTCCGGAAGCCTGCGCTCCCGTGTCGACTGCTTCAGCTGTGCTGTCACTCTCGACCCGAGAGTGCCAGTCCCATGATTAGCACTCGACCCCCGAGAGTGCAAACCCCGGGCGGGTCCGGCCGGGCCCCGGCGGCCGCCGCCCGCCGGTCCGGCGCTGAACCTCGACCCCGCTCCGGACGTGTACGGGGGCGTGCCGCCCCCCCAGACAGCCCCCGACACCGCCACGACCGACCCGGTCCGGACGCGACCTCCGCTCCCCGAACCACCCGACCGGGCCGACCGGACGCCACCGTCGCCCGGCCGCACCCGCCGAGCCGTCCTGCTCCTGCCCGACGTCATCGCCGTCCTGCTCGTGCAGGGCGTCCTCGTCGCGCCGCACCGCCTCGAGGCCTACGGGCCGGCGGCCTTCGCCCGGATCCCCCTCGAGGGCCTCGTCGGAGCCCTCCTCGTGCTCGCCCTGCCCGCGGCCCGGCGCCGGCTCGCCGTCCTCGTCGGCGGCGCGGCCCTCGGCCTGCTGGCCGGCCTCAAGCTCCTCGACACCGCGTTCTTCGCCGTCCTCGTGCGGCCGTTCGACCCGAGCCGCGACATGAGCCTGTTCCGTCCCGGCATCGAGTTCCTCACCTCCACGTTCGGCCGGCTCGGCGCGGCAGCGCTCATCCTGGCCGCCGTGCTGTCGGCGCTCGCGGTCCCCGTCGTCCTGGCCGGTGCGCTCGGCCGCCTGACCCGGCTCGTCGTCCGGCACGACCGTGTCGCGACCCGCGCCGTCGCCGCGCTGGCCGTCGTGTGGCTGACCTGCGCAGTGCTCGGCGCCGGGACCGAGGCGGGCGGTCCGGTCGCGGCTCGCGACACGGTGACCGGGGCGCACGACCAGGTCACCCTGCTGCGCGCCGGCCTGCGCGACCGGCGGGTGTTCGCGGCCGAGGCCGCCGTCGACGCCTTCAAGAGCACTCCCGGCGAGCGCCTCCTCACCGGGCTGCGCGGCAAGGACGTCGTCCTGGTCTTCGTCGAGAGCTACGGCCGGACGGCGGTGAGCGACCCGCAGATCGCGCAGCGGGTCCGCCCGGTCCTGGCGGACGGCGAGCGCCGGCTGCAGGCTGCCGGCTTCCAGGGGCGCAGCGGCTTCCTCACCTCCTCGACCCGGGGCGGCGGCAGCTGGTTCGCGCACTCAACGCTGCTGTCAGGGCTCTACATCGGCGACGGCACCCGCTACCGCCCTCTCGTGCGCAGCGACCGGCTCACCCTCAACGGCGCGTTCCGCAAGGCCGGCTGGCGCACCGTCGGCGTCATGCCCGGGGTCACCCGGGCCTGGCCGGAGGCCGAGTTCTACGGCTACGACGAGCTCTACGACCTGCGGGGCCTGAACTACACCGGACCGCAGTTCAGCTGGTCCCCCGCACCGGACCAGTACGTGCTCTCCACCCTCCAGACCACGGTGATGGACAAGCCCGGACGGCCGCCGCTCATGGTCGAGGTCGGCCTCACGTCGAGCCATGCCCCGTGGGCGCCGCTGCCGACGACGGTGCCCTGGGACCGGGCCGGCGACGCCTCGGTCTACGCGCCCATGCCCGACGCCGGTCAGGACCCCTCCGACGTGTGGCCGGACGCGACCTCGGTGCGTGCGGCGTACGCCGACTCGGTGCGCTACTCGCTCGACACGCTCTTCTCGTGGGTCGAACGGTACGGCGACGACGACCTCGTCGTGGTGTTCCTCGGCGACCACGAGCCGCTGCGGATCGTCGCCGGCCCGGACGGCGGCCGCGACGTCCCGATCTCGATCGTGGCCAAGGACCCGGCGGTCCTCGACCAGGTCGACGGCTGGGGCTGGGAGGCCGGCCTGCAGCCCGGACCGGACGCCCCGGTGTGGCCGATGCAGGACTTCCGGGACCGGTTCCTCACCGCGTTCGGGTCGACACCATGACCTGGGGCTGCTCGACCGGCGCCCCGACCGACGGCTGCCGGTCGGCGGCGCGCGCGACGCGCAGCAGCCACCGGACGTCGCGGCCGAACGACCAGCACAGCGCGGCGAGCGCGGCGCCCACCGTCGCCGACGTGCCCACGGCCGGCAGGACGCCGGACAGAGCCACGACGAGCGCGACCCCCTGCGCGGCCGCGACGACCTTGCGGGAGAACCGCGGCAGCAGCGGCCCGCCGAGCCACGGCAGCGCGCCCGCGGCCGCGGCGAACGTGTACCTCATGAGCCCGATCGCGAGCACCCACGGCCCGACCGGGCCGACGAGCAGGACGCTCAGCACGAGGATGAGGAGGGCGTCCACCTCCATGTCGAACCGCGCGCCGAGCGCCGTCGCGGCCCCCGCGCGCCGGGCGACGACGCCGTCGACGGCGTCGAGGAGCAGCGCCGGGACGGCGAGCCCGACGACGACACCGACCGGTACGGCGCCGGTCAGCGAGTCCGCGGCGAGCGCCGTCACCGCGCCGACG
>DAIOGQ010000037.1:0-1124 GCA_036745175.1 Kineosporiaceae bacterium
GGCTCGCCGAGAACGCCGTCATGTCGGGCGCCTGCGAGTCGCCGGGCACGTCTCCGGTGACGACGAGGACGAGCCCGACGCCGCCGACACCGAGCCCGATGACGGACGGGGTGAGGACTCCGGCCCGGCGCACGAGCCCGCCGAGCCACGCCCGGTCGCGCTGCGACTCCAGGACGGCGAGCAGCACGGCCGCGGCGGTGAGCGGTGCGAGGTAGTAGACGAACCGGTAGGCCACGAGCGCCGTCACGAGCTGGGTCGGTGTCACCGCGCCGCCCAGGGCCAGCAGCAGCACGGACTCGAAGACCCCGAGGCCGCCCGGCACGTTGCTCACGAGCCCGGCCGCGGTCGCGACGACGAACATGACGGCGAAGGTGCCGAAGCCGAGGCCGGCCTCGCGGGGCAGGAGCACGTAGAGAACGGCGGCCATCGCGAGCCACTCGACGGTCGACAGGGCCAGCTGGGCGAGCGCGAGCGGCCGCGACGGCCGGTCGATCCGCCAGCCGCGCAGGCCCGCCGGGGGCTTGCCGGCGCCACTCCACGCGAGGTACCCGGCGACGGTGGCCACGAGCGCCACGGCGAGCGCCAGGGCACCGGCCGTCGGCAGGTGCAGCGCGGTCGCCACCCGCTGCGGGGCAGCGGCGACCCCGGCCGCGCCGAGGAGCAGGCAGCCGAGCGACAGCGTCACGAGGTTGAAGCCGATGATCCGGGTGATCGCGAAGCCGGGGACGCCCCATGCGGAGTAGACCCGGGCGCGAAGTGCCGCCCCGACCACCGCGGAGGCACCCAGCGAGTTGCCGAAGGCCGTCGCGACGAAGGAGGCGGCGGCGTAGCGGCGGTACGGCAGCGGCTGCTCGACGTAGCGCAGCGCGAGCGCGTCGTAGCCGGTCATCGCCCCGTAGGACGCGACCGTCGCGACGACGGCGAGCGCCACCGGGCCGGCCCCGATGCCGGCGAGGTCGGTGCCGACGCGGGACCAGGAGTAGTCGTGCAGGTGCCGGTACAGGATGGTGGCGGCCGCGGTCAGGACACTGAGCATGACCAGCGGGGCCCCGACGCGGAGGAGGACCTCGGTCCCCGGGCGATGGGTTCTCATGGCGTCGGGTGCTTCGGCGCCTCACCGCCCG
>DAIOGQ010000037.1:1224-20094 GCA_036745175.1 Kineosporiaceae bacterium
CGTCAGCCCGGTCGCAGCCACACCCGGTTGTCGTGGAAGGTCGCCCCGTCGCCGTGGTCGGACAGCGCGTCGGACGTCGTGGCGTTCACCGAGTCGCCGCCGGCGTAGCGCCCTCGCGACAGGCCCTTCGTCGTCGCGACCACGCCCGGCCGGACGGCGTCCGTCACCCGGACGCCCGCGAGGAACGCCCCGCGGTCGTTGCCGACCCGCACGGTCGAGCCGTCGTCGACGCCGGCGGCGGCGGCGTCGTCCGGGTGGACGAGCACGACCGGCGCGCCGGAGCGCGCGTGCAGCGGGCTCCCGGAGAACGTCGCGTTGACGAGGTAGTGGTTGGCCGCGCTGACGAGCACGAGGCCGCCGGGCGGGACGTCGTGCGACCCGACGTCCGACCCGTCGTCCACCGGCTCGTGCGGCGGCCGGTAGCCGGGCAGCAGGCCCGCGCCGTCGGCCTCGGCGCCGGCGCTCGTGAACTCGAAGAGCCCCGACGGCGTGGGGAACCCGTCGGCGAACGGCAGGAACGGGTCTGGCAGGGACAGTCGCTGCCACCCCTTGTCCTGCAACGACTCCAGCGTGATCCCGGCCAGGCCGCCCGTCGTCGGCGAGAGGGCGTCCCGGGCGAGCTGCTCGTCGTCCGCGAGCACCGCAGGCTCGGTGACGCCGAGCGCGCCGGCGAGCCGGCGGAAGATCTCGGTGTGCGGCAGGCACTCCCCCGGCGGGTCGACCGCCGGGGCGTTCCAGTGCACGAACAGGTGCGAGTAGGACTCGACGAGGTCGCTGTGCTCGGTCTGCACCGTGCCCGGCAGCACGAGGTCGGCGTACGCCGTCGTGTCGGTCAGGGTGTGCTCGACGACGGCGGTGAAGAGGTCCTCGCGCGAGAGACCGGCGACGACCCGCCGCTGGTCCGGGTTCGAGACGACGGGGTTGGCACCCCAGACGACCAGGACGGTCACCGAGGGGTCGTCGCGCTCGAGGAGCTCGCTGCCGAGCCGGGACATGAGCAGCTCGCGGGCCGGGCCGCAGGGCTGCAGGTCGGGCCGGGTGATCGCCGCCTCATCCCAGCCGTAGGCGGCGCTCGTCGAGTAGCACATCCCGCCGCCGAGCCGGGCGTACGCGCCGGTCACAGCCGGCAGGCAGGAGACGAGCCGGATCGCCTGCGCGGCGCCGCCGTGACGCTGCACTCCCATGAGGGTGCGGATCCCGACGGGGGCGCGGGTCGCCAGCAGGTCGGCGAACTCGGTGACGACGCCGGCGTCGAGCCCGCAGACCCGGGCGGCCCGGGCGACGTCCCAGCCGGCGAGCACCTCGTCCCGGAACCGGTCCCAGCCGAGGGCCCGTCTCGCGAGGTAGGCCTCGTCGCAGCCGCCGACCTCGACGAGCCGGGCCATGACACCGAGCGCGAGCGCCCCGTCGGTCCCGGGTCGCAGCGCCACGTGGAGATCGGCGCGGGCCGCCGTCCGGGTCCGGACAGGGTCGACGACGACGAGAGGCGCACCCGCTGCGCGACCTTCGGTCACGAACGGCCACAGGTGCAGGTTCGTGGTCTGGGTGTTCGTGCCCCACAGCACGACGACGCCGGAGTGACGCAGGTCCGCAGGGTCCATGCCGGCCGAGGATCCGGTCGTCCAGTCCATCCCCGCGTGCCCGGCCGACGAGCAGATGTTGCCGACGTGCCGGCTCGCCCCCAGGGCGTGGAACAGCCGGTAGCCGGCGCCGCCCAGGCCCTGGAGCATGCTCACCGAGCCCGTGCCCGCGTACGGCCAGACCGTCTCGGGGCCGTGCCGTTCGCCGGCCTCGCGGATCCGGGCGGCCAGCAGCGCCAGCGCGTCGTCCCACGAGATGCGCTCGAACGCGTTGCCGCCCTTGGGCCCGACCCGGCGCAGCGGGTGGAGGACCCGGTCGGGCGAGGCGGCGTACTCGAGGTACGGGGTGACCTTGGCACACAGCCCGCCGCGGGTGAACGGGTGCTCGCGGTTGCCGCGCAGGCCGACCGCGCGGCGGCCGCCGGGACCCTCCTCGACGGTGACGACCCACGAGCACGCGTCGGGGCAGTCGAGCGGGCACGCACCGACGACGTCCAGCTGCCGCCCGGTCATCGCGCGACGGCCGTCTCGACGCAGCGCGCGGCCTTCGCCGGGGCCACCCCGACGACGGCGAGCGCGGTCACGGCGGCGACGCGGGCCGCGACATGGGTCGCGACGGTGCCGGCAACCACCTCGTCGAACACCCCGAGGACGACGGTCCCGGCCAGGCGCGCGAGGACCGCCGCGTCGAGGTCGGTGCGGAACACGCCCTCGTCCTGCCCGCGCCGGACGGCGTCCTGCCGGCGGTGTCCGAGCGTGGCGCACAGCGTCCCGGCGAGGTGGGCGTGCTCGGGTCGCCGGGCGAGGGCGGCGACGAAGGACGCCGGCTCCGCGGCGTCCCAGGCGCAGAGCTCGAAGCGGGCCAGGGCGGTCGCAGGGTCGAGCGGGCCGCCCCGAGCGGCGTCGGCCGTGCCGTCGCCCGCATCGTCGTCCGGGCCGTCGTCCTCGGCACGGGACCGGCCGGCGACCCGGTCGAGGCGGTCGCCGGCTCGCCTCGCGACGGCCCGCAGTAGGTCCTCGCGGGACGAGAAGTGTCCGTACACCGTCCGTCGGGACAGGCCGGCCGCCCGGGCCACGGTCTCCAGGGTCGCCTCGGGGTCGCGGGTGAGCGCCGTGAGCCCGGCGTCGAGCAGCGCCACCCGGTTCTCGATCGCGTCACGGCGCCGCACGGACACGGCGCCGCCGGGGCTGTCTGTCATGACTGGACGGTAGGGCATGGCTCGCGGTCCTGGCACAGCACCGTGCAACCTAGTCCGGCCTCCGGCAGGTCTGCGGGGTACTCACAGGCCCGGCATCCTGCACGGCATCGTGCAGGACGGCCTGCACGGGGGTGTGCAGTCTGTCCGCGCCCGCACCGCCCCTGCGCGGCCGCGTGCGACTTCGCCCGAGCGTGTGCAGGACACGCCGGTTACGATGATCAAGCTCTTCCCCGACGTCCGCCGTCCGACACGGCCCGCGAAGGAGGGGACACTTGGTGCCGAGCCCACGCGCACCCAGGATGTCGCTGACCGACGAGGCGTACACGCTCCTGCGTGCGCGGATCGTGCGCTGCGACCTCGCCCCAGGTGTTCGGGTCACCGCGCGGGGGCTGTGCGCCGACCTCGACCTGGGCATCACCCCCGTCCGCGAGGCACTCGCCCGTCTCGACCACGAGCGGCTCGTCCTGACGATGCCGCGGCAGGGCTACCTCGTCGCGCCGCTCACCACCCGGAGCGCCGCCGAGACGATCGACGTCTGGGCGGTCCTCGCCCCCGCGCTCGCCGAGCTCGCCGTCCGGCGGGCCACGCCGGAGCAGGGCGAGCGGATCGCGAGCTACCTCGACCCGTCGTGGTCGAGTCTCCCGGAGCCCGGTGACGACGGTCTGTTCACGAGCGAGCGCCGATCGCGCGGCTGGCGCCTCATGGCGATCGCGGGGGGCAACGAAGTGCTCGCCGACACCCACCTGACCATCGACGGGCTCCTTGTGCGGATCTCCACCCTGCTCTACGACCTGCCTGGCCGACCCCCGGACGTCGTCGCGCCCGACTGGCACGGTCTGTTCCGGAGCCGGGACACGGCCCGGGCGCTCGACGAGGTTCGGGCCTACACCGCCTCGCTCGCGGCCGACGTCGAACGGCTGCTCGACCGCGTCGACCCCTGGGCGGTGCTGACCCCCGGGACCGCCGCAGACCTGCCGTCCGGGCCCTGACCGGGCACGCCCGGCAGGGCTGTCCGGCACGAGCCGGCGAGATGTCCGGCGAGATGTCCGGCGAGATGTATCGGCACGAGATATATCAGGCGTCGCGGCGGCACATCGTGATCATCCCTGCCTAGCATTCCCCTGAGGCGTCGGACGGCACGCCTCGTGCGGGTCCGACCGCCATCGGAGTCCGTCACGACTGCGCGACGGCTCCGTCGCCGAGGGGGAGGTACTGGCATGTCCCCTCCCCGTTCCACCGACGAGACGCCCGAGCTGCCGCGCACCCAGAGCGGCGCGAACCCCCAGCACGTCATGGCCCAGCTGCTCGGAGACTTCTGGCTCGACCGCGACGAGCACCTGCCGTCCGCCAGCCTCGTCGACCTCGTCGGCGAGTTCGGCGTCACCACCGCGAGCGCGCGGGCCGCACTGAGCCGGCTGCTGCGCCGGGGCACCCTCGAGGTCCAAAAGTCCGGCCGCAACACCTTCTACCGACTGTCGCCCCGGGCCCACGGGCGCCTGGTCGCCGCCCGCGACGCCCTCGTCGCCTCGACGCGACCGGCCGACGTCCGGTGGGACGGCAGCTGGGTCGTCGTCGCGTTCTCGGTCTCGGAGGACCGACGCGAGGTCCGGCACGCCCTGCGCAGCGGGCTGCGCCGGCTGCGGTTCGGACCGCTCTACGACGGCGTCTGGGCCTCGCCGGTCGCGGACGCCGTGCAGGTCACCGCTCTGCTGACAGGGCTCGAGGTGCGGCAGGCGACCGTGCTGCGGTCGTCGGTCGTGCACCCGGACGGCGGTGCCGGGCACCCGGCGAGCGTGTGGAACCTCGCCGAGCTGAGCGCGGACTACCTGGACTTCGTCGCCACGCACGAGCCGGTCCGCGCCGCGGTCGCCGCCGGCACGGTGGGCCCCGCCGACGCCCTGCGGGCTCGGTGCGAGCTCATCGACGCGTGGCTCGGTCTCATCGAGCGCGAGCCCGGCCTCCCGGCCGAGCTGCTGCCGCAACCGTGGCCCCGGGACCGTGCGACCGACGTCTTCGTGTCACTGTGCAACGACCTCGCGCCGCTCGCCGAGACCCGGTTCCGGGAGATCGTCGCGGTCGAGGCCCCCGGCCTCGCCCCGCTCGCGAACGCCCAGCGGCCATCGTGGCGTCCATCAGAGCAGAACGACTCACGAGGGACGAAACAGACTTCGTCCATCTGACGACATGAGCCGAGAAGGGTGCGGAACGTCGACGTTCGGCCTGTTCGATGGTTTCACGGGCCAGGAGGACACCCGCGCCCGCAGCGTCTGGGCCCTGAGCCGGTGATCTCCACCGGTTGAACCAGCCGCGGCAGGTCCGACCGGTGGGACGCCGGGCGGCGCCGCGCGGACGACGTGCTCGGCGACCCACTCGTCGGGCAGGTCGCCGAACCGTTGCGGCGCACCGGGAACCGTCCAGACGTGGATCATCTCGTTCGTCAGGGCGATCGTCACCGAGCCCGCCGGGCACACCCCCAGCGGTGTCGTGAGCCCGGCCAGCGACGGCGGCAGCAGGCCGAAGCAGACCTGCTCGTGGGCGTGCCACGGCGTGAGCGGGCCGCCGACCGCCGGACCGGTGCCCCGCAGCCCCGGCGTCTCGAACATCGCACCGAGCAGGACGACGCTGCCGTCGTCCCGGCGGGCGTACACCAGGGCCTCGGGCCGAGCCGGGTCCAGGACGCGGCCGTCGTCGGTGTACCCGGGGTTGTCGGCGTGGAAGCCCGTGCCGGTGACGTCCTCGGCCCGGTAGCCGTCGGCGACCGCGACCGCCGGGTCCTCGTACCGCCGCAACGTCGCCGACACCCTGCGGTACAGGGCGTCGGCGGCCTTCTCCTGCGCCACTGTCGGCTCGTCGACGTGCCCGACCGGCATCGCGACCCCGAGGGACGGGGAGTCGCCGGCGTGGTGCCCGGCACCACCGCCCGCCGGGGCGAGCCCGAGCGCCCACACGCCGAGCACCACCGGGAGCGTGACGCCGAGGACGCCGACCGGCGCGAGCACGCGCCGCCGCGGTCGGGCCGTGACGGGTGACCAGAGCGCAAGGAGCCCGGTGACCTCGACGAGCTTGCAGGCCATCGTCACCTGGTCGGGCATCTCGCCCGCCGCGACGCCGACGAGCAGGCCGAGCAGCGAGCCGGTCAGCGCGAGGCCGGCGAGCAGTCCCGCCCGGCGCCGCCCGGTGACCAGCGCGTGCCCGGTCCAGCCGAGCAGGACGGCGTCCACGGCGAACGCCACCGACCAGGGCGAGGCACCGTGCGTCGGGACGATCGCCGCGTGGACGAACGCCGAGGTGAGGAGCATCCAGACGGCGACCCGGCGCTCGACGGGGAGCCTGCAGAGCCTGGCGACCCAGGGCAGCGGCGGCAGCAGCCCGGGTCGGCCGTGCACGACCCAGGCGGCCAGCGGCAGGACGACGAGGGCCGCAAGGGCCGGCACGTGCTCGGGGACGACGTCGTAGAGCGTGGACCCGACGTACGTCCCGGGGTCGCCCTCGACGGCGCCGCCGCCGTGACCGAGCAGGCCGGTCACGGCTGCACCGCCATCGGCTGCGGACGGGTGTCGTGCTGCACAGGTCCGACCGGGGTGGTGCGCCGGGCGTCCCGGCCGTCGAGCCGGACGAGCACGAGAACCGTTGCGGGCAGGGCGATCCGGACGAGCATCGGCACGAGCAGCGGCGCGACCACCTCGACGAGGCTGATGACGACGTCGACGAGCGCCGCGGCGAGGAAGACGGTCTGGACGGCGACGACGAGCCACGTGGCGCGGCCCCGGCGGACCGCCCGGGCGGCCACGGCGAGGACGACGGCGACGGCCGCGGTCAGCAGCGCGGCGACCGGGGAGCCGAACCCGACGGCCGCGACCACCGTGGCCTCGACGGTCGTCACGAGCGCCACGACGAGCTGCACCAGCAGGAGCACCCGGACGACGCGCATCCGCGGGCTCGGGGCACCGGACGCGGGGGGGCCGGTGGGCACCTGGCCGGGGTCCGGCACACAGGATGCCGGCCGGAGCGGGGCCGGCGCGACGGGGACCGTTGTCATGACCGCGATGCTGGCGACGACCCGTGACACCGCCGTGGGGCGTCGATGAGACGTCGATGAGAGATCGTCGGGGCGCCGTGACGTGCCTGCGGCACGGCACCGCCACCCGCCGTCAGCCCGCGGGCAGGTGGACGGTGAGGACCGCCCCCCCGTCGGGCGCGTTCGCCGCGACGACGTCGCCGCCGTGGAGCCGGGCGACGGACCGTGCGATCGCCAGGCCGAGCCCGCTCCCCCGTCCGGACCGCGCCGGGTCGGCACGGTAGAACCGGTCGAAGACCCGGCCGAGGGAGTCCGGCGGGAAGCCGGGCCCGTGGTCGCGGACCTGCAGGACGACCCAGCCCCCGTCGACCGCCTCGACCCGCACCTCGACGCCTCCCGGGGACGCGCCGTGCAGCGTGGCGTTGTCGACGAGGCAGCGCACGAGGCGGCGCAGCATCTCCTCGTCGCCGAGGACGACGGTCCCGCTGGCGGCGGCGTCGGGCCGCTGCGGACCGCAGACCGCGACGGGCGGACCGGCGAGGCGCGCGACGTCCGCCGCGAGCGCGGCGACGTCGACCGGCCGGCGGACCGGCTGCGGCAGCGCGTCGGTCCGGGCGAGCACGAGGAGGTCGTCGACGAGCGTCGCCATCCGCTCGGACTCGGCCCGGACGTCGTCGACCGCCTCGGCCCGGTCGACCGCCGCGGCGTCGGGGCGCTCGGCGAGGAAGCCGGCGTTGGCGCGGATCGTCGCCAGCGGTGTCCGCAGCTCGTGCGAGGCGTCGGCGACGAACCGCCGCTGCTGCTCCAGCGACTGCGTGAGCCAGCCCTGGGTGTGCTGGAGGCGGTCCATCATCGCGTTGAACTCGCGTGCCAGTGCGCCGACGTCGTCCCGGCTCCGCGGCAGCTCGAGCCGGCCGCTGAGGTCGCCGGTGCGGGCGATCTCGCCGGCCGTCGCGGCGAGGGTCCGCAAAGGCCGCAGCGCACGCCCGCTGACGACCCAGCTCGCGACGGCGCCGGCGAGCGCGGTGAAGACAGCCGCGAGGCCGACCGCCCACCACAGGCCCCGGCGCTGGTCGGCGAGGTACGCGGTCTGCTGGACCGCCACCGCGACGCCGTCGGCCCGGGCCCGGCCGACCATCCGGACCTCGACGCCGTCGAGGGTGACCGTGGCCCGGGACACCGACCGGGCGAGCGCGTCGTCGACGAGCGAGACG
Source organism: Kineosporiaceae bacterium (assembly GCA_036745175.1). GTDB lineage: Bacteria > Actinomycetota > Actinomycetes > Actinomycetales > Kineosporiaceae > R-H-3. The sequence goes on from DAIOGQ010000037.1 coordinate 9,236, forward strand.
GGGACCGGGGGCGGGGCGTCGCCGATCCTGGCCTGGGCGTAGACGATCTTCGCCGAGCGGTCGGTGACGAGGACAGCCGGGTCGAGGGACGTCGCGAGGTCCACGGTCAGCGCGGGCGACACCCCGCCCGGCGCGTAGTCCCGGGCCGCGGCGGCGGCGAGGGCCTCGAGGGCCTCGTCCTGGTCGCGGGGCGCGGACAGCGTCGCCAGGACGACGAGCAGGAGCGCGAAGAGCACGACCGTGCCCGTCGCGAGCACCGTGCCGAGCAGCGCGAGCCGCCAGCGGATCCTCACGGTCCGCCGTCCGTCGCAGGCTCCCCGACGCCGTCCCCGCCGTCCGCGTCGTCCTGCAGGTGGGGCTCGCGGAGCACGTAGCCGGCGCCGCGCACGGTGTGCAGGAGCCGGCGGTGGCCGCCCTCCTCGAGCTTGCGTCGCAGGTACCCCACGTAGACGTCGACGACGTTGGACGCCGTCCGGGCGTCGAAGCCCCATACCGCCTCGAGGAGCCGTTCACGGCGCAGCACGACGCGGGGGCTGCGGGCGAAGAACTCCAGGAGGCGGAACTCCTGGGCGGTCAGGTCGACCGGTGCCCCGGCCCGGCGCACGGTCATCCCGGCGACGTCGACCTCGAGGTCGGCGACCCGCAGCACGGACGCCTGCGCCGCACCGCGCCGGCGCAGCAGCGCCCGGACCCTGGCGAGCAGCTCGTCGTGGGCGAACGGCTTGACGAGGTAGTCGTCGGCGCCGGCGTCCAGGCCCGCGACCCGGTCCGGCACGCCGTCGCGCGCGGTGACGAGGAGGATGGCGACGTCGTCCCCGGCGGCACGGACCCGGCGGCAGATCTCGAACCCGTCGACCCCGGGCAGCATGACGTCGAGGACGACGACGTCGGGCCGCTCGTCGCGGATCGCGGCGAGCCCGGACCTCCCGTCGGTGGCCACCCGGACCCGGTGCCCGTCGTAGGCGAGGGCCCGCCGGATCGACGCGGCGAGCCGTTCGTCGTCCTCGACGACGAGGACACCCGCCGGACCGGTCATGGCCGATCACGGTACGCGACCTACCATCGGATCCGTGCCCGGTCACGACCACCCGCACGACAACCCGCACGGCCCGCCCGACGACTCGTCCCGTGGCCCGGCCCACGGACATGCCCACCTCCCGGCGGACTCGACGCGGCGCCGGCTCGTCGCCGTGCTCGCCGTATCCTCGACGATCCTCGTCGTCGAGGTCGTCGGGGCGCTGCTGTCCGGCAGCCTCGCGCTCCTCGCGGACGCCGGGCACGTGCTCACGGACGTGGCCGGGCTCGGGCTCGCCGTCGCCGCGGCGACCCTCGCGCGCCGGCCGGCGACCGACCGGCGCACCTGGGGTCTGCGCCGGGCCGAGGTGCTCGCCGCGGCGGCGCAGGCCGCCGTGCTCCTCACCGTCGGGACGTTCGTGCTCGTGGAGGCCCTGCAGCGGCTCGTCGACCCGCCCGCCGTCGAGGCACCGCTCATGGTCGCGTTCGGCGTCGTCGGGCTGGTCGGGAACCTCGTCGGGGTCGGGCTGCTCGCGGGGCGCCGCGGCGAGAACCTCAACACCCGGGCGGCGTTCCTCGAGGTCGCGAACGACGCGCTCGGCTCGGTGGCCGTCGTCGTCGCCGGTCTCGCGGTGCTCGTCGCCGGCTGGGACCGCGCGGACGGCGTCGCGTCGCTCGTCATCGGCGCGCTCATCCTGCCGCGGACGTGGTCGCTGCTGCGGGAGAGCGTCGACGTGCTCCTCGAGGCGACCCCGAAGGACGTGGACCTCGCCGAGGTCCGCACCCACCTGCTGGAGGTGCCGCGCGTGCTCGCCGTCCACGACCTGCACGCCTCCACCGTGGCGACCGGGCTGCCGGTGCTCACCGTGCACGTCGTCGTCGACGACGCGTGCTTCCACGACGGTCACGTGCCGCGGCTGCTCGACGAGCTCCAGTCGTGCCTCGCGGGCCATTTCGACGTCGACCACTCGACGTTCCAGTTCGAGTCCGCCGCGCACGCCGAGCACGAGCACGCCGCCCACCACTGAGGCGCCGGGTCACGCGGCGGGCGACCGGGCCAGGTCGAACGGAAGGCCGGGCCGCGGCCGCGGGTCGGGCTCCGGCCAGCTGTCGCTGGCGTCGGCCGACGAGCCGTAGGTCCAGCGCGGTCCACGTGCGGCGAGCTCCGCCACGGCGTCGACGAGGGCGGTGAGATCCGCCCGCGTCGTCCCCAGGCCGGCGCTCGCCCGGACGGCGCCGGGGAGCGCGGTCGTCAGCCCCCGGCCGAGCCGATCGCGCAGACGTGCTTCCTGCGCCGGGTCGAGCCCGAGCAGCCGGACCATGAGCGGGTGCGCGCAGAAGCAGCCGTGACGCACCCCGATGCCGTGCTCTGCGCTGAGGACCGCCGCGAGCTGCGCGTACGGGAGGGCGTCCAGTGCGAACGGCAGGACGGCGATCCGCGGGTGCTCGGCGGGCCAGAGGCGGTAGACCGCGACCCCGGGGACCGCCGCAAGGCGTTGACGGGTCTCGTCGAGCAGCGCGTCCTCGGTCGCTGCGATGGCCGTCCGGTCGGTCGCCTCGAGCGTTCGGCACGCCACCCCCAGGGCGACGGCCCCGATGACGTTGGGGGTGCCGGCCTCCTGCCGGTCCGGCAGGTCGGACCAGACGACCGTGTCGGTCCCGACGTACTTGACCGCGCCGCCACCGGCGAGGAACGGTGCGCGGGCACCGAGCCAGTCGGGTCGGCCCACGAGGACGCCCGCACCGAACGGTGCGTAGAGCTTGTGCCCGGACAGCGCGAGATAGTCGACGCCGGCCGCCGTCATGTCGATGACCCGGTGCGGTGCGAGCTGGGCGGCGTCGAGCATGACCCGCGCACCGTGGCGGTGCGCCACCTCGGCCAGCTGCGCGTACGGCCAGATCTCCCCGGTGACGTTCGACGCCCCGGTCACGCTCACGAGGACGTCCCGCCCGGCGGCCCGGCGGGTGAGGGTCTCCTCGAGCCGTTCGAGCGCCTCGGCCGGGCCTGCGGGCACGGGCAGCAACGTCACGTCGTGGCGTCGCCACGGCAGCAGGTTCGCGTGGTGCTCCACCGCGAACCCGACCACCGCGCAGTCCTCGGGCAGCGCGGCGGCCAGCACGTTGACGGCGTCGGTCGTGTTGCGGGTGAAGACGGCGACATCGTCTCCGCGGGCCCCGACGAAGGATCGCACGGCGTCGCGGGCGCCCTCGTAGGCGTCGGTCGTCAGGGCGGACTTGTAGCCGGCCCCGCGGTGCACGCTGGAGTACCAGGGCAGCAGCTCGTCGACGGCCTCCTTGACACGGACCAGGCACGGAGCGCTCGCGGCGTAGTCGAGGTTCACGTAACGCCGTCGGCCGCCGGTCACGAGCGGCACGGTGAGGTCCGACCCCACGAGGGCCAGGGACGGGTCCGGCGACGAGGTCGGCGCGGCGGGGAACGAGGGATTCGACATGACCGAAGGAGTCGGCAGCAGCCGCGAAGATACCGCGGACCGGTCGGCCGCCCCCCAGGTCAGCCGGGCAGGTCGCGCGGGCCGGTCGGGTGCCGAGACCCGCAACGGCGCCGACCGCCTCGCGCAGGCGAGGACGATGCCCGAGTACCCGTGGTCCGGCTGCGCCGTCAGCTCACGGACCTCGACGGTACCTGCCAGCGGTCCGAAGGCGGCCTCGAGGACCCCGCGGACGTCGTCCTCGTCGACCCGCGCGGACGGGAACTCCCTGCCGCCCACGAGGTACCCCTCGCACCGGCGCAGGGCGGCGGTGACGAAGAGGCCGCCCGGCTGCACCCGGGCGAGGATGTTCTGCATGAACGGTGCCCACGTGGCGTGGCCGTCGGTCGCGGAGTCGGCGCAGTAGGCGCTGACGACGGTCGCGTACTCCCCCGCCGCCAGGTGCGGCGTCCGGCCGTCGACGACGAGCAGCCGTGTCACCCGGGACCGGGTGAGCTCCTCGCGGGCCGCGACCTGCTGCTCGGTCGGCGTCTCGACGCCCTCGCAGACCAGGGTGTAGCGGACGAACGGCCGCCAGTCGTGCGCCCCGGGGTCACGGTCGAGCCAGCGGCGGATCTCGGCGAGGTTCGCCGGCAGGTAGTCGCCCAGGTGGATCTCGGACGCCGTGGGGGCCGCGAGGAAGACGTGGTGCAGCGTGGGCCCGACGCCGAAGAAGAGCACCGGACGCCCGGGCTCGGCCGCACGGACGGCGGCCACGAAGAAGGCGATCGTCTCGCGCTCGTCCGGCTCGACGTCGCGGTAGTAGTCGGCGAGGTACTCCGCCGGCACCCAGTCGGTGTCGAACGACGCCTGGCGGCGGCGTAGGAAGACGTGCGTCAGCCCGGCCAGGCCGTACTCGTAGGCGGCGGCCCCGAGGTTGGCGCCCGCGAGGAAGACGAGAGCGTCCGTCGAGGAGACGTCGTCCACGACGATCGTGGCCCCGAAGGCCCCGACGTAGTACGGCAGCTCCTTGACGAGCTCGGTGCCGACGTAGCCGACGTCCGTGGCGACCCGGCGCAGCCGCCGGCTACCGCTGCGGCGGGCCACGAGGTCGTGCGCGCCCTTCGAGACGGCGTTGGTGCTCGTCCCGGTGCGCTCGAGGAGGTCCCAGTTCGCGAGCAGGTTGACGCGCAACCCGAGGGCCCAGACGACGTAGCTGCCCGCCAGGAGGAGCAGGACCGCGGGCCGCCCGAGCCCGGAGGCGGCCCCGGATGCCACGAGACCGACGCCGGCGACGGTGGCCACCGCGTCCAGCGCGTAGGTCGACGCCGCCGTGGCGGCGAGCGAGACAGCCCATCTCACCGTGCTCGTTGCGAGCATGACACGTCTCCCCTGTTCGTACGTACGGTATGTACGTAGAGTACGTACGGTACGTACCTGATACGCCGTCGGTCTACTAGGTTTGACAGGTGCCGTCCGGGGACGTGACGAGGCCGTCGCGTCGTCGGCGTCGCCGCGCCGGGCGACCGGGCCCGTGGCGTGTCCCATGTCGTGCACCTGGAGGGCCGGACCGTGGACGTCGAGCAGTCGAACCCCGGACGCTCCACGCTGCCGAAGGACGTCGCCCGGCAGCGCTACGTCGAGATCGGCGAGCTCGCCGCCCTCGAGCAGATCCGGCTCGACGCCGCCGAGCTCGACCGGCAGGCGGTCGCGGTCGGGCCGTTCGCCCGGCTCGACGCCGGCTCCGTCGCGGCCCGGGACGGCAAGACCCGCGGCGCGATCACCAACCTCTTCGGCAGCCAGGCCACGTTCCAGGCCGAGACCATGGCACTGGCACTGAGCGCGAGCGACTGGATCGAGCGGCTCACCTACCCGGACCCGGCCGACCATCCCACCGCGGAGGCGTGGCTCGACGTGCTCCTGGCCGGCGAGTCCGACCGCGGGCCGCACCACGGTGCGGAGCCCGCGGGCGACTACGGCTTCCTCTGGGCGCTGTGGCTGAGCACCGTCCCGTACGGGCTGTGGAGCGAGCACATCAGTCGGCTCAGCATGGACGAGCACGCGCTGTGGGTCGACAAGCTCGAGCGGGTGCTGCGTGCGGCGCTCGAGCACTTCGGCCGGACGCTGCGCGACGGCACCACCGTCACGGACCTCGCGGCGGCGCTCGCGAACGCCGTCGAGGGCGCCTGGCTCAACCAGTGCCTGACGGCGCGGCACCCCGGCGACCCCAGCGAGCCGATCGCGACGGCCGTCCGCCGGTCGGGGCTCCTGCTGTGGCGCGGGGCCGTGGCCGACCCGGCACCGTCCGGCGCTCGGTCGTCGCGGCGGCGAGGAAGCGCGTCGGCGCGCTGAGCCCTTCGCACCGGCACGCCTGCGGCGCGCTCAGGCGTAGGCGTAGAACCCGCGGCCGCTCTTCTTGCCGAGCAGGCCGGCGTCGACCATCCGGCTCAGCAGCGGCGGCGGCGCGTAGAGCGGCTCCTTGAACTCGGCGTAGAGCGACTCCGCGATGGCCTTCGTCGTGTCGAGGCCGATGAGGTCGGTCAGGCGCAACGGACCCATCGGGTGCGCGCAGCCCTGCACCATCCCGGTGTCGATGTCCTCCGCGGTCGCGTAGCCGGACTCGAGCATCCGGACCGCCGACAGCAGGTACGGCACGAGGAGCGCGTTCACGACGAAGCCGGCCCGGTCGCGGCAGTGGATCACCTGCTTGTGGAGGGCGGTCTCGGCGAAGCTCTGGGCCCGGCGCACCGTCTCGCCGCCGGTGAGGAGCGACGGGACGAGCTCGACGAGCTTGAGCACCGGTACGGGGTTGAAGTAGTGCATCCCGACGACGTACTCCGGCCGCCGGGTCGCCATGGCGATCTTCATGATCGGGATCGAGGACGTGTTCGAGGCGAGAACCGCGTCGGAACGCTCGACGACGCGGTCGAGCGCGGCGAAGACGTCGACCTTGGCCTGCTCGTCCTCGACGACGGCCTCGACCACGAGGTCGCGGTCCGCGAGCGCGTCGAGCCCGGCCACGACCCGCACCCGGCCGAGGGCCGCCGCCGCGTCGCCCGCCGAGACCTTGCCGCGCGAGACGCCACGGTCCAGGGACCGCGTGATCCGTCGGAGGGCGCGCTGGGCGGCCGCCTCGTCCGTCTCGGCGACCACGACGTCGCAGCCCGCCTCGGCGCAGACCTCGGCGATGCCCGATCCCATGAGGCCGCCGCCGACGACACCGACCCGGCGGATGTCGGTCTGCGCCGTGGCTGCATCGGTGGTGTCCGTCTGTGTCGTCACGCCGCAGACGCTACACAGACCCTCGTCAGCGGACGAACCGCACGCCCGCGTCCTCGAGCCGGCCGCGGCGGAACATCCGCACGTCGCGCAGATAGCTCTGGTGCAGCCGCCACGGCACCCGGTCGCCCTGCTGCGGCATGAGCTGCAGCCCTCGGCGCACGTAGCCCGACGTGAGGTCGAGCAGCGGGCCGCGCCGCCCGGACGCCGGCTCGAGCGGGACGACGTAGCGCCGCCCGGAGGCGGTGAGGTGGTCGAGGAGCCGGCACACGTACTGCGCGACCAGATCCGCCTTGAGCGTCCAGGAGGCGTTCGTGTAGCCGATCGTGAACGCGAGGTTCGGCACGCCGGACAGCATCATCCCCTTGTAGGCCACGGTGTCCGGGACACGGACCGGTTGCCCGTCGACCTCGAGCTCGATGCCGCCGACCGCCAGGACCGCCAGGCCGGTCGCGGTGACGAGGACGTCCGCGGGCACGACCGTGCCGGACGTCGTCCGGACGCCGTCCGGGGTGAACGAGTCGATCGTGTCGGTGACGACCGACGCGGTCCCCGAGCGGATGGCACGGAACAGGTCGCCGTCCGGCACGAGGCACAGCCGCTGGTCCCACGGGGCGTAGCGCGGCGTGAAGTGGGTCGCGACGTCGTAGCCCTCGGGCAGCCTGGCCCGGACGCCCCTGAGCAGCAGCGACCGCATGACCCCCGGGGCACTTCGACTGAGCCGGTAGGTCAGCTGCGCCGTCAGGATGTTCTTCCAGCGGACGGCGGACGTCGCGGCGCGCTCGGGCAGCAGCCGGCGCGCCGCGTCGGCGAGCGGGTCGCCGCCGGGCAGCGCGAGGATCCACGTCGGAGAGCGCTGGAGCATCGTCACGTGGGCGGCGGTCTCCGCGAGCGCCGGCACGAGCGTCACCGCCGTCGCACCGCTGCCGACGACGACGACCCGGCGGCCGCTGCAGTCGAGGTCGGCCGGCCAGTGCTGCGGGTGGACGACCCGGCCGGTGAACTCCTCGATGCCCGGCAGGTCGGGCGTGTACCCGGCGTCGTAGCGGTAGTAGCCGGAGCAGACGTACAGGAACGAGCACGTCAGGATCTGCGTGCTGCCGTGGCTGTCGACGCCCTGGTCACCCGGCACGGTCCGCCGCACGTGGACGGTCCACCGGGCGTCCGCGGAGGACCACCGGGCCCGCTCGACGCGGTGCCCGAACCGGACGAGCCGGTCGACGCCGTACTCGCGCGCGGTCTCGACGACGTACCGGAGAATCGCCGGCCCGTCCGCGATCGGCTTCGGGTCGCGCCAGGGCCGGAAGGCGTAGCCGAGGGTGTGCATGTCCGAGTCCGACCGGACGCCCGGGTAGCGGAACAGGTCCCACGTGCCACCGATGGCGTCACGCGCCTCCAGAATCGCGACCGTCCGGCCCGGGCATCGGGTCGTCAGGTGGCACGCGGCCCCGATGCCCGAGAGGCCGGCGCCGACGACGAGGACGTCGACGTGCTCGGGTTCGCGGCCGCGATGAGGCACGGGCTCGTCGTCGGGCACCCGGCCAGGGTAGCTGCGGGGCCGCGACGGCACCGGCACCGGCACCGGAAGCGCTGCTACGGCGGGCGATCCGTCCGACCCGGCTGCCCAACGGGTGGTCGAGGACCTACGGCACGGGTCCGGCGCTACAGATCAGTAATACATTACGCACGTGACCCGTCCGACCGTGGAGACCGTGCCCGGCGCAGCCCCCGTCGCCGGCGCCGAGCCACGACCCGACGCCGGCCTCACCGCCGTCCGCGGCGAGCTCTTCGGGGCGATGTTCGTCCTCCTGCAGAACCTGTCGCAGCGGGCCGACGCCGAGCTCGCCCGCTTCGACCTGACGAGCCGGCAGTGGCTGCTTCTCGCGGTCCTGGCGACCCGCTTCGGTCCGGGCGTCCCGACGCTCAGCGAGGCAGCGGCGGCGTACGGCACCTCGCGGCAGAACGTCAAGCAGATCGCGTGCCAGCTCGCCGACCGCGGCTACCTCACGCTGGAGCCCGACGCCGGCGACCGCCGGGTCACGCGCCTGCGGCTCACCGGTCGGCACGCTGTGTTCGACGAGCCGGCCGTCGCCGCCGAGCAGGCGGCGTTCCTGGCCGGCGTCTTCGGCGGCCTGTCCCCCGCGCAGACCCGCACGCTGCGCGACCTCGTCGTCAGGTGCGTCGACCACCTCCAGCCCACCCGAAAGGCCCTGTCGTGAAACACATCGCACTGCTCGAGCCGCCCGTCGTGACCTCCTCCCGGCGGCCTGTCCCCACGCGGACGCCGTTCGTGCTCGGCGCCGCCCTCGCGGTCGCGACCGTCGCGGCAGCCATCCCGACAGCGTTCGTCGACGGCGTCCTCCTGGGACCGGCCGTCATGCAGGGCTCCGCGCGCGGGACCGCGATCGTGATGCTCGCCGTCGCGACACCGCTGCTCGTCGCCGCGATGGCCGGCGCCCGGCGCGGGTCACGGCGGGCCGCCCTCGTCTGGCTGGGTACGGTCGGCTACCTCGTCTACAACGCCGTCATGCTGCTGCTGGGAACGCCGTTCAACGCACTGTTCCTCGTCTACGAGGCGGTGCTCGGGCTCGGGATCGCATCGCTCGTCGCGCTGCTGACGTCCATGGACGTCGTCGGGCTCGCCGCCGGGATGCACCGGGCCTCCGCCCGCGCGGTCGCGACGTGGATCGGCGTCGTCGCCGGCGGCAACGCGCTCGTCTGGCTGCGCGGCGTCGTCCCGGGGATGGCGGACCCGGCGAACGCCGCCTTCCTCGAGGGCACCGGACTCACGACGTTCCCGACCTATGTCCAGGACCTCGCCTTCTGGCTGCCGCTCGCCGGTCTCGTCGCGGTGTGGCTGTGGCAGCAGCGGGTCTGGGGCCGTGTCCTGGCGGCGGCGCTGCTCGTCATGTGGTGGGTCGAGGCCGTCGGGGTCGCCGTCGACCAGTGGATGGGCAGCCACGCCGACCCCGCGTCGGCCGTCGCGACGACGTCCGGCGCCTACCTGTTCGCGGTGCTCGCCGTCCTCGAGCTCGTTCCGCTCGCGGCCGTGCTGCGCGACGGCGCGGGCTGGGTCGACCGGGCGCCGTGAGGCGTCGGGCGTCGCGCCGGACGGCGATGCGCCGGACCGGGGCCGGACGGGTCGGATCGGACGGGTCAGGTCACCGTGTCGACGTGAGCCCGTCCACGTGACCTGTTGACGTGACGTCACGCCGGTCATGGGGGACGCTGCCCTCATGAGCCGTGACGGCGAGATGCGCGACGGGGTGTCGCTGACCAACCTCGAGGCACCGCTCTTCGACGGCGCGGACGCGACGAAGCGTGACCTCGTCGACTACCTCGACGCCGTCGCCGACCGGATGGTCCCTCTGCTCGCCGGGCGCGCGCTGTCCGTCGTGCGGGTGCGGCCCGGCCAGGAGCCGTTCATGCAGAAGAACCTCCCGAAGTACGCCCCGGAATGGATGAAGACCCTGCCGGTGTGGAGCCAGGCGTCCCAGCGGCAGGTGAGCTACCCGCTGTGCGACGACCGGCGCACGCTGCTGTGGTTCGCGAACCAGCGAGCGGTCGAGTACCACCCGACGCTGTTCCGGGGCGAGGCCTGGGACGCACCGACCCAGCTCGTGCTCGACCTCGACCCGCCCGAGGGCGACGGGTTCGCGCACGCTGCACGGGCCGCCGTCCTCGTGCGTGAGGTGCTCGGCGCCGCCGGCATGGCGGCGGCCGTGAAGACGAGTGGCGCCAAGGGCCTGCACGTCGTCGTCCCGCTCGCGCCGGGTGCAGCGGCGGAGGACGTCATGGCGGCGACCCGCGCCGTCGCCGCCCGCGCGGAGCGGCTCGACCCGGCGCTGACGACGACGGCGTTCGTCCGCGACGAGCGCGGCGGCAAGGTCTTCCTCGACTCGACGCGGGCCGGTGGCGCGACGGTCGTCGCGGCGTACAGTCCGCGGGTCCGGGCCGGCTGCCCGGTGTCGTTCCCGGTCGCGTGGGAGGACCTCGACCGGGTGTCCCCACGGGACGCGACCATCCGGACGGCGGTCGGGCTGCTCGCCGCGGCGATCTGGTGTCAGGATCTCATGCCCCCGCAGATCCACCCCCACCCCGGGCTCGACGATCATCTCCGGACTCTCCCGGTCGTGA
>DAIOGQ010000038.1:0-19036 GCA_036745175.1 Kineosporiaceae bacterium
ACGCAGGTGGCGAGCTCCTGGTTCGTCATCTGGAAGCAGCCGTCGCCGTCGATCGCCCACACGGTGCGGTCCGGCATCCCGACCTTCGCGCCCATCGCGGCGGGCACCGAGAAGCCCATCGTGCCCAGCCCCCCGGAGTTGATCCACGTGTTGGGGTGCTCGTAGCGGACGAACTGCGCCGCCCACATCTGGTGCTGGCCGACCCCGGCGACGTACAGCGACTCCGGGCCGGAGATCTCGCCGATCCGCTGGATGACGTGCTGCGGCGAGACCTCGCCCGGCGGCGCGGCCGTGTAGCCGAGCGGGTACGTCCGGCGGAAGTCGTCGAGCTGGGTCCACCACGCGCCGAGGTCGGCGCGGCGTCCGGCCGCGTGCTCGGCCTCGACGGCGAGGACGAGCTCGGAGATGACGTCCTTCGCGTCGCCGACGATCGGCACGTCGGCGACCCGGTTCTTGGAGATCTCGGCCGGGTCGATGTCGGCGTGAACGATCGTCGCGTGCGGCGCGAACGACGAAAGGCGTCCGGTGACCCGGTCGTCGAAGCGCGCGCCGAGACTGATGATGAGGTCGGCCTTCTGCAGCGCAGTGACTGCGGCGACGGTGCCGTGCATGCCCGGCATCCCGAGGTGCTGCGGGTGCGAGTCGGGCAATGCGCCCCGGGCCATCAGCGTCGTCACGACGGGCGCACCGGTCAGGTCTGTGAGCCGGCGCAGCTCGGCGCTCGCCCGCGCCTTGACCACACCGCCGCCGACGTAGAGCACCGGACGGCTGGACTCGACGAGCAGCCGCGCGGCCTCCCGCACCTGCTTGCCGTGCGGCCGGGCGACGGGCCGGTAGCCGGGCAGGTCCACCCGGTCGGGCCACTGGAACCGCGTCATCGCCTGCAGCGCGTCCTTCGAGACGTCGACGAGGACGGGCCCGGGACGGCCGGTGCCGGCGATGTGGAAGGCCTCCGCGACGGCCCGCGGGATGTCGGCGGGGTCGGTCACGAGGTAGTTGTGCTTGGTGATGGGGATCGTGATCCCCGAGATGTCCGCCTCCTGGAAGGCGTCGGTGCCGATCGACGCGCTCGGCACCTGGCCCGTGATGGCGACCATCGGCACCGAGTCCATGTAGGCGTCGGCGATCGGCGTCACGAGGTTCGTCGCGCCCGGCCCGGACGTCGCCATGCAGACGCCGACCCGGCCCGTCGCGTGCGCGTAGCCCTCCGCCGCGTGCCCCGCGCCCTGCTCGTGGCGCACGAGGATATGGCGCACCGACGGCGAGTCCATGAGCGGGTCGTAGAGCGGCAGGATGGCGCCGCCGGGGATGCCGAAGACGACGTCCACCCCGGCCGCCTCGAGCGACCGGACGAGGCTGGCCGCTCCCGTCATCGCCTCGCCGTCGTGCGCGTGCGCGCTCGGGCTGGTCGTGCCGGCATCGTTGCCGCTGCGGTGGCCTGACATCGCGGCCTCTCCTCGTCGTGACGTCCGGTCGGTCCGGGTCGTGTCGCTCACCCGCCGGCCCTGCGGCCTGCGGGGTGGTCGGTGCCCTTCCGGGGCGGTCGACCCCCGGAGACGAAAAGACCCCTCGGCCCACGGGTGGGCATGCGAGGGGTCGCGCGCGCGGCGGGGTCGAGCTGACCTCAGCCGGCGCGCCGTCCGAGTACGAGGGCGAGACGCACACGCCCACAGTCGCGGGGTGCCACCTGTGTGTCAATCGCCCTCGCGTCCGGTCTCGCCATCCGAGACAGGACGGGCCGGGACGACGACGCCTGGCACCCCGTTGCCGGCGCCGGTGTGCCGGGGGGCCTCCCCCACCGGACCGTGAGCGTGCCGGCGAACGCCGGGAGCCGGGGGCGCCGCAGCGACCGGGGCGGTCTGCGTCACCGTCGCCTCGCGCGGCGCGGCCGGCACCGGGGCGGCCGGCGCCGGGGTGCGCAGGCCGGGCCCCGTGACCGCCGCGTCCGGTGCGTCGGTCGTCGCGGCGTCCGTGAGGTCGATGACCCGGTGGCCGACACCGCCGGCGAGGTCGAGCGGTGCCCCGGACAGGACGTCGAGGAGCTCGTCCTCGCGCAGCGGCGGATGCAGTGCGAACCCCTGACCGGCCCACGCCCCGAGGTCGCGGACGAGCCGGGCGGCCTCGAGGCTCTCCAGCCCCTCGGCGACGACGACGAGCCCGAGCGCCCGGGCGACGCCGACGACGGACCGCGCTAGCGTCGTCGCCCGCGGGTCGGTGCCGATCCCGTCGAGGAGGGTCCGGTCGAGCTTGATCGCCCGGACCGGCATCGTCTTGAGGTAGCTGAGCGAGGAGTAGCCGGTGCCGAAGTCGTCGATGACGAACTGGACGCCGTCGCGGCGCAGCTCCTCGATGACGCCGCGGACCGGGTCCTCCTCACCGACCAGCTGCCCCTCGGTGATCTCGACGACGAGCTGGTCGGCCTCGAGGTCGGAGTCGGCCAGCGCGCGCCGGACCGTGCCGACGAAGCCGTCCTCGGACATCTGCCGGACGGACATGTTGACGGCGACGAACAGGTCGTGGCCGAGCGTGCGCCACAGCGACGCCCGCTGGGTCGCCTGCCGGAGCACCCACTGCCCCATCTCCGTGATCTCACCGGTGTCCTCGGCGACCTCGACGAGCTCGGCAGGGCTGACGAAGCCCGACAGCCGGGACAGCGCGCCCGGCCCGTCGTCCCCGCCGCCCTCGACCCGGATGAGCGCCTCGACCCCGACGGTGACGCCGTCGGAGAGCCGGACGAGCGGCTGGTAGGCCAGCGCGAGCCGGCCGGTGTCGAGCGCCTGCCGCAGTCCGATCGCGATGTCGACCCGGCGCAGCGCGCGCTCCTGGACGTCGGGGTCCCACCGCGCGACCTTGGCGCGGCCGGCGGCCTTCGCGGCGAACATCGCCAGGTCCCCGCGGTGCAGGAGCTCGGCGGCCGCCGACCCCTGGCCGGTCAGAGGGCTCTCGATCTCCTCGGCCGGTGCGGCGACGATCTGCGGGAGCGGCTCCGCGTCGTCCGTCCCCGAGACCCCGACGCTGATCCCGAGCCGGACGGTGCGGTCCCCGACGAGGAACGTCGGGCGCATCGCCGCGACCAGCCGCTCGCCCGCCGCGAGCGCGCCCTGACCGGCGACCCCGCGCAGCGCGACGACGAACTCGTCGCCGCCGATCCGGCCGAGGACCGCCTCGTCCGCCGGCATGCCGCGGACCGCCGTCTCGAGCCGGCGGGCGACCTCGACGAGGACCTCGTCGCCGGCCAGGTGGCCGAACCGGTCGTTGACCGCCTTGTAGCCGTCGAGGTCGCAGTAGAGCAGGCTCACGGCGGCACCGTGGCCGAGCCAGCCGGCAACGGTGTCGAGGACGACGCCGCGGTTGACCAGGCCGGTCATCCGGTCGTGCCGGGCGAGGACCTCGAGCCGTTCGCGGAGGAGGACGGCGTCCGTGACGTCGGAGACGACGGCGACGGCGCCGCCGTCGACGCCGCGAAGCCGCATCTCGGCCGTGCCCTCGGCGGGGTGGGCCAGCCTCAGCTCGACCTTGGCGGTCGCGCGCCGGCCGTGCACGACGTCGCGGACCGCCTGCCGGACCGATGGCCGGTCGTCCAGCACCGCGACCTCGGCGACGTCCCGGCCCTCGACCTGCGCCGCCGGCCGGGCGAGCAGCCGCTCGACGGCGGCGTTGGCCGCGACGACGCGGCCGCCGACGTCCAGCCCGAGGATGACGTCCTGGGCGTTCTCGACGAGCGCTTCCAGCCGCTGCCGGGAGAGCTCGAGGTCGGTGAGCAGCTCGGCGCCGGCCCGCAGCGCGAACGCCTGGACGGCGACGAGGGCGAGGACGACGACGAGCGCGAGCAGCCCGGTGAGGAACCCGGCCCGGCCGCGGGTCACCTGGACCGCGACGGCCCCGAAGGCCACGGCCACGAGGGCGTACGGCAGGAGCATGACCGCGAACCCCGGGCGACGGCGCGCCGTCGCCCGGCTGTCCCCGACGTAGGGGACGGCCGCCGACGACAGGTAGCCGACCGACGCGACGAGGGACACGAGGCCGACGGACGGCCGCTCGGGCAGTGCGAGCAGCAGCGCGGCGACGAGGAGGACGGCGAGCGAGGCCGTCGCGACGCGGAGGCGGCCACGGTAGGCACCGTCGACCGCGTGGCCGCGCGACGCGACCGGCATCCTGACGGCCATCGCCAGCAGGCTCGCTGCGACGACGGCGACTGCGGCGGTCGCGACCCGCAGGAACGAGGGCTGGACAGGCGCAGCCGTGACCACCCAGACCGTGCACACGACACTGGCCCCGACGAGCACACCCTCCGCGGCAGCCGGGCCGAACCCGCCCCCGCGCAGCACGGTCCCGGCCACCCCGACGGCTCCGGACGCCGCGAGCGCGGCCGCCGCGAGGAGCGCCAGGATCCCCAGCGCGGGCGGCGCGCCGTCCCCCTGCGCGGTCGACAGCCAGCTCAGGTGGGCGAGCGCGCCGAGCACGGCCCAGCCGGACAGCGCGGCGGCGTCCCGCCGCCGGAAGGACTGCGGACGGCGTGCCTCGGCAGCCCACGCAGCGGCGGCGAGGGCCGCACAGGTGGCCGCGAGGACGATCGACGCCTCGGAGAGCACGCCCGGAGGCTATCCGTCCGCGGCCCGAAGGCGCGCGAAATCCCGCTCGCACCGCCGCCTGCTGACGCTGCGCAACGACCTGTCGACGGGCGGCTCCCGCCCACGGGCGGGCTGCTCGTCCGGGTGGGCGTCAGCCGCAGACGGCGCCCTGCGACGCGGAGCCGACGAGCCGGGTGTACTTCGCCAGGACGCCGCGGCTGTACCGCGGCGGCAGCGGCTGCCAGCCGTCCCGGCGGGTCTCGAGAACGGTCGGCTCGACGAGCAGGTCGAGCGTGCCGTTCGCGATGTCGAGCCGGATCCGGTCGCCGTCGCGGACGAACGCGACCGGGCCGGCGTCCACCGCCTCGGGCGCGAGGTGACCGACGCACAGGCCCGTCGTCCCGCCGGAGAACCGGCCGTCGGTGACGAGCAGGACGTCCTTGCCGAGCCCGGCGCCCTTGATGGCGGCGGTGATCGCGAGCATCTCGCGCATCCCCGGGCCGCCCTTGGGGCCCTCGTAGCGGATGACGACGACGTCACCGGCCACGATCTCGCCCTTCTCGAGGGCGTCCATCGCGCCCTGCTCACGGTCGAAGACCTTCGCGGTGCCTTCGAAGACGTCGCTGTCGAACCCGGCGCTCTTGACGACAGCACCGTCGGGCGCGAGCGACCCGGACAGGACCGTGATTCCGCCCGTGCGGTGGATCGGCTCGGAGAGCGCCCGGACGACCTTGCCGTCGATGTCGGGGGGCCTGATGTCGGCGAGGTTCTCGGCCAGGGTCCTGCCCGTCACGGTGAGGGCGTCGCCGTGGAGCAGGCCGGCGTCGAGCAGCGCCCGCATGACGACGGGGACCCCGCCGACCCGGTCGACGTCGGTCATCACGTACTGACCGAACGGCTTCACGTCGGCCAGGTGCGGCACCTTCGCCCCGACCCGGGTGAAGTCGGCGAGCGAGAGGTCGACGTCGGCCTCGTGCGCCATGGCGAGCAGGTGGAGGACGGCGTTCGTCGAGCCGCCGAAGGCCATGACGACGGCGATGGCGTTCTCGAACGCCTCCCGGGTCATGATCTGGCGCGCCGTGATGCCCTGGCGCAAGAGGTTGACGACGGCCTCGCCGGACTTGCGTGCGAACCCGTCGCGGCGCCGGTCAGCGCTCGGCGGCGACGCGCTGCCCGGCAGCGACATGCCGATCGCCTCGGCGACGCACGCCATCGTGTTGGCGGTGTACATGCCGCCGCAGGCGCCCTCACCCGGACAGATCGCCCGCTCGATCGTGTCGAGGTCCTCGCGGCTCATGAGCCCGCGGGCGCACGCACCGACCGCCTCGAAGGCGTCGATGATCGTCACCTGCTTCTCGGTGCCGTCGGAGAACCGCGCGATGCCAGGCATGATCGAGCCGGCGTAGAGGAAGACGCTCGCGAGGTCGAGCCGCGCCGCGGCCATGAGCATGCCGGGCAGCGACTTGTCGCAGCCCGCCAGCAGGACCGAGCCGTCGAGCCGCTCGGCCATCATGACCGTCTCGACGCTGTCGGCGATGACCTCCCGGCTCACGAGGGAGAAGTGCATGCCCTCGTGGCCCATCGAGATGCCGTCGCTCACCGAGATGGTGCCGAACTCCAGGGGATAGCCGCCCGCGGAGTGCACGCCCTCCTTGCTCGCCTGCGCGAGCCGGTCGAGCGAGAGGTTGCACGGCGTGATCTCGTTCCACGAGCTGGCGACGCCGATCTGGGGCTTGCCCCAGTCGTCGTCCGTCATGCCGACTGCGCGCAGCATCCCGCGCGCGCCCGCGCGCTCCATGCCGTCGGTGACGTCGCGGCTGCGGGGCTTGAGGTCCGGTGTCTGGGTCACGTCGGGAGTCTAGGACCGCCCGTCCGCGGGACGGGCGAGCGGCCTGCGACGCGAGGCGGAGGATGCTGGTCGGATGGACGCCTCGTTGCGCATGACCGTCGTGACGCTCGCGGACCGGCCCGACCTGCTCGGGGCCTGGTGGGGCATGCCGACGTCCTGGCCAGAGTTCATGTACCACGACCCGGTCGCCCAGCGCCTCGTCGGCCGGACGTCCGAGATCGCCCCGCACCTGCAGCTCGCGGGCCTCGGGCCGGACGGGGACGTGCTCGCGTGCCTGCGCTGCATCCCCTTCGCGTGGGACGGCGACCCGGCCTCGTTGCCGGACCGCGGCTGGGACGCGATCCTCGAGCGCGGCGTCGCCGACGCCGAGCGAGGCCGGGAGCCGACCGCCGTCTCGCTCCTGGAGGCGACGGTCCGGCCGGACCAGCAGGGACACGGCCTCAGCACCGAGCTCCTCATGGCGGCCCGGCGCACCGTCGCCGGGCAGGGACTGCCCGATCTCTTCGGACCGGTCCGGCCGAGCGGCAAGAGCGCGGAACCGCGCACCCCGATCGGCGCGTACGTCGCGCGGCGGCGCGCCGACGGCCTGCCCGCCGACCCCTGGCTGCGCGTCCACGTCCGGCTCGGCGGGCGCGTCGTCCGGGTGGCGCCGCTGTCGATCACCATCGCCGGGACGCCCGGCGACTGGCGGGCCTGGACCGGCCTGCCGTTCGACACCGACGGTGACGTCGAGGTGCCCGGGGCGCTGACGCCGGTCCACGTCGACCTGGCGAGCGACCACGTCGTGTACGTCGAGCCGAACGTCTGGGTGCGTCATCGGGTCGGTACCTGACGAGTTGGTCCCTGACGCGTCGGTCCCCGACGGGGTCGGTTCAGCACCCCAACCCTCGTCCGCGGGCGCCGAATCAGGCGCTCCGAACTCCGCGAGGATGCAACTGGGCCCAATCCCTGCGAAGGCCCCCCTCGCGGTGCCAGGGTGGCCGGACACGTCAGACGAGTCTCTCGGGGAGTCCACCTATGTTGCGGTCGACGTCGACTGCGCCCGCTCGCGGGCGCCGACGGGCCCTGGCCCGGTCCGGCCTGCTGCTCGCGGTCGCGAGCGTGCCCGGTCTCCTGCTCGTCACGGGGACCGGGGCGCAGGCCACGCCGGCCAAGGACCGCCACGGTGTCGCCGTGCCGGATGCGCTCGAGCGCAACGGCGAGCAGCGGATCGACGGGCGACTGCGCGCGGCGAAGGGCACCCTCGACGTCTCGGTCGCGCTCTCCGTCGCGCCGGTCGCCGCGGTCGTGGCCGAGGACGCCACCCGCACGGGCAACCTGCCTTCGCACGCAGAGCAGCAGTCCCGGACCAAGGCTGTCACGGACCAGCAGGCCGACGTGACGACCCGCGCGAAGGCGCTCGGCGCCCGGATCACCGGACGCGCGACCCGCGCCGGCAACGTCGTCACCATGCGCGTCGCCGCGAGCCGGCTCGACGAGATCGCCGGCATCCCGGGGGTCGTCAGCGTCAAGCCGGTCGCCCGCTACGAGACGACCGCCGACCCGGTCGCGGCCGCCGGCAGCCTCGCCGAGGCCGCCGAGTACCTCAAGGTGTCCGCCGCCCGCGCGGCGGGCCTCGACGGCAGGGGCGTCAAGGTCGCCGTCCTGGACTCCGGTGCCGACTACACGCACGCCAACCTCGGCGGCCCCGGCACCGAGGCTGCGTACGAGCAGTGCTACGCCGGCGCCGACGGTCGGGCGGCCGACCGCGCGCCGGTCGGTGCCTGCGCGGCCCTGTTCGGCCCCGGAGCGCCCAAGGTCAAGGGCGGCTTCGACTTCGTCGGCGAGACCTGGCCCGAGACGGCGGTCGAGGCCCCCGACCCGAACCCGATCGACTTCGAGGGCCACGGCACCCACGTGGCCGACATCATCGGCGGCCGCAGCGCCGACGGGTCCCACACGGGCCTGGCGCCCGGCGTCGACGTCTACGCCGTCAAGGTGTGCTCGGCCGTCGCCTCGGCGTGCAGCGGGGTCGCGCTCATCCAGGGGGTCGACTGGGCGCTGGACCCGAACGGCGACGGGGACATCTCCGACGCCGTCGACCTGATGAACCTCTCGCTGGGCTCGCCGTACGGCCAGCCCGAGGACGACCTGACGGTCGCGGTGAACCGGGCGGTCCGGGCCGGCGTCGTCGGCGTCGTGTCGGCCGGCAACTCGGCCGACAAGCCCTTCGTCGTCGGATCGCCGTCGACGGCGTCGCGGGCGATCAGCGTCGCGCAGACGACGCTGCCGAACGACCGGATCTTCCCGATCACCGTCGACAGCCCGCAGATCCCCGACCTGCCCGGCAACACCGTGCGCTACTCGGTCCTCCAGGGCTGGTCGCCGGCCCCGACCGGAGCCGTGACCGGCCCGCTCGTGCGGCCCAGCGTGCCCACCGGCTGCGAGCCGGCTGACTTCGCGACCTTCCCGGCGGGTGCCGTGGCGCTCATCGCCCGTGGCGCCTGCGCGGCGTCGGTCAAGGCGTCGAACGCCTCGGCCGCCGGCGCGTCGTCCGTCGTCATCCACAACAACCTCGACGGCGAGCCGCCGTCGTTCGGCTTCGGCGGCGGGACCGTCACGGTCCCGACCTACACGATCTCGCTCGAGGCCGGCACCGTCCTCACCGCGGCGATCGTGCGCGGCGCCGTGAGCGTGACCATCGACCCGGCCGACGCCGTCACGCTGCCGAACCACATGGTCGGCACCTCGGCCCGCGGCCCGCGGATCTCCGACGCCCGGGTCAAGCCGGACCTCGGGGCCCCCGGGGCCTGGTCGTCGGCCGAGGTCGGCACCGGCACCGGCGAGACCGAGTTCGGTGGCACCTCGGGTGCCGCACCGACCGTCAGCGGCGTCGCCGCCCTCGTCCTGCAGAAGTTCCCCGCCGCGACCCCGGCCACGGTGAAGTCGCGGCTGCTCAACGGGGCGGACCCCGACAACAAGTCCCTCGACGTGAACGGCGTCGCCTACCCGACGCCGGTCACCCGGATCGGGGCGGGCGAGGTGCGGGCCGACACGGCTCTCGGCGCGGCGGGCGTCCTCGCCAACACGACGCAAGCGGCGGGCAACCTGTCCTACGGGATGCCGCGGGCCACCACGGCCTGGTCGAAGACCGTCGACGTCGCGCTGCGGAACACCAGCGGCACCCGGAAGACCTACGCGCTGTCGTCGTCGTTCCGTGACGCCGCGGACGCCGCGACCGGTGCCGTCACCGTCACGGTCCCGGCGTCGGTCTCGGTGCCGGCCCGCTCGTCCCGCACGGTGCCGGTGAGGCTCACGGTCCGGCCCGGCCTGCTCCGCCCGTGGCCCTTCACGTTCACGGCAGGCCTCACCGGGGCGGGCACCGACCTCAACGCCCCGGAGTTCGACGGTCTCGTCACGGCGACGTCGGGTGCCGAGACGGTCCACCTCGGGTGGCAGGTGCTCCCCCGCGCCGCGGCGGACGTCTCCGGGCCGACGTCCGCGACCGTCCGGACCGCCGGGACGTCGGTGGCCCTGCGCAACCGGTCGGCAGCGGCCGGCAGCGACGTCACGGTGTTCGGCCTGACCGGGACCAGCCGGAAGCAGCCGCTCCCCGCGGCCGGGCAGCCCGGTTCGGCCGGCTCGAACGTCGCCCTCGTCGACCTGGCGGCCGTCGGGGTCTGGGACTCGCCGGACGACGACCTCATCCAGTTCGCCGTCGCCGACCACCGGCGGGCACGGATCCCGCTCTACCCGCGGGCGTACGAGGTCGACGTCGACACCGACCGCGACGGCACCGCCGACTTCGCCGTCATCACCGAGGAGCTCGGCGGGTTCGACACGTCGGGCCAGAGCGTCGTCACCGTCATCGACCTGGCGAAGGACACCGCGGCGACGTACTTCTACAACCAGGCGGACTTCGACGGCGCGACCCAGGCCCTCATGGCACCGCTGTCGGCCCTCGGCCTGGAGCAGGGTGACACGTTCGACTTCGACGTCATCGCCGGCGACAACTACTTCAGCGGACTCGTCACGGACAGCGTGGACGGCATGACGTGGACGGTCGGCGCGGCGAAGTACCGGACGGCGTCCGTCACCTACGTCGATCCCTCCTCGACGACGCCGCTCGCGGTGTCGAGGAACCCGGCCGCGGGCGAGTCGACGCAGTCCGGCCTGCTGCTGCTCTACGGCGACAACCGCGCCGTGGACTTCGGGATGGTCACGCTCCGGTGACGTAGCCGGCGGGTTCGAAGGTCGCGGCTGCGCGACCTCAGGGGTGGCCAACTGCCCACCCTCGTGCTCGCGGTCGCCGATCATGGTGACGGACGGGCAGGATGAGGCGGTGCCCGACGACGACGCGCCCGTGCTCGTCGGCTGCGGGCACGGCACGCGGGACGCCGGTGGCCGTGGCGCCGTCGCCCGGCTGCGCCTCGACGTCGCGGCGTCGCGGCCCGGGCTCGAGGTCGTGGCGGCGAGCATCGACGTCCAGCGACCCGCGCTGCCGGACGTCGTCGGGCGGCTGGTGCAGGCGGGCCGCCGGTGCGTCGTGGTGCCGCTGCTGCTGTCGGCCGGCTACCACGTCCGCACCGACGTCATGCGCGCGGTCGCTGCGTCCGGCGGCCTCGCCGTGGCCGCGGCGGCGCTCGGACCGGACGACGTCCTCGCCGACGTCCTCGTCGAACGGCTCGCGCAGGCGCACCGGCCGGCAGCCGGCCCGGCGACGCGGCACGCTGCCGCGAGCGGGGAGACGGACCCGGACGAGGCCGTCGTCCTCGCCGCTGCCGGGTCGAGCGACGACCGTGCCGTCGCGGCGGTCGAGACGGTCGCAGCCCTTGTCGCGCAACGGATCGCGGCACCCGTCACCGCTGCGTACCTGTCGGCCGCGGAGCCGACCGTCGCCGACGCCGTCGCCGCCTTCCGGGCCGAGGGCCGCCGGGTGGCACTGGCGACCTACCTGCTCTCCGGGGGCGTCTTCGCCGACCGGTTGGCCCGGCTCGGCGCCGACCGGGTCACCGCCCCGCTCGCGCCCCACCCGCTGCTCGCCGGACTCGTCCTGCGCCGGTACGACGAGGCGCGCAGCGCCGCCGGTTGGCAGCCGACGTCACGTGCGTCGGAATAGAGCGTCCTCACCGAGGTGGTCGGCACCCTCGTTCGCGTCGTCGCCGGACGGCTCTCCCGGGCGCTCGCGTGAGTGCCGGGCCGAAGGTCCGGGAGCTGTGGCGGCGGCGCGGCCGCCCGACGACCGCCGTAGGCTCGACCCGGCCGACCCGCCGTGACCGAGCGAGAGGACGACGATGTCCGACTACGTCGCAGCCATCGACCAGGGGACGACCAGCACCCGGTGCATGCTCTTCGACCGGGCCGGGACCGTGGTGTCGCTCGACCAGATGGAGCACCGGCAGGTGCTCCCGAGGGCGGGCTGGGTCGAGCACGACCCCGCGGAGATCTGGGACAACACCCGGGAGGTCGTCGCCGGCGCCCTCGCGAAGGCGAACGTGACCGCGCGCGACATCGCTGCCGTCGGCATCACGAACCAGCGCGAGACGGCCGTCGTCTGGGACCGGACGACGGGCGCCCCCGTGTACAACGCGATCGTCTGGCAGGACACCCGCACGCAGCAGATCTGCGACTCGCTGGCGGCGCTCGGCGGTGGCGCCGATCGCTACAAGGGCACCGTGGGCCTGCCGCTCGCGACGTACTTCTCCGGGCCGAAGATCCGCTGGGTCCTCGACAACGTCGACGGCGCGCGCGAGGCCGCCGACCGCGGGGACCTGCTGTTCGGCAACACCGACACGTGGCTGCTGTGGAACATGACCGGCGGCGTCGACGGCGGCGTCCACGTCACGGACGTGACGAACGCGAGCCGCACGATGCTCATGGACCTGTCGACGCTCGCGTGGGACGAGGACATCGCCGGCGAGATGGGCATCCCGATGTCGATGCTGCCGCAGATCCGCTCGTCGTCGGAGGTCTACGGCAGCGGCCGCACGGGTGGCTTTCTCACCGGCGTGCCGCTCGCCGGTGACCTCGGCGACCAGCAGGCCGCGACGTTCGGCCAGGTCTGCTTCGACCCCGGCATGGCCAAGAACACCTACGGGACGGGCAACTTCCTCCTCCTCAACACCGGGACCGAGCGGGTCACGAGCGAGCACGGCCTGCTGACGACGGTCTGCTACCGGATCGGCGACGCGGACCCCGTCTATGCGCTCGAGGGCTCGATCGCCGTCACCGGGTCGCTCGTCCAGTGGCTGCGCGACAACCTCGGGATGATCACCTCGACGGGTCAGATCGAGGAGCTGGCGAAGACGGTCGAGGACAACGGCGGCGCCTACTTCGTGCCCGCGTTCTCGGGCCTCTTCGCGCCGTACTGGCGCTCGGACGCCCGCGGCGCCCTCGTCGGCCTGACCCGCTACGTGAACAAGGGCCACATCGCCCGGGCCGCGTTGGAGGCCACCGCGTTCCAGACCTGCGAGGTCGTCGACGCGATGCGCGCCGACTCCGGCGTCGAGCTCACCGAGCTCAAGGTCGACGGCGGCATGGTCGTCAACTCCACGCTCATGCAGTTCCAGTCCGACATCCTCGGCGTGCCCGTCGTGCGGCCGAAGGTCAACGAGACGACCGCCCTCGGCGCCGCCTACGCCGCGGGGCTGGCGGTCGGCTACTGGCAGAACGAGGACGACCTGCGCAAGAACTGGTCCGAGGGCGGCCGCTGGGAGCCGGGCATGGCCGACGCGCTGCGGGAGAAGCGGTACCGCCAATGGAAGAAGGCCGTCACACGCACGTTCGACTGGGTCGACGACGACACCGACTGAGGCGGCCGCCTGACCTGCGGCCGCTGCGATGACTGTCGAGGTGAATGTATAACGGCGGGGGTCACCACCCCTGCCGTCATACCTTCATGGCTGCGTTCTCGAGGGCGCGGATCGTCATGGGGCGGTCACCAGGCTGATCCGAGGCCGAGCGGTCACGGTGGGGCGCGGGCCGGTCTGCAGCGTCGCGTGGATGCGCTCCACCCGCTGCCTGACCCACGCGGGGTCGCTCGCGATCCGGCTCGGCGTGAAAGCGACGACCGTGATGCCGTGCTCGAGGTAGACGGTGTCGCCGCTGACGGTCCCCTCCCAGTCGGCGCCGAGCGCGTGCCACCGTAGCGAGTGCACCTGGATCGCGAGACCGACGTCGTCGAGCCAGCCGTCAGGTGTCGGCAGCCGGGTGCCGTCGGCCGTCACGAGCACCGGGTTGGCCATCATGGTCGGCAGCTCGCTGCTGCGGTCGAGCACCTCGATGAGGCCGCTCTCCGGCAGGGACCAGACGCCGAGCTCGGCAGTCGCCAGTGCTCGACGAAGCGCTCTGCTGTGGCGGCGACCCCCCGCCTCGAGCTCGTGCCGAAGGTCGTCGAGCCGTACGACGCCTCGCTGCACGGCCTCGACGACGAGGGCCGTCGCGTCGTCGATCGACAGCGTCGACCGCGCGGTGTCGCCCACCGCCCGCGCGGGAGCGCACACCGCCAGGGGCGGCCGGTGCCAGGCGTGCTCGTCCGGTCGGCTCGTCCGCGTCACCAGCACGGGGCCCGCCCCTCGCGCCGACCTGTGCGCCGGCACCAGGAAGCGCAGGTGGTCCGTGCGCGCCGGCGACGTGAGCCCGTGCCAGCGGGCGGCCGACGCTCCGGACAGCAGGGCGTCCCGGCCGGCGTACAGCGCCCCGGCCACCAGCCGCTGCCGCGCGTCGAGCCGGCCGGTCGTCGTCGCGACGACATCGGGCAGGACCATCAGCCAGTGTCGCCCGAGCGCCCAGCGGATCGCCTCGTCCGTGACACCGTGGTCCTGCAGCTGCCGCCGATGCACGAGCCCGTCCTGCCGACCGATGAGAGCCTTCAGCGCGGGCGAGATCTCCACCGCTGGATCATCGCTGGACGAGCCGGAGCCTCGTGGTGCGCCGCCCCGTCCCTGTGGACGGTGGGACGTCGGGCACTGCTGTGGACGAGTCACGGTCGGCTGGATGTCCACCGCGGGGAGGGTCCGAGCCGCGTCGCCCACCCTGCACCGGCCCACCCTGCACCGGCCCACCCCCGCAGCAGCCCACCTCTGCGACCTGTCGAGCGACCCGCTTCCTGATGAGTGCAGCGCTGAATGTATGGCGGCATGGGTGATCACAACTGCTGCCATGCATTCATCGCTGCATGCTCGTCCCGGGCGGGGCCGGTCCGGCCGATCCGCAGACCGGTGTCAGCCGCCGGCGACGTTCGGCAGCACGAGCACCTCGGCGCCCGGGGGGACCGGGGTGTCCTGGCCGAGCAGGCCGCGGGTGTCGTCCGTGCCGACGAAGACGTTCACGTGCCGACGCAGGCCGCCGCGCTCGCCGCGGAGGCGGCGCTCCAGGCGGGGGTGTGCGGCGGAGAGCGCGTCGAGCGCCGCGCGCACCGTCGCCCGGCCGGCGGCGGGAACCGACACGGTCACCGTCGAGGCGCCGCCCGCATCGTCGCGCAGGGCCGCCGGCAGCACGACGACGACCCCCACCTCAGCAGACCCTGCGCCGCCGACCCCAGCCCCACCGGATTCCGCACCAGCAGGACCTGCCCCACCGCCCCCTGCGCCACCGGACCCTGCGCCACCGGACCCCGCGCCACCGGACCCCGCCCCAGCGGACCCCGCCCCAGCGGACCCCGCCCCGCCGGACCCGGCACCACGCCCGTCGGACGTCACGGCACGACGGCGGCGCGCAGGGACAGCACGTCGGGCAGGTGGGCCGCGACCTGGGTGAAGGACTCGCCCTCGTCGG
The DNA here is from genome assembly GCA_036745175.1 of Kineosporiaceae bacterium. Classification (GTDB taxonomy): domain Bacteria; phylum Actinomycetota; class Actinomycetes; order Actinomycetales; family Kineosporiaceae; genus R-H-3. The sequence continues at coordinate 15,175 of DAIOGQ010000038.1, forward strand.
TGCTCGCGTACACGCATCCGTCCCGGGTCCCGAACGCGACGAGGGGCGCCGTGTCATCATCGCGGCCGGTGATGCACGCCGCGTCGCGCAGGACCGCCGTCCAGGCCTGGTCGGGCAGTCCGTCGCCGACCTCGGACCACGAGCGACCGCCGTCCCTGCTGCGGTGCAGCCGCAGCCGCCCCTTCGGTGGCACCCGGCGCGCGTCGGCCTCGAGCGGCAGCACCCAGACCGTCCCGGGCCGGGTCGGGTGCGCGAGCATGACGAAGCCGAAGTCGCTCGGCAGGCCGTCGGCGATCGACGCCCACGTCGCACCGGCGTCGTCGGACCGGTAGACCCCGTGGTGGTTCTGCGCGTAGAGCACAGCGGCGCCGGACGCGTCCGCGGCGACCTTGTGCACGCACTGGCCGTACTCGGGGTTCGGGTCGGGCAGGAAGTACGCCGAGATCCCCGAGTTGCTCGGTGCCCACGACGTGCCGCCGTCCGAGGTCACGTAGACCCCGCCGGCACTCATCGCGACGAGCACCCGGTCAGCGTCCGTGGCGTCGGGCACGACGGTGTGCACCGCAGCCCCGCCGAAGCCCGGCTCCCACGTCGGCCGGTGCGGGTGGTCCCACAGCCCGCGGACGAGCCCGAAGGACTCCCCCGAGTCGTCGCTGACCCACAGCGACGTCGGCTCGCAGCCGGCCCACACCCGCGTCGGCCTCCCGGGGTCCGCCTGGAGCTGCCAGACCCGTGCGAGGGCGGCGTCCGTGCCCTCGGGGAACCGGACGGCGCCGCGCTCGGACTCCACCCAGGTCTGGCCGAGGTCGTCGGAGTGCGCGACGGTCGGCCCCCAGTGCTCGCTCCGGACGCCGACGAGCAGCCGCGGCACCGCGCCGGCCGCACCGTCAGCGCCGTCGGGTGGGTCGACGAACCCGACGGCAGCGATCTCCCTCATCAGGTACTGCGGCCCGTCCACCGACCACTCGGCCCCGTCCGAGCTGTGCGCGAGGAACAGACCCTTGCGGGTCCCGACGGCGAGAACCAGTGTCATGGCCTACATCCAACTCCCGGCGACCGACAGGTCGCCATACCCGGCGGACAACGATCCCGGCGCAGGACTGCCCACCGGGACGGCCGGGCCCGGCCGGACCCTCGGGCCCGGCCGGCACCGGCTTCGGGACTGTGACCTCACCCGGGCCTGGAACTCACCGGGCCGGCACTCACCGGCCCGGTGCGAGGAACTCCGGCGGGTAGAGCGCGGTCTCCGCGCCCGGCTGGGTGACCTGGGCTCGGGCGAGCACCTCACCGTCTGCGCCGAGGAAGGCGACGGACGCCGCGGCCGGGCCGGCGCCCGCTCCGACCCCCTCGGTGAGCCGGACGTCGGACGTCGTTCCGTCCGGTGCGGTGACCCGCGCAGCCACGGCGTCCCGTGGTCCGACCAGCCCGACCACGGTCGAGCCGGGCACCGAGACCGTCCCGCCCCCGAAGAGCCAGGCCATGGCAGGCTCGCTGTCCGTGGCGACCGACGTCACGGCGACGGGGCGCGCGCCAGGCTCCGCAGCGTCGGTGGAGCTCATGACTGCCACGACGACGCGCCCGCCCGACGGGGCGGTCACCTCGACGACGTCGAACGCCGACCCGGTCAGCTCGCCGCTCCAGACGAGGCGACGGGTCGAGCCTGCGACCGCGAGTCCCGAGGAGTACTGCGCCACCGAGACGCTCTCGGCGAGCCGGGCGTCGTCGGGGGCGCCCGTACGCACCGCGGGACGCACCCCCGCGAGCAGGGCGTCACGGTCGGCCGCGGACGGACTGCTCGAGCCGACGTCGCCGACCGGGACCGGGTACATGTCGCCGACCCGGAGGAACGCACGGGCGGCGCCCTCGGCGAGCGACACCTCCCACGCGCCCGGCTCGGACGGCGTCAGCCGGGTCGCCGGCCACGTCACGTTGCCGTCCGCGCTGACCCGGGCGGGCCCGAGGAGCTCGACAGGCTCCGTCGTCGCCGCGACGACGACCCCGGCCGCCCCTTCGACACCCACCTCGGGCGGCAGGCTGTCGCGACCGACGGCACTCACGGCGACCTCCTCCGGTCCGTTGCTCTGCCCCTCCAGCAACTCGCCGGCCGGTGCCCCCCGGACGCCCAGGTACCAGATCTGCTGCCGGGCCTCGACGGCACCCCAGCGCAGCGGCGTCTCGACGAGCGCGACCCGGTAGCCGCCGACGTCGCCCGCGTAGAGGACGTCGACCCGGTCCGCGGACGGCGCACGCCACCGCTCACCACCGCTCTCGGCGTTGTCGATCGTCGCGACCTTCTCGCGGAGCGAGGCGAGGAATGTGGCGTCGTCCGCGAGCGAGCCCTTCGTCGACTGCTCCGAGAGCGCCGAGGGACCGGCGCTGATCGGGACCGCAGGCGCCCACGCCGGCAGGGAGACCAGCCCCACCTGCAGCACCGCGACGGACGCCGCGACCGCGCCGAGCGAGCCGACCGTCGTGCCCGCCCGGGCGAACCGCCGCCGGCGGCGCACCCGGCGCAGGGCGGCATCGATGTCGGCCCGGCTCGGCGGCCGCGGGGTCAGCCCGGCGACAACGTCGTCGAGCGCCTCCCGCACCAGGGTCAGCTCGTCCATCACGGTCCCTCCTTCGTCATCGCCGGGCCGTCCCGTCGTGAGGCGTCATCGCCACCGGCAGCCCGACGGCCTCGCGCAGCGCCGCCCGCTCCCGCAGCCGGACCATCGCCCGCGACAGCTGGCTCTTCACCGATCCGGTCGAGCAGCCGAGCACTGCTGCGGTGTCCTCCTCCGACAGGTCCTCCCAGACCCGCAGGACGACGACGGCCCGCATCCGGGGCGGCAGCGCGCGCAGCTCGCGCCAGACGAGCTCGCGGGACGCGGCCGACTCGCCGGGGTCACGCGGCCCGCCCGTTGGCTCGGGTGTCGCCGCCGTCAGCGCGGCCTCGCCGATGCGGCGCCGGAGCATCCGGTGCCGGGACACGACGCGACGGGCGATCGCCGTCCGCACGTAGACCTCGGGCCGGTCGGTCCGCACGTGCCGCCACCGGCGCCACGTCGCCTCGAGCGCGACCTGCACGACGTCCTCGGCGTGGCCGAGGTCGCCGGTCAGCAGGTAGGCGTACCGCACGAGCGCAGGCCACCGGGACTGGACCAACGCATGGAAGTCCTCGTCCTGCGCCACCGACACCCCATCTCTGCACCACCTCACGGACCGGGGCCCGGGAGCCCGCGTGCCGCGGCCTCACCCCTCACGACGCCGTGGCGGCGGGGCTGCGTTGAGAGAGGTTGCCGGACGGCCGCCGCGCGCCGTCAGCGCTGCGGGCCGGCGACAACGTTCGCGAGCGGCTCGCCCGCGGCCCAGCGGTCGAACTGCTCGCGCAGCAGCCGGCGCGCCCGCGGCGGGAACGCGGTCGTGTCCCCGCCGACGTGCGGGCTGATGAGCACCCCCGGTGCGCGCCACAGCGGGTGGTCGGTGGGCAGCGGCTCGGGGTCGGTGACGTCGAGTGCGGCGAGCAGCCGGCCGGACGTCACCTCGGCGACGAGCGCGTCGGTGACGACGACGGGACCGCGCGCGACGTTGACGAGCAGGGCGCCGTCCGGCAGGGCGGCGAGGAACGCGGCGTCGACGACGCCGCGTGTCGCGTCGGTCAGCGGGACGGCGAGCACGACGACGTCGTGCGCCGGTAGCAGCGCGGGCAGCTCGTCGACGCCGTGCACGTGGCCGCGCTCGTCGTCCCGGGCCCGGCCCGCGACCCGGGTCAGCCCGACCTCGAACGGCGTGAACCGGTCGGCGATCGCGCCGCCGACACTGCCGGCGCCGCCGAGGAGCAGCAGCGGCCGGCCGGCCAGGGCCGGGCGGGTCCCCGGGC
>DAIOGQ010000038.1:19046-19967 GCA_036745175.1 Kineosporiaceae bacterium
CGCCAGGAGGAACGGGCTGATCCGCGCAGTGATCGGGTCCCCGGGCGCCAGGCGCCCTCGGTCTGGGCCCGGGCGAAGTCGCCGAACCCGCGCAGCGCCGCGATCGCGAGCCCGACGGCGAGCTCGGCCGTCGAGGCGTCGTGGACGCCGGCCGCCGTGCACAGCGTCACGTCCTTCGGCAGGTGCGGCAGGACGTCGTCGTAGCCCGCGGTGAGGGTCTGGACGACAGCGAGCCCGTCGATCGTCCGCAGCCGCGCCAGGGCGGCGCCGGCGTCCATGTACGGCAGGACGACGAGGTCGGGGCCGGTGCCGCCGGGGGGCAGCGCTCCGGACGGCAGGTCGTCGTCCATCGGCCACAGGACGACGTCGAGCGGGCTGGAGCCGTCGGGCCACAGGTCGAGCCAGCGCTCGTCGGGGACGGTGACGACGCGGCGCGGGGACAACGGGGAGGCGGGCACCGCCGCAGGCTACCGGCCGGACGCGCCGCGGTCCGGACAGCACTGAGACAGGCGTCAGGGGGCCCGAGGACGTCGTGCGACCAGGCAGCGACCCGGCAGCGACCCGGCAGCGACCCGGCAGCGACCCGGCAACGACCCGGCAACGACCAGGACAGCGGCCACGCCCGTCGTCGGTCGCAGCGGGCCGCCGGAGGCGCCCGGCGCGCGGACGGCGGGAGCCGCGTCGTACCGTCGGACGGTGCAACCGCCGACCGCTGACCCCGCGCCGTCCCGCCCCGGCCGACCCGGCCGACCCGGCCTGATGATCGTGGCCACGCTCGTCGCCGCGACGCTCGGTGCCTGCTCCGACGGCTCGGCCGGCGGCGCAGCGACGTCCGCGCCGAGCGGGACGTCTGCGGCGCCCAGCGTCACGACGTCCGCCCCGACCCCGTCGGGTGCGCCGTCCACGCGCGCTGCGGAGACC
>DAIOGQ010000039.1:0-19961 GCA_036745175.1 Kineosporiaceae bacterium
GGGCTGGTCGGGCTGGTCGGGCTGGTCGGGCTGGTGCCGTCGGGCGCCCGCTCGTCGATCGAGCCGATGACGAGCGCATCGATCGGCGGCGCGGGACGGGGCGGGGCCCCGGCGGCCGCGCCCGCCGTCTGGAACCAGGACGCCGCGACGGAGCCGGTCGCGACGAGGACGCTCTCCCCGATCCCGGTGCCGAGGACGTCGAACGCGACGAGACGGCCGCCGCCGTCCGCCTCGACCTCGAGGAAGGCACCGTTCGGGATCTCGCCGAGCCGGCGCGTCGACCAGACGTTGCCGACCACGCGTGCACGCAGCATCAGTGCCTCCTGTCGGGGGTCTCGCGGACGATCTCGACGCCGGACGCGCGAGCGCGGTCCCGGGCCAGTGGGGTGAGGACGGCACGCGGCCCGAGGACGAGCCGGGTACCGGCCCGCTCGGCGGCGCGGACGTGCCGCTCCGACACGGCACCGGTGTCGATCCGGTGCTCGGCCGCCGGTCGGGGCGCCGGTGCCGCGCCGGCCGGTGCCGCGCCGGCCAGCCGGAACCCGACCCGGCCGGAGCTCACGTCGTCGGCGAGGTCGAGCACCCTGGTGGCGAACGCGGCGAGGTCGGCGTCGTCGGTGACCCGGACGACCTCGACCCGCGGGCCGGGGGCGGTCGTCGTGCCGTTCGTCGTGGTCGTGACCGACGCGGCGACGAGCTCGGGCAGCGCGTCGCGCAGCGCCTCGCGGACGAGCGCCCGCAGCTCCTCACGGTCGACGGGAAGGGTCATCGGCCCGCCCCCGCGAGCGCCCCGGCGAGGGCGGCCTCGGCGGCCTCGGCGGCCGACCGGACGTCCGCCTCCCGGCCGGAGAGGTAGACCCGGCCCGTCGCACCGATCATCCGGTAGTCGACGACCTTGACGTCGGCGGCCTTCTCGGCCTCGTTCGTCGCGAGGATCGCGTACGACGCGGGCTGCATCTCCAGCACGAAGAGGCTCTCGCCGGCCAGCGCCATCGACCCGATCTTGTTGCGGTTGACGAGGAACGCGTGCTGCGGGTCCAGCGACGTGACGATCCGGGACGCGAGCACCCGCGGCGCGGCGGCGTCCCCCGCGTCCGCATCGAGGGCCTCGAGGACCGCGGACGCCGCCGCCCGCACTTCGTCGGTCGAGCCGTGCACCTCGAGGTAGCCGAACTGCCGCTCGACGACGAGGATCCCGGCCTGGACGCGGGCATACTTGAGGGCCACATCGGTGAGGGGCTCGATGTCGAGGCCTGGCGCGACCTCGACGACCTGGGCGGCCATCCCGCGCCGCGGCAACGAGCCGCGGACCCAGGTGCCGAGGTAGCACATCGTCTGCGGCTGCAGCTGGTCGATGAAGATGAACGACCTCAGCTCGGCCACGCCGTCAGCCCTTCACGATCCGGCGCAGCTCCTCGACCACCATCCGCCGGATCTCCTCACGGAGCTCGGCGGCGTCGGCGTCGAGCGGCTCGCGACCGGCCGCGTCGTCGGAGCCGTTCCGGTGACCGGCCCCGGGGCCCGACAACCCGCCGGCCGACTCGCGTGCGGCGAGGTTCGACGCCTGCGGGTAGGCGGGAACCGGGCCCTGCGGCGGCGACCAGACGTCGTCCACCGCACCGGACGCCACGACGTCCGGCAGGAGGACCGCGAGGTCGGCGTTCCAGGCCAGCCGCGTGAGGTTGACGAGGTGTCGCGGTTCGAGGTTCTCACCGACGCTCGACCGGCCAAAGAACCCGGTGCCGATCGTCATGGACGGCGCGAGGTTCGTCTCGAGGCCCGCGCCGCCGAGGCTCGCCCCGACGTTGACGCTGACCCGCAGCACCCGGACCGCGGCGCCGAACGCGAGGACCGTGCCCGCGTCCGTCGAGTGCACGGCCGCCGAGTGCCCGGCCCCGCTGATCCGCAGGACCGCCCGCGCCGCCTCGATCCCGCGCCGGGCCGTGGGCACCCGGACGACGCCGAGCACCGGGCAGAGCTTCTCGTGCGCGAGCGGCTCCTCGGGCACCACGAGGGCGAACGGGGCGAGGAGCACCCGCGTCCGGGAGGGCACGCGGACGCCGGCGCGGGCCGCGAGCGTCGCGGCGTCGACCCCGACGCAGGAGGCGTCGAAGACGCCGCCGGGGAACAGCAGGTCGCGCACCCGGTCGCGCTCGTCGTCCGCCAGCAGGTGGGCGCCCTCGCGCCGCATGTGGCGCACAAGGGCATCGGCGCACGCGTCCTCGACCACGAGGACGCTCTCGTTCGTGCAGAGGACCGAGTTGTCGAAGCTCTTGCTGTCGACGATCCGCCGGGCCGCGGCGGCGAGGTCCGCCGTCGCGTCGACGAGCACCGGCACGTTGCCCGGGCCGACGCCGATCGCCGGGTTGCCGCTGCGGTACGCGGCACGGACGACGGACGTGCCGCCGGTCGCGACGACGACATCGGTCCGTTCGTCGGTCATGAGCGCGTTGAGCAGCGGGACCGACGGCTCCTCGACCCACTGGACGCACCCGTCCGGGGCGCCCGCGGCCACTGCGGCCTCGGCGAGGACCCGCGCGGCGTCCGAGCACACCGACCTCGCGAGCGGGTGCGGGCAGACGACGACCGCGTTGCGGGTCATGAGGGCGAGCAGGACCTTGAAGAAGACCGTCGCGACGGGGTTCGTCGACGGCGTCAGCGCGAGGACGACACCGGCCGGCCGCGGGATCTCGACGACCTTCGCGTCGACGTCGACCCGCACGCTCACGTAGTCGTGGCCGGCGTAGGCGTCGACCAGCCCCGTCGAGCAGGCGAGGTTCTTGAGCCGCTTGTGCTCGACGACGCCGAAGCCCGTCTCCTCGACGGCCCGGCGGGCGAAGTCGTCGGCGTGCGCGGCGGCGGCCTGCGCCGCGGCGCGCACGATGACCTCGACGCTCGACGCGTCGAACCGGGCGAACGCGCGCGCGGCCCACTCGGCCCGCTCGAGCATCGCCCGGCCGCGGGGCACGCCGGCCGGCTCGGTGAGGACGGCGTCTCCCAGGGGTCCGTCGAGCAGACCGCTCGTCATCGCCGCACCCCCGTCCGGACCGGGACCTGCCGGGCCACCGGCATCGCGGCCGACGGCAGGGCGGCCGAAGGCATCGTGGCCGAAGGCATCGCGACCACCGCCGCGGGCGCCGACGGCGACGCCGTCCGGGCCCCGGCCCGCCACCCGTCGCGCGCCGCGTCGTCCCGGGCCAGGCCGATGGCCGTCTCGGTCCGCATGAGCAGCTCCTCGCAGAGCTCGGCGGACAGCAGGATGCCCGGCTTGTACTGCAGGACCCGCGGGTCGAGCGTGGAGAAGATCGCCCAGACCCCGCCCTCGTAGAGCCTGCGCATGACGTACATGGCGCCCTGGGGATGGTCGAACTCCAGCCCCATGACGACGCCGTTCTGCCGGACGCCGACGAACCAGTCCGGGTAGGTGTCCTGGATCTCGCGCAGGCCGTCGCCCATGAAGCCGGAGATGTAGTGGACCATCGAGCGGGTCTCCGGGCGGGTGCAGATCTCCAGCGACTTGAGTCCGGCGATGCAGCCGAGCTCGGCCCCGCCGAACGTCGAGATGTGGCCGAAGCCGTCCTCGGTGAGCCAGCCCGCGCAGCGCTCGCTGACGAGGACCGCCGCGATCGGGTACATCCCGCCCGAGATCCCCTTGCCGCTGACGAGGATGTCCGGGGTGATGCCGTGCTTGCTGACGGCCCACAGCTCGCCGGTCCGCATGAGGCCGGTCTGGACCTCGTCGGCGATGTAGAGCGCGTCGTACCGCTCGCACAGCGTCTTGGCGCCCTCGAGGTAGCCGGGATCAGGCAGCGGGAAGCCGTAGGTGGCGGGGATCGTCTCCATGATGACCGCGGCGACGTCCCGGCCGCGCAGGGCGGCCTCCATCGCGTCGAGGTCGTTGAACGGCACGTGCCCGAACTCCTCCGGCCGGTCGGAGAGGAAGAGCTCGGAGAACCGTTCGTCCCCGGTCGCGACGGCGAGCCCGGTGTGCCCGTGGTAGGCCTTGACGATCGAGACGATCTTGCGCTTCTGCGTCGTGTGCCGGGCGGTCTTGAGCGCGATGTCGATCGCCTCGCCGCCCCCGGAGCCGTAGATGACCTTGCTCATACCCGCCGGACCGGTCTGCACGAGAGCCTCGGCCAGCGCCGTGCGGGCCATCGACGGGAAGTGGTGGTTGCCGATGTCGAAGTGCTGCATCGCTGCGGTGACGGCCCGCACGACCTCTGCGTTGCGGTGCCCGAGGTTGTACGTGCCCCCGTTGAGGTGCACGTCGACGAGCCGCTTGCCCGACATGTCGTAGATGAAGTAGCCCTCGCGGCGGTCGATGACCAGGTCGACGCCGGTTCCGACCCAGAACTGCGTCTTGCCGGGGTTCCAGAACTCCTGCGACTTCGCGAGGACATCGGCCTTGCTCGTGAAGCCGAGCTGCTCGGCGGCGGCGGACACCCGCTCGACGCCGTCGCGCCCGGCGGCGGCCTCGACGTTCGTGACGTCGCGGCGACCCTCCCGTCCGGCCGGCTGTCCCATCCGATCGTCCACCTCTCCCGCGCCGTCACCCCGTCGATCCGCGCGGAGGCAGAGCATACCGAAAAGCCATACCAGAACAACCCCTTCGGTCTGACTATCGGCATACGGTGCTTCACCTGGTCACAGATGTCGCAGCGGGCGGTTACGGCCGCGCACCCGCGGTCATGCCGTCCGGCCCCTTCGCCCAGGGGTCTTGAAATGGTCGCCGCTTTGGTGCACCGTTCGGCATGGTCCACGGGACCAAGAGAGCGACGGTCGGCGCGGCCAGAACCGGCGCACCCGACCCGCTCCAGACCCGCTCCAGGCGATCCGTCCCCACACGAGGAGCCCGCGTGACGACACAAGACCCATCCACAACAGCCGTCCCGGGCGACCACCGGGTCAACACCGGCCTGCGGGCCGGGGCCATCGGTCTCGTCTCGGTCCTGTTCATGGCCGTCGCGAACGCCGCGCCGATCACCGCCATGAGCTTCAACGTGCCGATCGCGATCGGCTACGGCAACGGACTCGGCGCACCGGCGGGCTTCCTGTTCGCCACCGTCGTGCTGACGTTCTTCACCATCGGCTTCGTGTCGATGTCGAAACACATCACTACGACCGGGGCCTTCTACGGCTTCATCTCGCACGGCCTGGGCCAGGTCGCCGGCATGGCCTCGGGCCTGCTCGCGACCGTCGCGTACGTGATCTTCGAAGGCTCGCTCATCGGCGGTTTCGCGTACTTCGCGCACGATGCCGTCATGACGTCGTTCGACGTGAACATCCACTGGCTCGTCTTCGCACTGGTCGGTGCCGTGCTCATCGGCGTGCTGACGTACTACTCGGTCACGCTGACCGCCGCCGTCCTCGGCGTGACCCTGGTCTCCGAGGTCCTGCTGCTCGGGGCGCTCGGCATCTCGGTCCTCTTCAAGGGCGGCCCCGACGGGTACCTGTTCTCCGAGACCGTGCCGATCACGCCGGCCTTCACCCCGCTCGACGAGGCGGCCTTCGGCACCGCGGCCGCGGCCGGCGTCGCCGCCATCGGGATCTTCTTCGCGTTCTGGTCGTGGGTCGGCTACGAGACGACCGCGGTCTACGGCGAGGAGTCGAAGGACCCGGCGCACATCGTCCCGCGCGCAACGCTCATCGCCGTCGTCGGCCTCGGGCTCTTCTACACGTTCATGTCGTGGATGGTCATCGTCGGCCAGGGCCGGGCCAAGGCGGTCGAGCTGTCGGCGGGATCGGCGCCCGTCGAGCTGTGGCTCTCGCTCGTGCGCGCCAACCTCGGCGGCTTCGCTGAGGGCGCCTACAAGGTGCTGCTCGTCCTCGGCTCCTTCGCGTGCGCCATGGCCTTCCACAACGCCGCCTCGCGGTACATCTACGCACTGGGCCGCGAGACCCCGTGGGCGGGCGTCCGCAACACCGTCGGGTCCACGAACCCCAAGCACCAGTCGCCCGCCGTCGCGTCGTGGATCCAGATGCTGATCACGATCGTCCTGACGCTGCTGTTCTTCGCCTTCACGTCGGTCCGGGCGCCGGACGCGAACGGCACGCTCGTCGACACCCCCGACCTCGTGCCGTACGTGAACCTCTACGGCATCCTCGCGCTCATCGGGACGGCGATGATCCTCATCGTCCAGACGATCTGCTCGGCGGCCGTCATCTCGTACTTCTTCGTGAAGAAGGTCCACCCGGGCAACGTCCTGTGGTCGCTCGTCTGCCCGGTCGTCGGCGGCGCCGGCATGATCTACGCGCTGACCCTGCTGTGGCAGAACCGGGAGTTCGCCGCCGGCCTCGGCGCGGGCTCGAAGGTCTTCACGTTCATGCCCTACTACGTCGTCCTCACCCTCCTCGTCGGCCTCGGGTACGCACTGTGGCTGCGCAGCAGCCACCCCGAGACCTACGGCGAGATCGGCCGGACGACCCTCGCGGAGGCGCACGAGCGCAGCTGACGCGCACAGCGCCCCCACGGCGCGCAAGCGCCCGCCGACGGCCGGCGGGCGGGTCGGTCGCCCCCCGTCCTCCGACCCGCCCGCCGGTCCCCTTCGTCCTTCGCATCCCGCTCCTACATGCTGCGCCGTCCCTGCTGCGGGAGGCTTGCCCTCATGGCCACCGAGACCGTCACCGTCGTCGATCTCGAGCTCGCCCTACGGATGTGCGCGGCGGCCCGCGCCACGGCCGTCGAAGTGGGAGCGCTCGTCAGCGTCGCCGTCGTCGACGGCGGCGGGCACCTCGTCGCCTTCCAGCGGATGGACCGGGCCGAGATCGCCGGGCCCGTCCTCGCCCGGGACAAGGCGTACACCGCGGTCGCGCACCGGGTGCGGACGGCGGAGCTCACGGCAGCCGTCGTGCCGGACGGCGAGCTCGTCGGGATGTACGCCGCGGACGGCGGTCGCTACGTGTGCTTCGCCGGCGGCGTCCCGCTGTGGTCGCGCGACCGGGTCGTCGGCGGGGTCGGGGTCAGCGGCGGCGCTGCCGACGAGGACGTCGCGTGCGCGGCCGCTGCGGCCGCCGTGTTCGCCCTCGAGGAGGCCACGGCATGACGGCGGTGCCTGCGGGGCGGCCCGGCGGCACCCGGATCGGGCGCTTCCGCCTCATGGACGCCCAGCGGGTCAACCTCGACGGGTTCGCCGTCGAGGACGCCGCACTGGGTCTGATCGCGTTCGACTCCCCCGACGACCCGGCGCCCTCGCTCGTCGTCCGCGACGGCCGGGTCGTCGTGCTCGACGGCCGCGCCGAGGACGACTTCGACGTCGTCGACGAGTTCGTGGCCCGGCACGGGCTCGACCTGTCGGTCGCCGACGAGGCGATGGGGCTGCCGGACGTCGGCCTCGCCCGGATGCTCGTCGACCCGGCGGTCGCCCGGGACGCCGTCGTCCGGCTCGTCGCCGGCACGACACCGGCCAAGCTCGCCCGCGTGCTCGCCACCCTGCGGCCGGCCGAGCTGACGATCGCGATGACGAAGATGCGAGCCCGGCGCACGCCCTCCAACCAGGCGCACGTGACGAACCGCAGCGACGACCCGCTGCTGCTCGCCGCGGACGCCGCGACCGCCGCGGCGTTCGGCTTCCGCGAGGTCGAGACCACGGTGCCCGTGCTCGGCGACGCCCCGTCGAACGCCGTCGCCGTCTCGGTCGGTGCCGCCGTCGGCTCGGCCGGCGTCCTCGTCCAGTGCTCCGTCGAGGAGGCCACCGAGCTCGTGCTCGGGATGCGCGGCCTGGTCTCGTACGCCGAGACGGTGTCGCTGTACGGCACCGAGCAGATCTTCGTCGACGGTGACGACACCCCGTGGAGCAAGGCCTTCCTCACGAGCGCGTACGCTTCGCGCGGGGTTAAGATGCGGGTCACGAGCGGCGGCGGCGCGGAGGCCCTCATGGGCGGCGCCGAGGGCCGCTCGATGTTCTACCTGGAGTCCCGCTGCGTCGCGCTGGCACGGGCGATCGGCGCCCAGGGGGTGCAGAACGGCGGCATCGACTCGGCGTCCGTCGCGGGCGCCGTCCCGCGCGGGGTCCGCTCCCTGATGGCCGAGAACCTCATGGTGATGGCCCGTGGGCTCGAGGCGTGCACGGGCAACGACGCACTCATGAGCGAGTCGGACGTGCGCCGGACCTCACGCACCATGCCGATCTTCCTCGCGGGCAGCGACTTCGTCTGCAGCGGCTTCGGTTCGATCCAGCGCTACGACAACATGTTCGGGCCCTCGCAGTGGAACGCGGAGGACCTCGACGACTATCTCGTCATGCAGCGCGACTGGGGCGTCGACGGCGGTCTGCGGACGGCGCAGCACGACGACGTCGCGCGGCTGCGCCGGCGAGCCGTCCACGCGGTCCAGGCGGTCTACCGGCATCTCGGCCTCGCGGACCTCGACGACGTCTGGGCCGAGCAGGCGATCGACGCCGCCGGCTCCAAGGACGTGCCGGCCGCCGACCTGATGGCGCCGCTCGCGGCGTCCCGGATGATCCGCGAGACCGGGCTCACGATGGTCGACGTCGTCGCCGCGCTCGACGCGTGCGGCTTCGACGTGGAGGCGCGCAGGCTCCTCGGGCTGCTCCGGGCCCGGGTCCGTGGCGACTACCTGCAGACGGCGGCGATCTTCGACGAGTCGTTCCGGGTGCTCTCGCTGGTCACCGACCCCAACGACTACACGGGTCCCGGCACCGGGTACACGCCGACAGCGCCGCGCCAGACCGAGATCGACACCGTCCGGCAGCAGCGATCGGTCGCCGACCTGCGCGCTGAGCAGGCGCACGGCGCGAGCGACACGCTGCGCGTCGTCCGGGCCGCGGCCGGCGGGTCCGACCCGCGCGACGTCGTCATCGGGGTGTCCCCGGCTGTCGGCCGGGCGATCTGGACGACGCTGTCGGGCCTGGCCGTCGTCGACGTCCTCGACGAGCTGCTGGCCGGGCTCGAGGAGGAGGGCTGCGTCGGGCGGGTCGTCCGGGTCAACGCGACGGTGGACCTCGGCCTCATCGGCCTGACAGCGGCCCGGCTCGCGGGGTCCGGGATCGGGATCGGCCTGCAGGGCAAGGGAACTGCGCTCATCCACCGGCGGGACCTGGCGCCGCTGGCGAACCTCGAGCTCTACAGCGTGGCCCCCACCGTCGACGGGCCGCTGTACCGGCTGCTCGGCGCGAACGCCGCCCGGCACGCGAAGGGCGCGACGCCCGAGCCCGCCCGGAACCCTTACTCCGACGAGGCGATCGAGGCGCGCTACCACACGAGGGTCGTCGCCCTCGTGGCGATCGAGCGCGGCTGCTGCGGCCCGACGCCGCCCGAGGAGCTGGAGCTGGCATGAGCGACGAGACCGCGTCCGACCCGCTCGAGGACGCCGCACCGGCCGGCACGGCGGGCCACGACACCGCACTCGACGGACTGCTCGACGGCGTCCGGACCGGCACCGTCACGATGGACGACTTCCGGATCACACCGGACACCCTGCGGCACCAGGCCGACGTCGCCCGCGCGCACGCGAACCCGCAGCTCGCCGAGAACCTCGAACGGGCGGCCGAGCTCGTCGACGTGCCCGACGAGGAGGTGCTCGCACTCTACGAGCTGCTCCGCCCCCGGCGGGCGTCCGCCACCGAGCTCGAGGCCGCCGCCGCGTCGCTCGCCGGTCGCGGCGCCGTCCGCAACGCGGCCCTCGTCCGCGAGGCCGCCGCCGTCTACGCCCGGCGCGGGCTGCTGCGCCCGGCGTGAGGGTCGTCGCCGGGATCGACGTCGGCAACTCGACGACGGAGGTCGTGCTCGCGGACGTCTCCGTCGCGCCCCCACGCCCGCTCGCCTGGGACCGCGCGCCGACCCGCGGCCGCAAGGGGTCGGTCGGCGCGGCCCGGGCCGCAGCCGAGCTCGCGGCCCGGACCGCCCGCCGGGCCGGGGTCCGGCTCGACGCCGCCGCGCTCGCGCCGCAGCGCGCCGTCGACACCGCGACGGTCACCGAGCCGGGGGCCGCACCCGACGTCCGCCCGCTCGTCGTCGTCGCGGCGGGGGTCCGGACGCCGGGCAGGGCCGGGACCGGCGTCGGCCGCCCGGTCCCGGTGACGGTGGCGCCGGAGGGCGGCCCGGTCGGCGGCCCGGTCGACCCGGTCGGACCGGTCGGACCGGCCGGCGTGCAGGGCACCGACGGCTCCCGCGACCCGGACGGCATCGTGCTCGTCGTCCCGGCGCGGGTGACGTACCGGGAGGCCGCGGTCGAGGTCGGGCGCCGGCTCGACGCGGGGCTGCCGGTCGCGGCCGTGCTCCTCGCCGCGGACGAGGGCGTGCTGCTCACGCGCCGGGTGACCGGGCTGCCGCCGGGGGTGCCGGTCCTGGACGGGGTGGACGACGTGGCGGCGCTGGCCTGCGAGCGACTGCTCGTCGAGGTCGCGCCGCCGGACGGCGTGCTCCGTGCCGTCGTCGACCCGCTGCGGCTGACGGCCACGTTCGCCCTTGCGGACGCCGACCGGCCGGCCGCGGTGGCCGCCGCCGGCGCTCTCGCGGACGTCCGGAACGCGGTGGTCGGCCTCGACGCAGGGACCACCCGGAGCCGCTGCGCCGCACCTGGCTCCGCAGCAGCTGGCTCCGCCGCGATGCAGACCGTGCGAGCGACGTCCGGCGAGGGCGAGGACGCCGGGGGCGCGACCGTCGGCTCGTGGACCGTCGACTCGTGGACCGTCGACCTCGACGCGGTGGCCCGGGAGGTGGAGGCCAGACGCGGTCCCGGCCCGCTCGGCCGCGTCGTCGCGACGCTGGAGCACGCCCCCGCGGCCGGCACGGACGACGTCGCCGCCGCGGTCCGCGGGGTCCTCGGCGTCCCCGTGCTCGCTGCCCCGTCGGAGGCCGCCGCGGCCCGCGCCGGGGCGCTGACGACGCCCGGCGCGCGGCCGGACGCCCTCGTCCTCGACCTCGGCGGGGGCACGGTGGACCTCGTCGTCCCGTCCGGTGCCTGGCCGGAGGGCGCCGTCGAGCATGTCGTGGCCGGCGCCGGGGAGCTGGTGACGGCCGCGGTCGCCCGGCTCGCCGGCTGCTCGCGCGGTGCGGCGGACTGGGTCAAGCGCGGCCCGTGCGCCCGGCTCGACGGGCCGCACGTGCTTTCCGACGAGGACGGCGGCCGCCGGTTCCTGGACCGCCCGGCACCGTCCGACGCGGTCGGCAGCCTCGTCGTGCCCGGACCGGCAGGGCTGCTCCCCTTCTCCCGGACCCTCGCCCCGTCGGAGTGGCGCGCGCTGCGGCTGCGGGTCAAGCGCGCGGCCCTCGGCGACAACGTCGCCCGGCTCACCGCCCGGGCGGGCGGTGGGGCCGCCGGTCGCGAGGTCGTCCTCGTCGGCGGTGTCGCCGGGGACGCCGAGCTCCTCCGGGTGCTCGACGTCGCGCTCGCCGGCTCCGGGGTCGGCCGGGCCGACGTCGCGGCCGGGCTCGTCGGTCGGGGGGCGCTCGGCCACCGCTGGGCCGTGGCCTACGGGCTCGTCGTCCTCAGCACGGGGCAGGGCAGACTCGGGGCATGACGGACGTGACGCTGCGCTGGGTCGACGACCCGCGGGACTGGCAGGTGGTCCGGGAGGTGCGGCTCGCCGCGCTGCGCGCCGACCCGGACGCCTTCTTCGCGAAGGCCGCCGACGAGGAGGCCCTCGACGAGGAGGTGTGGCGCGAACGCGCCGCCGCGGGCGGCACCCTGCTCGCCGTCGACGACGTGACCGCCTCCCCGGTCGGCTGCGCGACGCTCGTCCGTGAGGAGGGCGGCCCGGCCGACGGGCGGCACCTCGTCGGGATGTGGGTCGCGCCGACGGCCCGCGGCGGCGGGACAGCGACCCGGCTCGTCGACGCCGTCGCCGACCGGGCCCGGTCCGAGGGCGCCCGCCGGCTGACCCTCTGGGTGGTCCGCGCGAACGCCGCCGCCCGGAACCTGTACGCGGCACAGGGTTTCGTCGAGACCGACGTCCCGCCGGGGGTCACGGACTACGGTTGCGCGGGCGAGGTCAGGATGGCGCTGCAGCTGTGAGGGGCTGCCGACGCTGACGTCACACGAGGTCGGGGATCTCCGTGACGTCGTACCAGAGCAGGTCGTTCGCCTCGGCCTCGTCGAGCGCGAAGAGCGCGTCGTCGTCGCCGGCGTCCGCGGCCGGCAGCGCGGCGACGGCGGCCTCGACGGTGGCCGCGACGCCGGCCTCGTCGACGTGCACGCTCGCGACGTCGGCGAGGGTGACGTCCGCGCGGACGAGGACGAGCGAGCGCTGGTCGCCCGGACCCGGCCGGACGGCGGCGTCGGGAACGTCGGCGGCCAGGACGACACGGCGGCGGGGGGCGTCCGGGTCGGCGGCGAGCAGGCTCACCGACGCCGCCCGGTCGTCGTTGAGCGCGACGTACTCGAGCTCCTCGACGTCACCCTCGACGTACCACTCGCGGACGGCGGGCGTGACGGCGTGGCCGAAGAGGGCACCGGACCCGTTGCTGCGCAACGGGTCCGGTACGTCGACCGGGCGGACGGCGCCGGCGGCGTGGGCCGCAGCGAGCAGCGGCAGCGTGACGGGCAGGTAGACGCGCATCAGCCGGCTTCCTCCAGGTTCGCTCGCGCGGAGCCCCCGTCGCGGTCGGGGTCGGTCCCGGTCGGGCCGACGTCCTGCTCGTGCTCTGCGACGGGGTCGGGCAGGTGCTGCAGCGGCTCGGGGTCGCCGAGGGCCCGGGACGACGTGACGAGCGAGGTCTCGAGCACGAGGTGACGTCGCTCGACGGCCATGAGGTTCGCACCGATCGCCTCGAGGTCGTCTGGGCCGGGGCCGATCACCGTGACGTCGGCGCCGGCCGCGTGGACCTTGGCGACCTCACGCAGGCAGCGCCGGGTGACCCGGGCGCGCCAGCGGCGCTCCGCCTTGGCCCGCCAGTGCGTCGGGTGGTCGAACGCGAACGACACCATCGGGGCGAGGACGAAGACCTCGTCGAGCCCGAGGGCGGCCGCGAGGTCGACGTTCGTCGCCGAGCACGCCCCGCCGTCGACGTAGCGCCGTCCGCCGATCGTCACCGGCTGGTACCAGCCGGGGATCGCGCACGAGGCCATCACGGCCTCCCGCAGGTCGGCCGCCGGCGCTCCCGGCGCGCCGAACGCGACCCGTCGGCCGGACTCGTAGTCCATCGCCACCGCCCGGATGCCTGCGTGCGGTGCCCAGCCGGACGGCACGAGCGCGCCGATGAGCCCGCCGACGGCGTCGAGCCGGCCGCGGCCCTCCGGCAGGAACGCCGACAGGACGGCGGTCGGCGGCAGCCGGCGCAGCCGTCCGACGTTCTGCGTGAACAGACCGGTGCTGCCCGGCGTCAGCCTGGGGAACGGCGGCAGCGGGCCGCCGGTCGAGGTGTCGTAGTCCCAGTCGGCCGCCGCGAGCGGTCCCGTCCGCACCGGACGGCCCATCTGGTGCGCACGCAGCTCCTCGACGCTCACCCCGGCCCCGAGCATCGCGGCCATCACCGACCCGGCGGACGTCCCGATGATGGCCTCCGCGTCGCGCGCGTCGACCCGGTGCACGGCCTCGAGCGCGGTCAGCGCACCGACCATCCACGCTCCCCCGAGCACGCCGCCGCCGCCGAGGACGAGCCCCCAGCGGCTCACCGCGCGCTCTCCCGCAGCTCGGCGAGGGACTCGACGATGCACTGGCCGAGGACGTCCAGGTCGCCCATCGCCTCGCGGTCCGCGTTGAGCCCGTAGTAGACCCCGCCGTCGTAGGACGTCAGGCCGACGGCCAGGGCCTGCGTGCGAGCCAGCGGGATGACCGGGTACGTCGCGAGCATCCGGGCACCGACGAGGTAGAGCGGCTGCTGCGGACCCGGCACGTTCGTCACCACGAGGTTGAACAGCCGCCGGGACAGCCCGCTCGCGACCCGGGCACCGAGCGAGTGCAGCGTCGGCGGGGCGAAGCCGGCGATCCCGGCGATGGCCGGTGCGTCGACGGCCTGGCCCGCCTCGCGGTGCGCCTTCGTCTGGTAGGCCACCTGGTGCACCCGCATGAGCGGGCTGGCCTCTCCCGTGGGCAGGTCGACGAGGAGCGAGCCGACCCGGCTGCCGACCGCGCCGACCTGGCTCGGGTCCGTGACCCGCATGCTCATCGGGACGAGGGCCCGGACGACGCTCGCCGGCGGCACCGAGACCCGCCGGGTGAGCAGCCAGGATCTCAGTGCCCCGGCGAGGGTCGCGAGGACGACGTCGTTGACGGACGTCGTCACGGCGGGTACCCGGGTGACGTGCGCGATGGCGGCCGCGGCCCCGCGTCCGGAGCGGCCCGCGACCGCGCGACGCCTGCGCTGCCGCGCCGGGCCGGCCATGAGGTGGTTGCGGATCCGCCGGTAGTCCTCGAGGTCGGTGGCGACCATCGCGAACCGGCGGTGCTCGGAGACGTCCTGGTTCAGCGGGCTGCGCGGCGGCGGACGGGTGGCTGTCCGGGCCGCGAAGGCCAGCCCGCCGAGAGTCTCCAGCGCCTTGCCCGCGATCTCGCGGGCGTCGCCGAGCCCGGCGCGGACGGTCTCGACGACGTGCTGCGGGCGCTGGACCGAGTCCGCGACCGCCCCGACGACGAGCTCGACCGCGGTCGGCTCGGACGCGGGCCGCCAGGTCTGGGCGGGCGGGTCGCCGGCGTCCGGGGTGTCGTCGAGGACGACCTGGCCGAGGTCGACCGCCTGGACGCCGTCGACCATCGCCTGGTGGACCTTCGTGACGACCGCGACCCGGCCCTCCTCGAGGCCCTCGACGACGATGAGCTCCCACAGGGGTCGGGACCGGTCGAGCGGACGGGCCTGGAGGCGGGCGACGAGCTCGGAGAGCTGGGTCTGCGTCCCCGGTCGCGGCAGCGCCGAGCGCCGGACGTGGTAGCTGATGTCGAAGCGCTCGTCGTCGACCCACACCGGGTTCGCGAGCCGCGCGGGCACCCAGCGGACCCGCTGCCGGTACCGCGGGACGAAGGCGATCCGGCCCGCGACGTGCCGGACGAGCCGATCGAAGTCCAGCCCGCCGCGCGGCGGCTCGAGGACCATGACGCTGCCGACGTGCATCGGCGTCGACGGCTCCTCGAGGTAGAGGAACGAGACGTCGAGCGGTGAGAGGCGGTCCGGCACGCCAGGCCCTCCTCACTCGGCGACACGTGTCGCGACGATCCTAATGAGCCTGCGCCCGTACCCTGGGCGGGCCCGCTGTCCGCATCACCGTCGTGTCGGCGAGAGAGGCCTGCTGGTCATAGTGCACCCGCACCTGTGCGGCACCGCCATCCTCGCGCACGGCATCGGCGGACGGGAGGACCTGCCGCTGCCGCTCGGCTGGGCCGTCGCGGGCGCCGCGGTCGCCGTCGTCGTGTCGTTCGTCGCGCTCGGGGTGCTGTGGCACGAGCCGCGGCTGCGCAGCGCGGACGCCGGCCGACCGCTGCCCGCCCGGGCGGCGGCACTCCTGGACTCGCGGACGACCCGGCTGGTCCTCGGCGCGGCCGGGCTCGTCGCGACGGCGTGGACGCTGCTCGCGCTCGTCCTCGGCAAGGACGACGCCCGCAACCCGGTGCCCTGGGTCGTCTTCGTGCTCCTGTGGGTCGGGCTCGTGCCCGTATCGGTGGTCTTCGGGCCGGTGTGGCGTCGGGTCAACCCGCTGCGTCTGCTCCATGCCGGGCTCAACCGGGCGCTCCGCCTCGACCCGACCGAGGGCCTCCGGCCGCTGCCCGTGGGGCTCGGCTGGTGGCCGGCGGCGACCGGCCTCGCGGCGTTCGCCTGGTTCGAGCTCGCCTACCCGGAGTCGACGACACTGCCCGCGCTGCGCTGGGCCATCGCGCTCTACGCGAGCGTCCACCTGCTCGCGGCGCTGACCTTCGGCAGCCGCTGGTTCGACCGCGGCGACGCGTTCGAGGCCTGGTCGGGCCTCTACGGGCGGATCTCGCCGCTCGGCCGCCGGCATGACGGGACGCTCGTCCTGCGCGCCCCGCTCGTCGGGCTGGACGCGGTCCGGCCGGCGCCCGGACTCGTCGCGACGGTGAGCGTCATGCTCGGCTCGACGGTCTACGACGGGTTCTCCGGCTCGACGGCGTGGGTCCGGTTCGCCCAGTCCCAGGCCGTGCCGCGCACCCTGGTGTCGACGGTCGGCCTGGCCCTGACCGTGCTCGCCGTCGGGGGGCTGCTCGTCGGGTGCGCCCTGGCCGCGGGCCGGCTCGGCGGCGCCCGGGACCTGCGCCCGCTGCCGGGGCTCTTCGCCCCGTCCGTCGTCCCGGTCGCCCTGGGCTACGTCGTCGCGCACTACTACTCGTTCCTCGTGCTCGAGGGCCAGAACGCGGTCGTCAAGCTGTCCGACCCGCTCGGCACCGGCGCGGACTGGCTCGGCACCGCCGGGCTCGCGCCGAACGCCGCCCTCGTGTCGCCGGGGATCGTCGCCGACCTCCAGGTCGTCGCGATCGTCGTCGGGCACGTGCTCGGCGTCGTCGTCGCCCACGACCGGGCGGTCTCGCTCTTCCCCCGGGCCCGCGCGGTCGCCGGTCAGGTCCCGCTGCTCGTCCTGATGGTGACGCTCACCTGCACGGGGCTGTTCCTGCTCTTCGCGGGCTGACCGTCCGCGCTGCAACAGGTCAGCGCAGGGACCGGTCGAAGAGGATCTCGAGCTCGCCCAGGGTCTCGTCGTACGTGCGGTGGAGCAGGCCGACCATACCGGCCGCAGCGGCCGCGTGGACGTTGTGCGGCAGGTCGTCGACCATGACGCACGCGCTCTCCGGCAGGCCGAGCAGGTCGGCGGTATGCCGGTAGATCCGCAGCTCGGGCTTGCGCATGCCGACGTCACCGGAGATGACCACGGCGTCGAAGAGGCCGCTCATGAGCTCGTCGGGATAAGCGTTGCCCCACGAGTTCGAGAGCAGCGCGGTCCGCAGGCCGGCCTCGCGGGCTCGCGCGACGAGCCCGACCATCGACGCGTCGAGCTCGGCGAGGTCCCCGAGGACGCGACGAAGCAGGCCCTCGGGCTCGACCGTCGACCCGCGACCGGCGAGCTCGGCGGCGAGCATCGCCTCGAAGTCGCCGACCGGCAGCTCGCCGCGCTCGAGCCGGTGCACGGGCGAGCTGCCCGCGGGCCCGTCGTCCGCCTGCTCGACCTGCGCGACCACCCCGTCCGAGCCGGGCACGGGCGCGGCGTCTCGGGACGGCAGGACCACGCCCCGCGGCACGGTCCCGGCCGCGTCTGCATCCCCGGCGAGTGCCTCGCGGGCATCGCGGCGCGCGCCGACCCAGCCGCGCATGACGTCCCGGAAGTGGGTGAGGTCGACCCCGTCGCGCTGCGCCCAGGCGACCATCGCGGCGTCGAGCGGCGGGGTGAGGACGCCACCCCAGTCGACGATCAGGCCGAGCAGCGGGCCCGTCACGGCACCGGGTCCGCCGCCGGCCGCGGTCGAGGTCTCGCTCACGGGCTCATGCTAGGAGCGGCCCGGGCACGGCCCGCGCCCGGGCCGCCACGGCCCACCGTCAGCAGGCGGGCGAGGTCGGCCAGCGCCGTCCGGACGGGTGAGCTCGGCGCCGCCTCGACGAGCGTGCGGCCGGCGAGCATCGCGGCGTCCAGCGCCGGCCGGTCGTCGGGCACGAGATGGACCCGCTCGACACCTGCGTACCGGACGAGGGCGTCCCGGATCCGTTGCTCGGGGCGCGGTCCGACGGCGGACGCGCGGACGCGGTTGACGACGACGAGCGGCGCCGGGCCCGCCGGGCCGACGACGTCCGCGAGCTCCGACAGGCCCCGCACGAGTCGCTGCAGACCGACCGGGTCGGCGCCGCCGACCGCCACGACGATGTCCGCGGCCGCGAGAGCCGACAACGTGGCGGCGTTCCGGCGGGGTGCTGCGGTGTCGAAGGTGAGCTCCTCGTCGGCCTCGAGCGCGAAGCCGCAGTCGACCACCGTCCACGCGGCGACGCCGCGGCACGTGCTCCAGACCGCATCGAGCCCGGACGCCCGCAGCTCGGGCCAGCGCGACGTCCGCGCCAGGCCGGTGAGCACCCGCAGGTTCGGCGACACCACCGGCGCGAGCCGGGCCAGCCGCGGGGCGTCGAGCGCGCCGTGGCCGGCCGCCCGGACCGCCGCCGCGAGGCCGGCGGACTCGTCGAGCAGCGCCAGCACCTGGGCGATGCTCGGACCGTAGGTGTCGGCGTCCGCGACGACCGCGGACGCGCCCGAGGCCGCGAGCTCGGCGGCGAGCCCGACGGCGACGGTCGTCCGGCCGGGCGCGCCGGTCGGGCCCCAGACCGCGACGACGTGGCCGGGCTCGCCGGGGACGACCGGCGGCGGACCGTCCCCGGCGACGAGCGGGAGGCGCGGGAGGACGTCGAGGGCGTCGGCCGGGTCCCCGAGATGTCGCGGAGCGGCGCCGAGCAGGGCGCCCGGGCTGCCGCTGCCCGCACCCGCGGACCCACCCGGGGCGAACGCGTCCCGACCACCGCCCGGCCACGCAGCGTCCGGCTGCGTCCGCGCGACGAGCGCGGCCGCGTCGTCGGCCAGCCCTGCGACCGCCTCGACGACGAGTGCGGCGACGTCGGACGCCGGACCGTCCGCGGTCGCGACCCGGCTGATCCCGATGGCTCGCAGCCGCTCCGCGGCGTCCGGGTCGGCCGGGTCGGTGACACCGACGACGGCCACTCCGGCGCGCACCAGGCGGGCGACGGCCTCCCGGTCGAGCCGGTGCAGGTCGGACGAGACGACGGCGGCGCGGCCGAGCCCGGCGTCCGCCACGGAGATCAGCTCGGCGAGGTCGGCGCACCGGCGCACGACCCGGACGTCGCCGGCGCGTTCCAGACCCGCGACGAGCGGCGCCTCCCACGGCCCGCCCACCGCGGTGAGGACCGGCAGCGACATCGCGATCAGCCGCCGGAGCCGGACGAGCCGCCGTCGGCACCGCCCGCGGCGCCGTCCGCCGTGCGCGCGGTAGCACCGGGCACCGGGACGACGGCGACCCGCGCGTCGTTGGCGAACGCGTCGAGGACGGTCCGCACAACGTCAGGTTCGAGCAGGACCTGGACGGACGCCGTCCGGACCGCGCCGAGCGACCCGTCGTCCGTCGTCACTGCGTAGACCTCCGCGCCCTCCGCGAGCCGTTCCGGTTCGGCGTACCTCGGCGCCGCGCCGGCCTCCGGGTCGCGCGCGCTCGCCCAGACGTCCAGCCGGCCGCCGACGACGACGCCCGCCGGGACGCCGTCGTCGAGCGGAAGCGTGACGGGGCGGCGGGTGAGCGACCGGGCGGACCCCACCGCCCCGGCCGGTACGAGCTCGCCGGCGCCGACGGTCCGCACCAGGACCGCGCCGGCGGGCGGCGGGCCGGTCGCGTCGAGGTAGGGCGCCGTCGCCGGGTCGAGCCGCACCCGGACGACGCGCAGCGCGGCCGGGTCGACGGCGCTGCCCGCCGGCAGTGCCGTGGCGGCCGCGTACACCGGCACAGTGTCGTCGGCGGCCGCGACGAGCCGCGCCCCGAGGGCCACCGACGCGAGCACGAGGAGCACGCCGACGACGAGGCGGGTGTCCCGCCACGACGGCCTGCGCAGCCGGGCCGCGGCGGGTGCGGGCAGGTCGCTCACGTGTCCTCCCGTCAGGACGCGATCGTCCGGACGATCTTCCGGGCGGCGACATCCTGGCACCTCGCGGCGTCGCCGTCAGCCCGGGCGGGGCGAACCTGTGGACAGCTGGTCCGGCCGGCCGGGCCTGTGGACGGGTCGAGGGCCGGGCACCGGCCGCGTGCCAGAATGACGGCGCCCGCGGGCGACCGGCGTCCGGGCCGGGTCGGGCGGGCGGACGTCGTGGAGGAGGTCGTCGGTGGGTCCCCGCTTCCTGCTGCTGGCCGACGTCGCCGAACAGCTCAACGTCACGGTCCCGCACGCCCGGGCACTGGTGCAGAGCGGCGAGCTGCCCGCCATCAAGGTCGGGGGCCGCGGGCAGTGGCGCATCGAGGCGAGTGAGTTCGAGGCGTACATCCAGCGCAAGTACGCCGAGACCCGCGCCCTCCTCGAGG
>DAIOGQ010000040.1:0-19777 GCA_036745175.1 Kineosporiaceae bacterium
GACCCGACCTTCAGGACGGGGCGCTTCGGCGCCGGCGCCGGCTCGGGCTTCGGCTTCGGCCTCGGCGCAGGTGCGGGCGTCGGTGTCGGCGCCGGGGTGGCCGGCCCGCCGGACACCGGGGCCGCTACGGCGGCGAGGATCGCGCGCCACGTCGGCGCGTCGACGACCCCGGACGCCGGGACCGCGTGCGGGGTCTGGAACGTCCTCACCGCCGCAGCCGTCAGCGGGCCGTAGTCGCCGTCCGGCGTCGCGCCGACCACCTTCTGCACCGCGGTGACGACCGGGCCGGACATGCCCGTCGTCAGCCGGATCCCGCTGTACGTCGTCAGCTGCCTGAGCTGCGCCGACGAGCCGGCGGGGGCGACGACGAGCGGGTACGACGGGCACCTCGTGGCACGAGAGGCGCTGTACGGGGCGGCCCAGTTGAGGTCGCTCGGGCGGCAGGGGCCGTAGTCGGGGGCGGCGACCGCCTTCGTCCAGAACGACGTCCGCCGTTGTGCCCCGGCCCAGCCGAGCGAGACATGGATGTGGTCGCGGTGGCACGTCGTGTCCCACGACGGGTCGGGGTGCACCGCGCACGTCGAGTACGGCCGCCAGCCCGCCGCCGGGTTGTAGGCGCCCCAGATCCGGTTGTTCCAGATGAGGTACATGACGCCGAGCCGGCGTGCGTTCGCGTACGGGTTGCCGGCCCCGTCGGTCGCGAGGAGCCAGTCGAGCACCGCCTTCGCCCGGGCGGCACCGAGCGGGTCGCGGACGTTCGTCATCCAGTCGACGGCCCGGCCCTCGTAGTGCTCGCTCGTGCGAAGCGGGTCGGTGCCGCAGGTGCGGGCGACGCCGTACGTCGTCCCCGGGTACGTCGCCTTGAGCAGTGCGCCGAGCGCGGCGGTCCCCACCTTGTCGCGAGGGTCGCACGACGCGGCCGACACGTATGGCTGGAGCGGCTCGACGGCCGTCGGAAGCCCGGGCGGTGTCGCGGGCACCGGTTGCGGCGGAACCGGCACGGCGGTCGAGGCCGTCTGCAACGGCCCCAGGGACGCAGCGCCGAGTCGGGGCGGGGCGTGCTCGTCCACGGTCGATCCGTCGACGAACACGACGGTCTCCGGGTCACCCTGCGGGTGCGCGTCCGCCACGGCCGCGGGCTCGTCGGACGCCAGGGACCCGGCGGCGACCGCCGGCCCGGTGCCGGCCACGAGCAGGGCGGCGACGAGTGCGGCGACGAGCACCGGCGCGCCGACCGCCCCCCTGCGGCCGGTCGCTCGGACAGTCGTGCGGTCTACCAACGGTCGCGCGCTCACAGCGCCTCCTGACGGCGTTCGGTTCCCCGGGACCACGCCGACCGGACGCCGCGACGACGTCGTCCGACCGACCTGGTTCGTGTCGGCCGGCGGCCCGCGGCCCTGCAGCGCGCGGCGCCCGACTCCCCCGGAGGCACCAACCTCACCGCCCCGGACGGGACGCTCCGTCACCGGTCGCGCGGCGGCGGCACCCGGACGCCGTAGGGTCGTCGTGACCAGCCGACCGCCCGGGCGCACCGGGCAGCGCAGGAGGCCCGATGCTGACGACGCCGTCGCTCGCCGTCACCGGGGCCACCGGCAAGCTCGGCGGCCGCGTCGCCCGCCGGCTCGCCGCCGCCGGCGTCGCGCAGCGGCTCGTCGTCCGCGACCCGTCGCGGGCGCCCGACCTGCCCGCAGCGACGGTGGTGCGGGCGGCGTACGGCGACGCCGAGGCGTCCCGGCAGGCCCTGGAGGGCGTCCGGACGCTCTTCATGGTCTCGGGGTCCGAGTCGGCCGACCGGGTGGACCAGCACCGCACGTTCGTCGACGCCGCCGCTGCAGCAGGTGTCGCGCACGTCGTCTACGTGTCGTTCTTCGGGGCGGCGGCGGACGCGACGTTCACGCTCGCCCGCGACCACTGGGCGACCGAGGAGCACCTGCGGGCGGCCGGACCGGCCTGGACGATGCTGCGGGACAACCTGTACGCCGACTTCCTGCCGCTCCTGGCCGGCGCGGACGGCGTCATCCGCGGCCCGGCGGGTCGCGGCCGGGTGGCCGCCGTGGCCATCGACGACATCGCGGACGCGGCGGTCGCCGTCCTGACCGACCCGGACGCGCACGTCGGGCGGACCTACTCGCTCACCGGACCGCGGGCGCTGACGCTCGACGAGGTCGCACGCACCCTGACCGCAGCGACCGGGCGGCCGGTGACGTTCCATGACGAGACGCTCGAGGAGGCGTTCGCGTCCCGGGCCGCCGCCGACGTGCCCGACTGGATGGTCCGGGCATGGGTCTCGACCTACACGGCCATCGCCTCCGGCGAGCTCGAGGCCGTCACCGGCGACGTCGAGGCGCTCACCGGCCACCCCGCCACGTCGCTCGACGCGCTGCTGCGCCGCGACGGGGCCTGACCGTCACGGCGCCGGCCCGGGCGCCGACCCGCTCAGCCGGACGCGTTCTCGATCCGGTCGACCCGGCGCCGCGCCACGACCGCCGCGGGCGGCCCCTGGGCCAGGACGGCGCGCAGGCCCGAGAGCATCGCCGTGGTCGCCGCCCGCGGCACCCGCAGACCGGTGTCGGGCAGCCCGAGGAGGGCACGGTGCCCGGGTCGCAGCGTCGAGACCGCGCCTGCGAACAGGACGGCGTAGCCCATCCGGGCCGGCGCGGGCAGCGGCGGCCGGCGCAGGAAGGCAAGCGTGCGGCGGGTCGTCGCGGTCGCACCCAGCTCGCCCGCGTAGGAGTCGACGAGGGCGTCGAGCCCGGCCCGGGTCCGCGGCGGGGCGGTCACCCCGACGAGCTCGGCCGCCGTCGCCCACTGCCCGACGTAGGCGTCCGGGCCACCGGGCAGCGGCCCGCCGAAGACCTCGTGCGCGGCGAGGAAGGAGTCGGTGAACGCCGCGTGGACCCACGCGAGGAGCCGGTCGTCGTCCGCCCGGTAGCGGTGCTCCGCGCCGTCCGGACCGCGGAACGTGCCGCGCACCCGGCGGTGCATCCCGCGGACCCGGGCGGCCTCCCGGTCCGCCGCCGACCGGGCGCCGAAGGTCGTCACCGTGAGCCAGCGCGTCGTCCCGGCCAGGCGGGCCAGCGGGTCGTCACGGTACGTCGAGTGCTCGTCGACCCCGGCGACCGCCGCCGGGTGCAGCGCCTGCATGAGCAGCGCCCGGACGCCGCCCACGAGGGTCGCGAGGTCGCCGTGCACCGCCCAGACCGCCGACCCGGGCCCGAAGTGGCCCTCGTCCTCGCCGTCGGCGAGGTCGAGCACCCACTGCGGCGTGCCGCCGGGGTCACCGCTGACGATGGACCTGAACCCGGCGGCGAGCCGTGCGGAGACCGCCCGGCGCGGCCCGCCGAGCAGGCCGCGCACCGACGGCGCCGTCCGGGCGCCCGGCGGACGGGGCGCCGGCTGGCGATCGCCCGACGGGCTGCGCGAGGGCGGACGGCGCGGCGGCGGGACATCACTGGTCGGCACGTCTCCACGGTGCGGGACGGCGCCCCGCAGCGCCACACGGAGCAGCGTCCGCCCGCCGGCCCCACCCGCGCGGCGGCCCTACGGGCGCCGTGGGTCCCCGTGCTGCCGCCGGGTCAGCCCGAGAGGTCGAACGCCGCGAGCACGTGCAACGGCTCGTCGTGGCTGCCCCTCGTCGCGGCGGTCGTCGCGGCGGTCGTCGTCGTCGCGGTCGTCGCCTCGAGGACGAGGCTCGCCCGCCGGCCGTCGAGGGTGAGGGTGGCAAGCGCGTTGCCGTAGTACGGGCCGCCGACGAGCTCCCAGCCGACGGCGGGTCGCGGCACCCGGGCCGCGACGCCGAGCAGGGCACGCGCGGTCCGTTCGGCGAACCGGCTCCAGGCCACCCGGAACGCCAGCCGCACCGGCCGCGGCACCCGGTTGTGCAGCGGCGAGCACGTCAGCTGGTGCACCGCGGACGCCGTCGGGACCGGCCAGCGGGCCCGGCAGACGTAGGAGTGGTGGACGTCGCCGGACAGCACGCTGACGGTCGCGGGTGCCGGTCCCCCGTGCTCGCCGCGGGCGAGCGCGCCGAGCACGTCGGCGAGCCGGTCGAAGGACTCCCGGAACGCCGCCCAGTGCTCGAGGTCGGCCGCCCGGCGCAGCCGCTC
Source organism: Kineosporiaceae bacterium (assembly GCA_036745175.1). GTDB lineage: Bacteria > Actinomycetota > Actinomycetes > Actinomycetales > Kineosporiaceae > R-H-3. The sequence continues at coordinate 4,107 of DAIOGQ010000040.1, forward strand.
GCCGAGCGCGGCCCGGCGCGGACGGCGGTCGGCCGCGAGCCGCTCGTCCCACGCCTCGACGTCGTGGAGCGCCGGGGCCAGCAGCCACGGCAGCGAGCTGCCGACGAGGACGTGGTCGGGGCCGCCGTCCGGACCGGCCGCGAGCTGCTCGTCGACCCAGGCCCACTCGGCGTCGCCGAGCATCGCGCGCCGGCCGCCCTCGAGGACCCGCCCGCACCGGGAGTCGAGGACGACGACCCGGACGCCGCCGAGGTCACGGCGGAACGACCACCGGTAGCCCTTCCCTCCGTCGGCCTCGGCATCCGCGCGCCGGGCGAGCGCCCTCAGCAGCGGCCCGGCGTCATCGCCGGGCGGCAGCGTGCGCACCGCACGCCACGTGTCGTCGGCGTCGAGCTCCTCGGGCGAGAGGTTGCCGAGGTGCTGGTAGACCCAGTACGACGACAGTCCGGCGACGATCCGCTCGGCCCACCACGGGGTCCGCGCCGCGTCCGTGCGCCAGCTCTGCGAGGTGTTCCAGTCGTCGTGGACGTCGTGGTCGTCGAAGATCATCGCCGTCGGCACGGTGGACAGCAGCCAGCGGACCTCGGGGTCCCGCCACGACTCGTGGTAGAGCCAGGTGTACTCCTCGAAGTCCGCGACCTCGCCGCGCGGCTCGCTGTCGCCGCCGCGCCGCTCGCGGATCCGGCGCCGGACGTCCGGGGTGGTCTCGTCGGCGTACACCTGGTCGCCGAGCAGCAGCAGGAGGTCCGGCCAGCCGGCGTCCGGCGACGCGGCGAGCCGGCGGGCGAGCCCGTCGAGGGCGTCCGGGCCGTAGTCGTCCCGCCCCGCCAGGGAACGCGCCGTGGCGTACCGGCACGATCCGAAGCACACCCGGACCGGACCGTCGTGGCCGAGCGTGCGGATCCGGCTCGGCGGGAACGCGGAGTCCGGCGGGGGCCACACGACGACGCCGTCGAGCCGGACGTCGTACTCGGTCACCGACCCCGGCACCAGACCCGTCACGACGACCAGCGCGTAGTGGTGGCCCGACACGGTGAACGTGGGCGTGCTGCACCCGGCGACCGCGACGGTGCACGGGCCGTCGGTCTCGACCCACACGGTGGCGTGGCCGGCGCCGACGTGCCGCAGGAGGGGTCCGACGATCAGCTCAGGCACGGGACCGTCCTACACGACCCGGCTCCCGGCCGCCCGGTGGTCGGGTCGAGACGACCTTCGGCCCGGGCCGCGGGCCTCGTCACGGACGAGGATCGGTAGGCCGCCCCGTGCACGACCGACGACCCGGGGCGCGCGGGGGTAACGACGATGACGATGCTCACGGTCAAGGAGGCGGCGACGAGGTTCCTCTCGGCCCGCCGGATCGCCGTCACAGGGGTCTCGCACGCCCCGCAGGGGCACGGCAGCAACGCCGTCTACCAGCGGCTGAGGGCCCGCGGCTACGAGGTCTTCGCCGTCAACCCCAACGCGACGACGGTCGAGGGCGACCCGTGCTGGGCCGACCTGGCGGACATCCCCGGCGGGGTCGAGGCCGTCGTCATCGGGACCCGGCCGGAGCGGGCGGAGGACACCGTCCGCCGATGCATCGAGCTCGGGATCGGCATGGTCTGGATGCACCGTGCGTTCGGCGCCGGCAGCGTCAGCGAGGCCGCGACGAAGCTCGGCCGCGACGCCGGTCTGCTCGTCGTCGACGGTGGCTGCCCGCTCATGTTCGACCCCTGCGCGGACGGCGCGCACAAGGTCATGCGCTTCGTGCTGACCCGCACGGGGAAGGTGCCGAAGACGGTCTGACCGTTCACCCTCCGCCGCCGAACGGTGCCTCACACGCCGATCGTCAGGGCCGCCGTGTAGCCGGCGGAGGCGTCCCCGCCCATCGACGCAAGCTGGTGGATCCCGCCGTCGTCGCCGAACACGTTGTCGCTCGCCGGGCTCGTCCGGGCGACGTTCGACACGCTCTGCTCGTAGCCGCCGGTCTCGTCGGGCACCTCGGTGAGGTCACCGGACGACGTGGTGGACGACGTACCGGACGACGACGTGCCGGCGGTCGGATCCGGCCCGCCGCACGCGGCGAGCAGGGCGGCGGCGCTCATCCCACTCGGCGGCCCGTCGGCACCGTGACGGACCAGGTGCCCGTGGACCCGTTGTGTTCGGGGCTCCGGGACGGCACCGTGTCGACATGACGGCGCACCCGGACGCGACGGCCACCGGTCTCGACCCGCTCCTGTCCCCCTTCACCCTCGGACGGCTGACGCTGCGCAACCGCGTCGTCCTCGCCGCCCACGAGCCGGCCTACGCGCACGACGGGATGCCCAAGGACCGCTACCGGCTCTACCACGTCGAGCGGGCCCGTGGCGGCGTCGGCCTGACGATGACGGCGGGGTCCGCCGTCGTCAGCCCGGACAGCCCCTCGGCGTTCGGCAACCTGCACGCCTACGACGACGAGATCGTGGGCTGGCTGCGCCGGCTCGTCGACGACGTCCATGAGCTCGGCAGCGCCGTCATGATCCAGCTGACCCATCTCGGGCGCCGGACGTCGTGGGCGACCGAGCACTGGCTGCCCCTTCTCGCACCGTCGCCGCTGCGCGAAGCGGCGCACCGCGCGATGCCGAAGGAGGCCGAGCGCTGGGACCTCGACCGCGTCGTCAGGCAGTACGCGGACGCCGCCGAGCGGGTCCGGGCGGCCGGGGTCGACGGCGTCGAGATCGAGGCGTACGGCCACCTCGTCGACCAGTTCCTGTCGCCGCTGACGAACCGGCGGACGGACGAGTACGGCGGCCCGCTGGCGAACCGGATGCGGCTGCTGCAACGGGTGCTCGCGGCCGTGCGCGAGCGGGTCGGCCCGGACTGCGTCGTGAGCCTGCGGCTCGCCGTCGACGAGGCGGACCCGGCCGGGACGACGACGGCCGACGGGCTGGAGGTGCTGAGCCGGCTGTCCGCGGACGGCCTCGTCGACCTCGTCAACGTCGTCCGCGGCCGGATCGACACGGACGCCGCCCTCGCGCACGTCATCCCGACGATCGGGATGCCCTCGGCGCCGCATCTCGCGTTCGCCGGCGAGGTCCGGGCGGCCACCGGGCTGCCGGTCATGCACGCCGGCCGGATCGACGACGTGGCCACCGCGCGGCACGCGGTCCGCGACGGCCTGCTCGACCTCGTCGGGATGGTCCGGGCGCAGCTCGCCGACCCGCACCTCGTCCGCAAGGTCGAGCAAGGCCGGGAGAGCGAGGTGCGGCCGTGCGTCGGGGCCACGTACTGCCTGGACCGGATCTACGAGGGCGCAGAGGCGCTGTGCATCCACAACGCGGCGACCGGCCGTGAGGCGACGCTGCCGCACCGTGTGCCTCGGGCGGCCGCCCCGCGCAGGGTCGTCGTCGTCGGTGCCGGGGTCGCGGGCCTCGAGGCGGCCCGCGTCGCCGCCGAGCGCGGTCACGACGTCACCGTGCTCGAGGCGATGCACGCGCCCGGCGGGCAGCTCGCGCTCGCGACCCGGCTGCCGCGGCGCCGCGACCTCGTCGGCATCGTCGACTGGCGGGTCGCCGAGCTGCGCCGGCTCGGGGCGATGCTGCACCTCGACCGGTACGCCGAGCCGGACGACGTGCTCGCGCTCGACCCGGACGTCGTGGTCGTGGCGACCGGGGGGCTGCCCGGGCCCGCGGGGCTGGCCGGCGGGGACGACCTCGTCGTCGACGGCTGGAGCGTCCTCGACGGCTCGGTGTCGCCCACCGGCGACGTCGTCCTCTACGACGACGCGGGCACGCACGCGTCGCTGTCGGTGGCGGAGACCCTGGTGGGACGCGGGGTCCGGCTGACCTACGTGACCCCGGAACGGACCATCGGCGTCGAAGTCGGCGGGCTCACCGTCGTGCCGTACCTGCGCGCCCTCGGTGACGCCGGGACCGACGTGGTGCTGGCCCGGCGGCTCGTCGGGGTGGAGCGCCGCGACGGTCGGCTCCGGGCCGCGTTCGGCAGCGACGCGGGCGGCGCCGAGATCGTGATCGAGTCCGACCACGTCGTCGTCGAGGCGTTCCCGGCCGCGAACGACGACCTCTACCACGACCTCGTCAAGCACTCGTGCAACGGCGGCGAGGTCGACCAGGCGGCCCTTCTCGCGGGGCGGCCCCAGCCGTGGCGGACGGCGCGCGTCGGCGGGCCCGGTGCCGGACCGGAGCTCTACCGGATCGGCGACGCGGTCGCGGCCCGCAACGTCCACGCAGCGGTGCTCGACGCGCTGCGGCTGCTCAAGGACGTCTGACGAGCATCGACCCCGGACTCGCGGAGGTCGTCGAGGCGGCACGGGCCGACCTCGCGGGCCGGCTCGGCGTGCCGGTCGGCGAGGTCGCCGTGCTGCTGGCCGAGGTCGTCACCTGGCCGGACGCCGGCCTCGGCTGCCGCCGCCCGGGCATGCGCTACCTGCAGGTTCCCGTCGACGGCTCCCGGACCGTTCTCGAGCACGGCGGGCGGCGGTACAGCTACCACACCGGCGGGCGGACCGCCGTGCCCTTCCTCTGCGAGCGGCCCGACCGGCACGGCCGCGGCCGGGACACCCCGTGAGGGGCACCCCGGCCACGACCTGCGCGGTCAGCGGTTGTCGACCTCCACCAGGGTCAGGGCGAGCGGACCCGCCGGGCCGGTGTGCGAGACGGCGCCCAGGTTCCACGCCGCGGGTGCTCCCGTCCACGTCGCGGTGACCGTCGCCGTCGTCCCGCTCGTCGCGGACGCCGGCGCCGAGGTGATCGCGAGGTTGCCGCCGCCGGCGGCGGCCGGCACGACCCAGTCGTAGAGCGTGTAGGCGGCCGATCCCGTGACCGTCTGCCACCCGTGGACGTAGAGCGTCCACGCGCCGTCCGCGGGGTTCGGGACGTCGATGAGCTCGTCCGTCCCGCCGGCGGTGCTCGTCGCGACGAGCTCACCGGTCGGGTCGAACAGGTAGAGGTCGAGGTCGATGTTCGGGTCCGCCACCGCGTCCGGCGGCAGCGCGACCCGCAGCAGGGCTCCGCCCGAGACCTGGATGGGTACGGCGTCGGAGAACCCGTCGTTCGGGTCGAACACCTGCCCGGGGTCCTGGAGCACCGAGTCGCTCGTCACGGTCGCGGGCACGAGCCCGTGCGCCCCGGCGGTGTACGCGCCGGTGTACCCGAAGGACACCGGCACGTCGACGGACCCGTCGGCCCCGGCCCCGGACACCGACGCCGGCGCCGCGATGGCCGCCGCCTTGACGGCGATCGGGCTGCGGACGTCGTGGCCGCCGCCGCGCCAGGTGAGCGATCCGAACCGCCACTCGTCGACCGGAGCGGTGAGGTTCTGGAGCGACACGGTGAACGTGGCGCTGGCCCCCGGGCCGAGCCGGAGCTCGCGCGGCGAGACCGTGACCTTGTAGCCGGCGGGCGCCTTGACCACCGCACGGTAGGTCGTCGGCCGGCTGCCGCCGGACACGTTCGTCACCGTCCGGGTGACCGTCGTGGTCCCGAGGACCTTGCTGACGCCGATCGACGGGTAGTTCAGGTCCGTCGCCTTCGTCGGGACCCCGCCCGCGGCAAGCGCGCCGCAGGTCGCTGCGGGGTTGGCGAAGACCGACGGGTCGGCGTCGCAGAGGAACCCGAGGTAGTCGACGAGGCCCGCGTCGTAGACGAGGCCCGGGTCGAACGGCGTCCCGGCCCCCTCCTGCCCGGCGAGGTCGATGTGCCCCGAGCCCATGGCGAACGGCCCGGCCTTGGTCCGCCGGTCGTTGTCCACGACCTTCTGGTACGCGGTCGTCATGAGCGCGGACTTGGCCGCCGCCGCGCTCCACCCGGGGTGCGCCTGCTTGATGAGGGCGAACGCACCGGCGACGTGCGGGCTGGACATGGAGGTACCTGCGATCGCCTGGAAGAGCTCACCCGGAGCGCTCGCGCCCGGGTCGGGGGTCGGCGAGTTGCCGGCGAGGATCTGCACGCCCGGCGCGGTGACGTCCGGCTTGATGATGTCCTCGGCGACCGAGTCCGGGCCGCGAGAGGAGAAGACCGCCATCGACGGCGCCGACTCCCACGTCGACTTCTGGCCCGCGACGAGACGCGCGGTGGGCCGGGAGGTGCTCGCGATGTAGCTCTTGACCCGCAGCCCCGGCGTGTTGTCCAGGTGCACGGCCGGCACGAAGTGGTTGTCGGTGAACAGGTTGTCGACGTCGTCGTTGTTGTAGAGCACCATCGCCGCGCCGCCGGCCTGCGCGACCGCGAAGCTCTTCTCCGCGCGGCCGATCACCCCGCGCCGGCACAGGACCATCTTCCCGGTGACCGCGGCCGGGTCGAGCTTTCCGACCTCGCAGACGTCGCTGCCGGCGGCGGCGCCGTCGACGAGGGACAGCGAGCGCGTGCCCGTCGTCACCGACGCCCCACGGACCTCCCGGCCGTTCCCCAGCTCGAGGGTCGCCTGGAAGAACCGTGGCTGGGTGCTCGCGCCGACCGAGGTCAGCCACGGGACCGTCGCCGGGCCGCCGATCGTGCCCGCGCCGGGGCCGTCGTTGCCCGCCGACGCCGCGACGAAGACCCCGGCGTCCGCGGCGAACAGGAACGCGATGTCGTCCGGCCCGCTGATCGAGGGACCGCCGCCGACGGAGTAGTTGATGACGTCGACGCCGTCGGCCACCGCCTGGTCGATGGCGGCCGCGAGGTCGGACCCGAAGCCGCCGAGGTTGCCGAGGGCCTTGTACGCGACGACGCGAGCGCGGGGCGCGATGCCGGAGACCCGGCCTCGGTCCACGCCGAAGATGCTCGCGCGGACGTTCGCGTTGCCGGCCGCGGTCGAGGCCGTGTGCGTGCCGTGGCCGTCGTCGTCGCGGGCGGAGTCGTACTCGTCGGGGTCGGCCCCGACGAGGGCACGGTAGGTGGCGAGCATCTGCCGCGCCCCGAGAAGCTTGTCGTTGCACGTGAACGCTGCGTCGGTCGGGTTGGCTGCCACGTTGCCGAAGTCGCAGGTCGGCCCCGTCGTGGGGTCGAGCGTGATCGGCGCCGGGCCGTACGAGCCGTCGTCCGCGAAGCTCGGGTGCTCGGGCCAGATGCCGCTGTCGATGACGCCGACGACGACGTCCTCGCCCGTGTAGCCCTTGGCCCAGACGCCGCCCCGGCCGCTCAGGCCGAGGAAGGCGGGACTGGCGTCGGTGGTCTTGCGCCGGAAGACGTCCTGCATGACCCGCTGGACGCCTTTGACCTGACCGAGCTTGGCGGCCTGCGCCTGGGTCAGCTCCGCGGCGAACCCGTTGAGCGCGACCGTGTAGCTGTAGACCTTGTCGGAGGCACGCTTGCCGACCGTCTGGAGGGCCTTGTCCTGATCGGCCTCCAACGCCCGCCCGCGGGCCCGGGCGGCCGCGCTTCGCAGGCCGTCCTGGCCGTACGTCGCGACGAGCGGGTCGGCCTCCATGACGACGACGTACCGCTTGGCCGCCTTCGCCTCGAGCTCGGCCACCGACGGCGTGCCGCGCCGCTGCTCGTCGCCGCCCGGCGCGGCCTGAGCCGGCGCCAGCGTCGCGGTCGCCAGGCCCAGCACGGCCGCGGTCACCAGAAGTCTCTTCCTCACGGTCGATCTCCCTCCACCGTTCTCCGATGGCCTGGCACGCCAGCTCGATGGCCCGGAGCGATGATGTCGGGTTTCAAACGCTTTCAGTAAGAGGTTGCCTGGCTCTTCCTGCCGAGCGGTGCAGAATCGGCGGCCGACCTGTGCCTGGGGACAAGTCGCCGGACCCGCTCGGCGAGCACCGGGACGAAGGCGGCCAGGTCCGGGTCGGACCGTTCGTTGACGCAGTAGTTGAGGAGCATGAGCGCCCGCGCGGCGACGAGCACGTCGAGCGTCCCGGCGTCCTCGACCGGCCAGGGCGCCACGGTCGAGTAGCCGTCCCGGAGTGCCTCGACCAGCAGGGCGAAGTCCTCGCGGAAGCGCACCGGGTACAGCGCCGATGCCACGTCCTGGGCGGGGACGCCCACGACGAGGTCCTCGAAGTCGATGACCCAGAGCCGTCCGCGGTCCACATGTGCGTTGTCGGTGTGCAGGTCGGCGTGGATGATGCGGCGCGGGTGCGTCGGGTCGGCGTGCAACCGTGCCAGCGTCGCGTCGACCACCACCTGCGCGTGCCGCACGGCGGCGACGTCGTCCGGGCCGAGCAGGCCGTGGTCGTCGTACACCGAGACCGGCTCGTGGACCCAGTAGAAGGACCGGTCCCACACCATCGGCGCGAGCCCCGCCGGCGGTGCGTAGCCGAGCGCCTGGACGTGCAGGAGCGCCATCGCCGCGCCCAGCAGCCGGAAGTGCGCCGGGGACTCCTCGATCGGGCGACCCGGCACCCAGGTGGCGAGCGTGCACAGCCGCGGCTCGGGGACGCCGGGGTCCGACGCCTCCACGACGAACCCGCCGTCCCGCGAACGCACCGGAACGGGCACCCGCACCGGCGTCTGCGCGGCGACCGCGGCCGTCCAGTCGGCCTCGATCTCGTGCTCGTCGCGGCTGTGCTGGCGCGGCGCGCAGACCCGCAGGGCGTACCGGGCACCGTCGACCGTGTCGACGCGGAAGATCGCGTTCGTGTGCTCCGCGAGGAGCCGGACCGAGGCGACGTCGACCGGCCACCGCTCCAGCGCGGCCCGGCCCAGGCGGGCGAGCCGGCGCAGCCGCCCGGCGTCGGTCAGGCGGTCGTAGGGGATCACGGACCGGGACGCTAGCCCACTTCGGACGCAGGGTTCACGTCCGCTTCCCGCGCCGCCCCGGACGCGGGCGTCGGGGGGCCTGCCGGCCGGGCCCGCTCGCCGGGCTTGTAGCGTCCCGCCTACCGGTCGATGATCGGCTGCATGAGCAGCATCGCCGAGTCGGTCACCGTCGACCTGCTCGAGACCGACCCCTACCCGGTCTACGCGCGGTTGCGGGCGCAGGAGCCGGTCGCCTGGGTGCCCGCCGTGAACCTGTGGCTCGTGACCCGGGCGGCCGATGTCGAGACCGTGGCGACCCGGCCCGACCTGTTCTCGGCCAAGGTCTCGGCGTCCCCGCTCGACCGTTCCTTCGGCGGGCCGACGATCCTCACCATGGACGGCGCCGAGCACCTCGATGTGCGGCGCAGCCTCGACCGGACGTACCGGCCGCGCGTCGTCGCGTCGTACGTCGACGCGCTGGTGACCCCGATCGCGCAGCGGGTGCTCGACGACCTGCTCGGCCGGACGGACCGGCGGGCCGAGCTGGTGTCGGAGTTCTTCGAGCCGGTGAGCGTGGCGAGTCTCGGCGCCGTCCTCGGCGTGGGGCATCTGCCGGCGGCCGTGCTGCAGGACTGGTTCCACGGCCTCGCGATGGGTGCGACGAACTTCGAGGACGACCCGGTCAAGCAGCGGGTCAGCGACGAGACCGCGGCCCGGATCGACGCCGAGCTGCGCCCGCTCATGACTCGGCTCCAGGCGGACCCGGACTCCTCCACGATCGCCGCGATGCTCACCTCGGGCTGCCCGGCCGGCACCCACCGCTCGGTCGAGCAGGTCATGCCGAGCCTCAAGGTCATCCTGCTCGGCGGTATGCAGGAGCCCGGGCATGGAGCTGCCTCGTGCCTCGCGGGTCTCCTGGCGGAGCCCGAGCAGCTCGGATGGGTCCGCGCCGATCCCGTCCGCTGGGACGACGCGGTCCACGAAGGGCTGCGCTGGGTCGCGCCGATCGGCACCCAGACCCGCGAGACGACCCGCGACGTCGAGCTGGCCGGCACGACCGTCCCGAAGGGCGCGACGGTCGCGGCCGTCGTCGCGAGTGCCTGCCGGGACGAGACGCTCTTCGACGCTCCGGACCGCTTCGACGTCCGGCGCCGGCGGGCCCCGCACGCGGCGTTCGGCTTCGGCCCGCACTTCTGCGCCGGGCACGCGTTCGTCCGCGGGCAGGAGCGCATCGCCTTGCGGTTGCTCAGCGGCGCCATGCCGGGTCTGCGGCTCGACGCGGACCACGAGGTCACGTTCCGGGGCTGGGAGTTCCGCGCGCCGACCGCGCTCCACGTGCGCTGGTGACGCTCCGGCCGCGCCTTACGTCGGCGGCCGGCCCGGCGTCAACGTCGCCACCAGTGCCTCGAGGGCCTGCGGCGAGACGCGGTAGAAGGTCCAGGTCCCGCGCCGCTCGCCGCTGACGATGCCCGCCTCGGCGAGCTTCCTGAGGTGGTGGGAGACCGTCGGCTGGGAGAGCCCGAGCGGTGCGGTGAGGTCGCACGTGCACGCCTCGCCGTCCGGGCTGGCCAGGAGGAGCGACACCAGTCGCAGCCTGGCCGGGTCGGCCAGGGCCTTGAGCCGGCCCGCGAGGTCCTGCGCCTGCTCGACGGTCAGCGGCGCCTGGGTCAACGGCGCGCAGCACGCGGTGGCTGGCGGCTGCAGGACTGGCAACGACCTGGGCATGCGACCAGTATCTCATGACATCGATGAACGTCGATGGTTGACAGGGTCGGGTTCGGAGCGCAGGATCTACATATCGATGTACGTCGATATCAATCGTGAGGAGCAACCACCGATGTCCCGTGTCCAGCTCGCACTCAACGTCGACGACGTCGACGCGGCCGTGGCGTTCTACTCGGCGCTGTTCGCGGCCGAGCCCGCTAAGCGCCGTCCGGGCTACGCCAACTTCGCCCTCGACGAGCCCGCCCTGAAGCTCGTGCTCATCGAGAACCCCGGCAAGGGCGGCAGCGTCAACCACCTCGGCCTGGAGGTCGCGTCCACCGAGGTCGTGGACGCCGAGCAGCGCCGGCTCGCCGGGGTGGGCCTCGCCTCCGTCGACGAGCGCGGTACGACCTGCTGCTACGCCGTCCAGGACAAGTTCTGGGTCCAGGGGGCACCGGACGGCGAACGCTGGGAGGTCTACACGGTGCTCGCGGACGCCGGGGCCGAGCTGGAGGGCCGGACGCAGCGGGACCGGCACGCGCCGCTCGCCGCGGACGACGGCGCGTGCTGCACGCCGCAGACGGCGGCCGTCGCCGACCGCCCCGCGAGCGAGACCACCTGCTGCGCCTGACCCGCGGCCCTGGGTGAGCGGTCCGGCGACGGCTACCCTGGAACGACCGCTCTCGAAGGCGAGGGTCGTGATGGAGATCCTGATCCCGCTCGTCCTGCTGGCAGGGCTGTTCCTGGTGGCGGACCTGCTCTCGTCCCGGCCGTCGTGGCTGCGCGCGCTCGGCGCGGCGGCCGCGCGGAAGGGCCGGGAGGCCGACGACGGGCCCGCCACGGTGACCGGCCAGGAACGGTGGCCCCAGGACACCGGCGACGACCTGGTGCTCGACCTCACGTCCCCTGCGGCGGCGCTCACCGGGACGGCGGCCGTCGAGTGGGACGTGTTCGCGTTGCCGTTCCTCCGGCACCGGTTGCACGTCGTCGCCGACGAGCTGGAGCGGCTCGATCACGATCCCACCGTCTTCGCCAGGGCCTTCCGCACCGTCGTGGCCCGCTCCGCCTACGAGGCGCTGCTGGCCGACGTCGCCCGGCTCACAGCCGTCCCGACCCTCGAGCTGCAGCCGGCAGGACCACCGGCACCGCGGCGCGAGGAGCTCGAGCTGTAGCTGCTGCCGGAGGGGATGAACCGTGGCGCGGACCCGGCGTCCGGTCCTGCCCGCACGGTGCCTGCTCCGGCGGGTCGGCCACCAGCCGGTAGCCGATCCCGCGGACCGTCTCGATCGAGTGTCGGCCGAACGGTCGGTCCACCTTGTTGCGCAGGTGACCGACGTGCACCTCGACGACGTTCTGGTCGCCCCGGAAGTCGTAGTCCCAGACATGCTCGAGGACGTCGCGCTTCGGCACCACCTCCCCGGCCCGCCGGGCCAGGTGCTCCAGCACCGACAGCTCGCGGGCGGTCAGCACCACCTCGGTGCCTGCCCGGGTCACCCGGCGCGTCACCGGGTCGACGACCAGGTCACCGACCGCGAGCGCGGCAGGAGGGTCCTGGCCGCTGCGACGGAGCAGCGCGCGCACCCGGGTCAGCAGGAGCGCGTACGAGAACGGCTTGGTCAGGTAGTCGTCCATGCCGGCGTCGAGGGCCCGGACCGCGTCACGCTCGCCGTCCGGTGCGGTGAGCAGCAGGATCGGCGTCCGGTCGCCCTCGGACCGTAACGCCCGGCGGACCTCGAGGCCGCCGAGCCGGAGCAGCAGGATCTCCAGCACGATGACGTCGTGCCCGTGCTCACGCGCCGTCCGCAGCCCCTGGACGCCGTCCCTGGCGACGTCGACCGAATGGCCCTCGGCCTCCAGGCACCTGCGCAGGCCGACCGCCAGCCGCCATTCGTCCTCGACCAGCAGCACCCGCATGGCATCCTCCCCGCCGACGTCGTCCGCGACAAATCGTGGGGCAGCCATGCTGAAAGAGCGCTGAACCAGCAGCCTCCTCGCCCGGCCGCGGTCGGTTCTTCAGCCCGCCTTCAGGATCGCGCCCCTATCGTGCACGCACCGCCACCTGATCCCGGTGGCTGACGAGGCTCGTAGGGGGGACGGCATGCCGGCGCCGATGCTCGAGGTGACCCAGCTGACCAAGGCCTACGGGCAGTACCAGGCCCTGGCGGACCTGTCGTTCACGGCCGCGGCCGGCGAGATCGTGGGGTTCGTCGGTCCCAACGGGGCGGGCAAGACCACGACGATCAGGATCCTCGCCACCGTGCTCGAACCGACCTCGGGGGAGTTCCGGGTGGCCGGCATCCCGAGGAAGCTGCCGGACGAGATCCGGCGCCGGATCGGGGTGCTGCCGGAGAGCGCCGGGTACCCGGCAGGCCGCACGGGCCAGGAGTACCTGCGCTACTTCGGCCGGCTGTTCGGGCTCGGCCGCGAGGCGGCCGACCGTCGCGCCCGCAGCCTGCTCGCCGAGTTCGGTCTGCAGGACCGTGCCGGCTGGCCGATCTCGACGTACAGCCGGGGGATGCGCCAACGGCTCGGGATCGCGCGTGCGGTGGTGAACGACCCCGTCGTGGTGCTCCTCGACGAGCCCACGCTCGGCCTCGACCCCGCGGGGCAGCGGCAGGTGCTGGCCATGGTGCGAGGCCTGGCGGAGGACCGCGGGGCCACGGTGCTGCTCAGCACGCACGCTCTGCCGGTGGTCGAGGAGATCTGCAGCAGCGTGGTGGTCCTGGACCGTGGTCGCGTCGTCAGTGCGGGCCGCGTGGCCGAGGTGAGCCGGCAGGACGGGTCCCACCGGTCGTCACGGCTGCGGGTCCCGGCCGAGCTGGTCGACCGTGCCCGCGCAGCGCTCGAGGCCGTGGCCGGACCGCACCTGGAGATCGTCGCGGACCGGTCCGGCGTGCTCACCGTCGAGGTCCTCGCGCCCCCGCAGGACCGGCCAGGGGGGCAGACCGACGTCGGCAGCACGGTGCTGCGTGCGGTGCTCGACGCCGGCATCCCGGTGCTGTCGTTCGACGTCGACGGCGGCCGGTTGAGCGACGCGTTCCTCTCGATCACCACCAGGAGCGGACGATGAGCGGCGTCAGCGGCGGACCGACCGAGGTCGACCGGGTGAGCCAGGACCGTGCCCTGCCCGACGAGCGGGCGACACCGGCCTGGCGGGTGGTCGCCGGGCAGGAGTGCCGTGACCTGTGGTGGGGGGTCCGCGGCCCGCTGCTGCTGCTCGGGCTCGCGATGCTGCTCAGTGTGATCACCTACCTGGCGGGCAGCAACCAGGCGCTGAACTTCCTCGAACAGCGGGAGACGGTGAACCTGACCCTGCAGGTGGCGGTGGCCGTCGGGGTGCTGCTCACGTTGGCCGTCAGCGCCGACGCCCTGAGCGGTGAACGCGAGCGCGGCACGATGGAGGTGCTGCTGACGACACCGGTGTCGCGCCGCGACCTCGTGCTCGGGAAGCTGGTGGCGGCGATGAGCCTGTGGTTCGCGGCGTACGTCGTGGCCGTCCCCTACCTCTGGGCGCTGGCTCGCGGCGTCCGGGTGCTGCTGCTCGCCCTGCTGCTCGGGCTCCTCGTCGGCACCGTCCTGGCGGTCGGCCTCGCGGGCCTCGGGCTGCTGGTCAGCGCGGGGTCGACGTCGAACAAGGTCAGCGTGTCCTCGAGCCTGTTCCTGCTGCTGGCCCTGTTCGCCCCGACCCAGCTGCCCAGCGGCCTGCCGCAGGGCTGGTTCGGCGACCTGCTCGACCGGGTGAACCCCGTCTCGGCCGGGCTGCACTACGTCTCGCTCGTCCTGGTGGACGGCCGTCCGTGGGCGGCCGACCTCACGTACCTGAGCGCGCCGGTCGTCGTCGCCGTGCTGTCGGTCGGGGCCTCGGTGCTGACCGCCCCCAGGCTGGTCCGGCTCGTTCCCGGGAGGGACCGGTGAGGCGGCTGGCGGGCGCGCTCGGCGCCGCCCTGCTCGCGCTGCTCGCGACGGGAGGCGTCAGCGCCTCCCCGGCTGCGGCCGGCGTCGACGGGATCGCCGTCACGGTCGACCGCACCCGCGTCGACACCGTCGTCGGTGGTCGGTTCGTCCTGCGCACGAGGCTGAGCAACGACGGTGACCGGGCGACCGGCCCGCTGATGGCGCATCTGAACGTCGCCAGCCTGACCTCGGACGTGTACGTGGATCCGGAGGACTGGTCGACCCAGCGGTCCCAGTGGGTCGACTCGCTGGCCCCGGGCGAGGACCAGCAGCTGACCTGGCAGCTCCAAGCGGTGAACCAGGGGTCCTTCGACGCCTACGTGGTGCTGCTGCCGACCGAGGGCCCGGATCCGGGCACCCCGCTGACCGTCAGCCGATCCGTGTACCTGGGCGTCGCCGGCCGGCAGACCCTGTCGGCGAGCGGGGCGCTGCCCGTGGTGGTCGTCGTCCCCGCTCTGCTCGGCCTGCTGGTCGTGCTGCGGACCCGGGCCCGGAGACGCCGGCTCACCACGACGTGACGGCGTCAATACCCATTTTTGGCCCTACTCTTGACAGGAGCCTGAATGTAGCCTGACGGCTAGGAAGATCCACTTCAGGATTCCTGGGGCCGCATCAGGTGCTGGTCTGCCGGTCATGGCTCGGCTGCTCGGTCACCTCACTCGTCACGTACTGCGTTCCCGCCCGGCTGACGGCTGGCCGGCGCAGACGCACAGCACTCCCGGGGCTCATGGTCGATCGACCGGGGCGCAGTTCGCCCGGCCGCGTCGGCTCGAGATCTGGTCCGTCCGCTCCCGCTGCCGTCGAAGGGTGAGGTCATGCACATCAGGTCGCGCAGGTTGCTCGTCGTCAGCGTCCTCGTGCCGCTGCTGGTGGCCACCGGGTCCCCCGCCGCTTCGGCGGGCTCGGGGTCCTCGTCGAGGTCAGATCGCTTCAAGCACTCGCTGCGGATCGACAACCGCCTGTTCTCGCTGCAGCCGGGGACGCAGTTCGTCTTCGACGGCACTGTCACGGACGACGAAGGTCGTCATCCGCACCGGATCGTCTTCACCGTCACCGACATGGTGAAGAAGGTGGACGGCGTGTGGACCCGGGTCATCTGGGACCAGGACTTCGACGACGGTGAGCTCGCCGAGGCCGAGCTCGCGTTCTTCGCCCAGGACCGGCGCAAGAACGTGCTCACGATGGGCGAGTACCCGGAGGAGTACGAGAACGGCCGGTTCGTCGGCGCGCCGAGCACCTGGCTCTCGGGTCAGGCCCGCGCCCGGGCCGGCATCCTCGTGCCCGGGCGCCCACGGGTCGGGCAGCGGTTCGTCCAGGGACGGGCCCCCGCGGTGGACTTCTTCGACGTCGGGGTGGTGAAGAGCCGGCACACCC
>DAIOGQ010000041.1:0-19602 GCA_036745175.1 Kineosporiaceae bacterium
ACCTCGTCGAGTCCGGCGGCGCAGACCTGCCGACGCAGAAGGAGATCTTCATCCCCGGTGGGCGGATCTTCCGTGACCTGACGCGGCTGTCCGCCGCCGGCATCCCGACGGTCGCGATCGTCTTCGGCAGCTCGACGGCCGGTGGCGCCTACCTGCCGGGCATGTCCGACCACGTCGTCCTCATCCGGGAGCGGTCGAAGGTGTTCCTCGGCGGGCCACCGCTGGTGAAGATGGCCACCGGCGAGGAGTCGGACGACGAGTCGCTGGGCGGCGCGGAGATGCACGCCCGGCGCTCGGGTCTGGCCGACCACCTCGCGGCCGACGAGCACGACGCGATCCGGCTCGGACGGCGGATCGTGGCCCGGTTCAACTGGCGCAAGGCCGGACCCGCACCGGCGCCGGTGCACCGGGCGCCGCTCTTCGACCCCGACGACCTCCTCGGCCTCGTGCCCGGCGACCTGCGCTCGCCCTTCGACCCGCGAGAGGTCGTCGCACGGGTCGTCGACGGCTCCGACCTCGACGAGTTCAAGCCGCTCTACGGATCGAGCCTGGTCACCGGCTGGGCGTCGGTCCACGGCTACCCGGTCGGGGTGCTCGCGAACGCACGCGGTGTCCTGTTCAGCGAGGAGTCGCAGAAGGCCGCCCAGTTCATCCAGCTCGCGAACGCCGCCGACACCCCGCTCGTCTTCCTGCACAACACGACCGGGTACATGGTCGGCGCCGCCTACGAGCAGGGCGGGATCGTCAAGCACGGCGCCATGATGATCAACGCCGTCTCGAACT
Source organism: Kineosporiaceae bacterium (assembly GCA_036745175.1). Classification (GTDB taxonomy): domain Bacteria; phylum Actinomycetota; class Actinomycetes; order Actinomycetales; family Kineosporiaceae; genus R-H-3. The sequence continues at coordinate 784 of DAIOGQ010000041.1, forward strand.
CGACGGTCCCGCACCTGTCGGTGCTCATGGGCGCCTCGTACGGCGCCGGGCACTACGGGATGTGCGGCCGGGCCTACGACCCCCGCTTCCTGTTCACCTGGCCGTCGGCGCGCTCGGCCGTCATGGGACCCCAGCAGCTCGCGGGCGTGCTGTCGATCGTCGCCCGTGGCTCGGCCGCCGCCCGCGGCCTGCCCTACGACGAGGAGGCCGACGCCCACCTGCGGGCCGCCGTCGAGCAGCAGGTCGAGGCAGAGTCGATGCCGATGTTCCTCTCGGGCCGGGTCTACGACGACGGCGTCATCGACCCGCGCGACACCCGCACCGTGCTCGGCCTGTGCCTGTCCGCGGCGCACTCGGCGCCGGTCGCGGGAGCCCGCGGCTACGGCGTCTTCCGGATGTGACGGCGGCATGACCGACCCGGCCACGAACGACGACCGCCGCGCGCGGCCGACGACGATCACGTCCGTCCTCGTCGCCAACCGCGGCGAGATCGCCCGCCGGGTGATCGCGACGTGCCGCGTGCTGGGCCTGTCGACCGTCGCCGTCCACTCCGACCCGGACGCCGACGCACCGCACGTCCGCGAGGCGGACGTCGCCGTCCGGCTGCCCGGACGCACCGCCGCGCAGACGTACCTGCGCGGTGACCTCCTCGTCGCCGCCGCGCTGCGCGCCGGGGCGGACGCCGTCCACCCCGGGTACGGCTTCCTGTCCGAGAACGCCGACTTCGCCGCCGCGGTGCAGGCCGCCGGCCTCGTCTGGGTCGGGCCGCCGCCGGCCGTCATCGCCGCGATGGGCTCGAAGACGGCCGCGAAGAAGGCGATGGCGGCCGCGGGCGTCCCGGTCCTCGCCGACCTCGACCCCGCGACCCTCGGCTCGGCCGACCTGCCCGTCCTCGTCAAGGCGTCCGCGGGCGGCGGCGGTCGCGGGATGCGCGTCGTCCGTGTGCTCGCCGACCTGCCCGCGGCGCTCAGGTCCGCGGCCGCCGAGGCCCGTTCCGCGTTCGGCGACGGCACCCTGCTCGTCGAGCCGTTCGTCGAGCGCGGCCGGCACGTCGAGGTCCAGGTGCTCGCCGACGCCCACGGCACCGTGTGGGCGCTCGGCGAACGGGAGTGCTCGATCCAGCGCCGGTACGCCAAGCTCGTCGAGGAGTCGCCGTCGCCGCTCGTCGAGGCGACGCCGGGCCTGCGGGAGCGGCTCGTCGCCGCGGCCGTCACCGCCGCCCGGTCGATCGGCTACGTCGGCGCCGGGACGGTCGAGCTCCTCGTCGAGGAGCCCGGGCCGGGCAGCGGCGAGCCGCGGTTCTTCTTCCTCGAGACGAACACCCGGCTGCAGGTCGAGCACCCGGTCACCGAGCTGCGCCACGGCCTCGACCTCGTCGCGGCCCAGTTCGCCGTCGCGGACGGCCTGCCCCTGCCGGCCGCCCCGCCCGCACCGCGCGGGCACGCGATCGAGGTCCGGCTGTACGCGGAGGACCCGAGGGCCGGCTGGGCCCCCGGGACCGGGACGGTCCACCGGCTCGACGTCCCCGGTGTCGACGCCCGGTTCACCGTCCCCGTCCGGCCCGACGACCGCCCCGTCCTGCGCCTGGACAGCGGGGTCGAGGCCGGCGACGTCGTCGGGCCGTACTACGACGCGCTGCTCGCCAAGGTGGTCGCGTGGGCGCCGACCCGGGCCGGGGCCGCCGCGCGGCTGTCCGCGGCGCTCGCGGGCGCCAGGCTGCACGGCGTGGCCACCAACCGCGACCTGCTCGTCAACGTGCTGCGGCACCAGGCGTTCCTCGCCGGTGCGACGGACACCGCCTTCCTCGACCGGCACGGCCTCGGCACCCTCGCGGCGCCGCTCGCCGGTCCGGGCGCCGTCCGGCTCTCCGCACTCGCGGCGGCCCTCGCGACCTCGGCCGCCCGGCGCAGCTCGGCCCCCGTCCTGGCGTCCCTGCCGAGCGGCTGGCGCAACGTCGCGGCCCATCCGCAGCGGACGACGTTCTGCCGTGACGGCGAAGAGGTCGTCGTCGAGTACCGGCTCACCCGCGACGGTCTCGACGCGCCCGGCCTGCCCGGGGTCCGGCTCGTCCGCGCCGAGCCCGAGCGCGTCGTGCTCGAGGTCGACGGCGTCCGGCGCACGTTCGAGGTCGCCGTCCGCCCCGGTCTCGTCTGCGTCGACTCCACGCTCGGACCGGTCGATCTCGTGCCCGTCGAACGGCTGCCCGAGCCCGTCGTCGGACCGGCTGCGGGGTCCCTGCTCGCACCCATGCCCGGGACGGTCCTGCGACTGGGAGCCGTTGTGGGGCAACGTGTCGAGGCCGGGGAGCCGCTGGTCTGGCTGGAAGCGATGAAGATGGAGCACGTGCTGGCCGCGCCCGCGGCCGGTGTGGTGGCCGCGCTCGGCGTGGCCGTCGGCACGCAGGTCGACGTGGGCGTCGTGCTCGCGGTCGTCACGGAGCACGAGGAGGAGCCGGCATGAGCTTCGTCGAGAGTCCCGAACGGGTCGCGCTCCGCGCGGTGGTGCGCGACCTGGGGCGGCGCTACGGCTATGACTACTACGCCCGCGTCTCCCGGGCGGGCGAGCACGCCGACGAGCTGTGGGCCGGCAAGCTCGGCTTCCTCGGGGTGAACCTGCCGACCGAGCACGGCGGCGGGGGCGCCGGGCTCTACGAGCTGTCGATCGTCCTCGAGGAGCTCGGGGCCGCCGGCTGCGGCCTGCTCATGATGGTCGTGTCGCCTGCCATCTGCGGCACGGTCGTCACCCGGTTCGGGACCGCGGAGCAGCAGGCGCGGTGGCTGCCCGGGCTCGCCGACGGTTCGCGGGTCATGGCCTTCGGCATCACCGAGCCGGACGCCGGGTCGAACTCCCACAACATCACGACGACCGCCCGGCCCGACGGGACCGGGGACCGTCGGGGCTGGCGGCTGTCGGGCCGCAAGGTGTACGTGTCGGGTGTCGACGGCGCGGACGACGTCATGATCGTCGCGCGGACCCAGGACGAGCGCACGGGGCGCCTGCGACCGGCCCTCTTCGTCGTCCCGACCGACGCCCCGGGGTTCGAGCACCGGGCGATCGAGATGGAGCTGCTCGCCCCGGAGCGGCAGTTCGCGCTGTTCCTCGACGACGTCGCGCTGCCGGCGGACGCGCTGGTCGGCAGCCCGGACGCCGGGCTCGCGCAGCTCTTCGCCGGGCTCAACCCCGAGCGTGTCATGGCGGCGGCCTTCGCGCTCGGCACGGCGCGGTACGCCCTCGACAAGGCCGTCGCGTACGCGAAGGAGCGCCAGGTGTGGTCGGTGCCGATCGGCGCGCACCAGGGGATCGCGCACCCGCTCGCCCAGGTGAAGGTCGAGGTCGAGCTGGCCCGGCTCATGATGCAGAAGGCCGCCACGCTCGTCGACGAGGGCCTCGACGACGCCGCGGGCGAGGCGGCGAACATGGCCAAGTACGCCGCCGGCGAAGCGGGTGCCCGGGCCGTCGACCAGGCCGTGCAGACCCTGGGCGGCAACGGGTTGAGCAGCGAGTACGGCGTCGCCGGGCTGCTCACGATGTCCCGGGTCGGCCGGGTCGCCCCGGTCAGCCGGGAGATGATCCTCAACTTCGTCGCGCAGACCTCCCTCGGGCTGCCGCGCTCGTACTGACCGCGCGGACCCGCCTCCCGACGAGCCGCCACCGTGCCGACAGGAAGGACCGCACCGTGACCGACGAGGACGTCGTCCGGTACGCCGTCGAGGACCGGGTCGCGACCGTGACCCTCGACTCGCCGGCCAACCGCAACGCGCTGTCCGCGACCGTCGTGGCCGGCCTCGAGGCCGCGCTCGCCGCGGCCGCCGAGGACGGCGGGGTCCGGGCGGTCCTGCTCACCCACGCGGGCTCGACGTTCTGCGCGGGCGCCGACCTGCGCGAGGCGCTCGCGGCGGGAACGGAGGCGGCGAGCCTGCGCCTGCTCGCCCTGCTGCGCCGGATCGTCGCCCACCCCCGGCCGGTCGTGGCCCTGGTCGACGGCCACGTCCGGGCCGGCGGGCTCGGCCTCGTCGGTGCGTGCGACGTCGTCGTCGCCGGACCGTCGAGCAGCTTCGCCTTCACCGAGTCCCGGCTCGGGCTCGCTCCCGCCGTCATCTCCGCCGTCACCGTCCCGCGGATGTCGGGCCGGGCGTCCGGCCGGTACCTGCTCACGGGGGAGACCTTCGACGCCGTGCAGGCCGAGCACGCCGGGCTCGTCACGGTCGCCGCGGACGACGCGCCCGGCGCGGCGCGCGGCGTGCTCGGCGAGCTGCTCCGTTGCTCGCCGCAGGGACTCGCCGAGTCCAAGCGGATCGTGGCCGCCCCGCTCCTGGCCGCCCTCGACGAGCGCGGCGCGGGCCTCGCGGCGCTCTCGGCGCGGCTGTTCGCCTCCGCCGAGGCCCGGGAGGGGATGGCCGCCTTCGTCGAGCACCGGCCCCCCGCCTGGGCGGTGCCGCGCACCGGTCCGCGGGTCTGACCCACGACGCGACGGCCGGGAGGGTCGATGACGGTGACGGCACGCGAGGGTGGCCGGGAGCCCCAGCAGGACCGCAGCCGGGCGACCCGGCTGCGGGTTCTCGAGGCAGCCGTCGGCGCGCTCGCCGACCTCGGCTGGGCCGGCTCGACGGTGGCGACCGTCGCCCGGCGGGCGGGCGTGTCGCGTGGTGCGGCCCAGCATCACTTCCCGACCCGGGAGTCGTTGTTCGCCGCGGCGTTCGAGCACATGGCCGAAGTGCGCCTGGACCAGATCCGGCGCGAGGCCGACCGGCTGGGCGCCGACCGGGACCGGACCGAGGCCGTCCTCGGCATGCTCTCCGACCTCTACACCGGCCCGCTGTTCCGGGCCGCTCTCCACCTGCACACCGCTGCGGCGGTCGACGCGGACCTGCGCGACCTCGTCATCCGCAGCGAGGCCCGGGTCAACGCGGAGGTGCACCGGGCGGCGGTCACCCTGCTCGGGGTCGACGAGGCGGTGCCGGGCACCCGGGAGCTCGTCCAGGGCAGCCTCGACCTGATCCGCGGGCTCGCCCTCGCCGACGTCCTCACGGACGACAGTCGACGGCGTCGGCGGGTCCTGAACCGCTGGGCGGCGGCCCTCGACGCCGCCCTCGCCGCCGGGGGCAGCGTCCGGGTGGGTGCCGCCGCGACCTCGTCGCCGGGTCGGTGACGATCGGCGCCCGGCGGAGCCCGTCCCGGCCGGCAGATGGGATCGTCGAGGGGTGAGTCCCCGGCGTCGTCTCCTCGTCGCTGCGGCCGTCGCCCTGGCGGCCGTGCTGCTGCTCGTCGTCACGGTGGTGGCGGTGACGCGGGACGACGACCCGACGGTGGCGCAGGACCGGCCCGGCCCCGTTCTCCTCGTGCCGGGCTACGGCGGCGGCACGACGTCTCTCGAGCCGCTCGCGGCGGCGCTGCGTCGGTCGGGACGCGACGTCGAGATCGTCACGGCCACGGACGGCGGCACGGGCGACCTCACCGCGCAGGCGGTCCGGCTCGGCGCGGCGGTCGACCGCCGGATCGCCGGTGGTGCGCCGTCCGTCGACGTCGTGGGCTACTCGGCGGGCGGGGTCGTCGCACGGATCTGGGCCACCCGGCTCGGCGGCTCGCGCCAGGCACGGCGGGTCGTCACCCTCGGGTCGCCGCACCACGGAACCCGGGTCGCCGGCGTCGCGGTCGAGCTCGCCGGCGGCTGCCCGGTCGCGTGCCGTCAGCTGGTCCCCGGCAGCGACCTGCTCGCCGGTCTGCCGGAGACGGCCGACGGGCCGGTGTGGACCAGCCTCTGGACGGCGAACGACTCCGTCGTCACACCGCCGAGCTCGGCGCGCCTGCGCGGTGCGCTCAACATCCCCCTCCAGACCGTGTGCCCGGACGCCCGGACGGTACACGGCGGGCTGCCGTCCGACCCCCTCGTCGTCGGCCTCGTGGGCACCGCGCTCGCGACGGCGCCGATGACGCAGGCGCCCGGCGCCGAGCGCTGCGCACCCCTGCGGGCAGCCGGGGCGCCGGTCAGCTCGTGACGTCGCGGGTGGAGAAGTTCGCCCAGGCGGCGCCGAGGAGCACTCCCGTCCAGATCGCCTGGACGAGGACCCCGCGTTCGACGTCCCGCCACAGGATCGGGTCCCGGAACAGGTCGACCCAGGCGAGCCAGTACCGGGTGGGCAGCCAGTTGCGCACCGACTCCGCGGCGTCCAGGCCGACGAGGACGGTGCTGCCGACGAGCACCCCGAGCCCGCCGAGCGCGGCCGCGAGCGGGGAGTCGGTGAGGGTGGACAGGAACATCGACACCGCTGCCACCCCGAGCATCGACAGACCGATGTAGAGCACCATGAGAACCGTGCGCACGGTCAGCTGCCGCGAGTCCAGCGGTGTGCCCGACACGGTCGTCGTCGTCGTCGCCGCCAGCTCGTTCGCCCCGAGCAGCGTGACCCCGCTGACGTAGCCGGTGCCCGCGACGGCGACGACCGCCAGGAGCGTGAACACGGTGACGGCGACGAGCTTGGCGACGAGGATCCGGGTACGGCCGACGGGACGCGCGACGAGGTAGCGCAGTGTCCCGGTGGACGCCTCGCCGGCGATCGACTCGCCGGCGACGACGGAGACGGCGATCGGCAGGAAGATCGGCAGGACGATCCCGAGCGCCGCCGCGGGGTAGAGCTGGCCGTTGGAGAGGACGGCGGCGAGGAACGTCGGTCCCTGCCCGGGCCGCGGCCCGATGCCGGTCACGGCGAGGAAGACCGCGACCACCGTCGGCAGCAGGCAGAGCATGAGGACGGAGATCCAGGTGCGTGGTCGCAGCAGGAGCTTGCGCAGCTCGACGGCGATCACCCGGCCACCCGGTCCGAGCCGGGGCCGGTGAGCTCGAGCACGGTGTCCTCCAGGCTGCGTCGCTCCGGCTGCGCCTCGTGGACGGCGATCCCTGCCTCGACGAGCCGCCGGGTCAGCTCGTCGACACCGATGTCCCGGACCACGAGCCGGTCGCCGTCGACGACGGCGACGCGCTCCCGCAGCAGGTCCCGCGCCGCGGCGGGGTCCCCGACCCGGACGACCGCCCGGCCGGTCGGGCGACGGAGCCCGGCGAGGTCCTCCTGGACGACGAGGCGTCCGGAGTCCATGACTCCGACCCGGCTGCACAGCTGCTCGACCTCGGCGAGCAGGTGGCTCGACAGGAACACCGTGGTGCCCGCCTCGTTGAGCGCGACGAGCAGCGCCCGGACCTCCTGGATGCCCTGCGGGTCCAGGCCGTTCGTCGGCTCGTCGAGCACGAGGAGCCGGGGCCGGCGGATGACCGCGGCGGCCAGGCCGAGCCGTTGGCGCATCCCGAGCGAGAACGCCTTGACCGGCCGCCGTCCGATGCCGTCGAGCCCGACCTGCTCGAGCGCCTCGTGGATCCGGCGGCGACGGTCCCCGCGCGGCAGCCGGCTGTGCCGGGGGCCCGCGGCGTCGATGAGGCTGAGGTTCGTGGCGGCCGACAGGTGCGGGTACGCGGCCGGCCCCTCGACGAGGGCGCCGACGTCGCGCAACGCCTCCGCGGCGTGCCGCGGGACCGGGTGGCCGAGCACCTCGACCTCGCCGGCCGTCGCGAAGACGAGGCCGAGGAGCATCCGGACCATCGTCGTCTTGCCCGAGCCGTTCGGGCCGAGGAAGCCGTAGCGGTCGCCCTCGGCGACCTCGAGGTCGACGTCGTCGACGGCCACGACGGACCCGAACCGCTTCGTCAGGCCACGGGTCCGGATCGCCGGGTCACCGATACCTGCCATCGCTCACCTGAACCCTTCCTGTGGCGCGTCGAACAGACCCTGGGCGCCCTGCCGCAGGAGGTCGTCCTGGACCAGGCCGCTGAGCAGGTAGACCCGGCCGTGGACGCCGGCCCGGGCGATGACGACGGTGAGGACACCCGACCGCAGCAGGACGGCCCGGCCGCCGGTCACCTCGAGCGGGACCGCGCCCTTGTCGAGGGCGCCACGGAGCACCTCACCGCCGATCCGGTGCGGCAGCGGGACGACGACGAAGCGCGCCAGTCCCGTCCCGTAGGTCGCGGTGCCTGCCTGGAACGACACCGTGGCCTCGAGCCCGGCGAGCCGGGCCGGCCACGGCCGCGGCCGGCTGTCGATCTGCTGGACGAGGTCGGCGTCGTCGCGCACGTCGCGGTCGGCGCCGGGCGCACTGGGCGGGACGAGGACGTCGTCGGCGGGCGGGGCCAGGTCGAGGTCCACGAACCGGCTCTCGAGTGCGACGCCGCCGCCCGGACCCCGCACGGTCACCGAAAGCGGCAGCCAGGTCGTGGCGTCCACGACGACGTCGACGGACGTCACCGTGCCGCGCGGGTCGGCGGGGACAACGCGCAGCCGCACGCCGTCGCGGCCCGCGACCCGGTCCACGCGCGGCAGGACGGTCACCGTGTCGGCCGGGCCGAGGCCGGCCAGGACACGCCGGACCGCCTGCGGCGGCAGCAGGTCGTCGGCGCGCGGCAGCCGGGGGCCCGGCGCGCCCGTGACCACGGTGATCCGGTTGCCCTCGTAGTCCCAGACGGCGAGGACGCCGTCCCCGCCGTAGGTGCCCTGCTCGCCGGTCGCGCCGAGGGTGTCGACGCGCCACCTGTCGGGCGAGCGCCACCAGACCCGGGTGCGCGTCGTACCGCCGAGGATCGCGGTCACGTCCGCGAGCCGCGGCAGGTCCGGCAGGCTCGTGCCGCCGCGGCTCTCGGCGACCCCCGTGTACGCCACGGCGTCCGACCCGAGGGCCCTCCGCGCGACCTCGGACGCGGGGAGGTCGGTCGTCCGGGCGCCTGCGGCCGCGTCGCGGACGGCCGTCAGCGCCGGCGGGGCGGCGACGAGCACGGCCACCACGCCGGCCACGACGGCCCAGCGCAGCGCCGTCTCGCGGTGGACGACCGACACAGGCGACACGGTACGTGTCGTCACGCGATCATGGGTGCGTTGGGCGGGGTCGACCCCCGCAGCCGGTCCGGTGCGTCAGGCGTGTGCCGCGGACGCGGCGGGGCTCAGCTGCCGACGAGGTCGTCGCGCCACACGTGCGGCAGGCCGAAGGCGTCGAAGAGCGCGACGTCGAAGAACGCCGAGACGTGCGCGACGGCGAGGCCCTCGGGGGTCTCGACGACGTCGAGCACCTGGATCTGGAAGGCGCGGTGCACCCCGTCCGGCCCCTTCATCCACATCGCGCACGCCGGCTGACCGTTCGCCCGGACGGCGACGAGCCGCATGTCGTCGGGTGCCTGCGCCGGGCACTGCGAGCGGATGAGCGTGCCGATCGCCTCGGCGCCGGAGTACCAGCCGGTGAACGGCGGCATCTCCCATGTCGCGTCGTGCCTCAGGAGCGCGACGATCATGTCGGTGTCGTACCGCTCGAACGCGGCGATGTAGCGGTCGAGCAGGTCGCGGCCGTGAGCGTCGAGGGCGGCGGGCGCGAGCGTCTCGCCGCCGCGCGGGTGCCGCTCGACGCCGGCCCGGGCGCGCTGGAGCGCGCTGTTCGCCGAGGCCACGCTGACGTCGAGGGTCCGTGCGGTCTCGGCCGCGCTGAACGCGAGGACGTCGCGCAGGATGAGGACCGCCCGCTGCAGCGGCGTGAGGAACTGCAGGGCGGCGACGAAGGCGAGCCGCACGCTGTCCCGGGTCGTCGCGACCGTCGCGGGGTCGGCGCCCGGCGCCGTCACGAGGGCGTCCGGCACGGGCTCGAGCCATGGCACCTCAGGTCGCGACTCCAGGGTCCCGGCAGGGTCGCTGCTCGGCGCGCCGAGGCCGGTCGGCATCGGTCGCCGGCCGCGCTGGTCGAGCGCGGTGAGGCACGTCCGGGTGGCGATCTGGTACATCCACGTGCGAACGGAGGAGCGGCCCTCGAAGGCATGGAACGCGCGCCAGGCCCGCAGGTAGGTCTCCTGGACCTGGTCCTCGGCGTCGTGGAGACTGCCGAGCATCCGGTAGCAGTGCGCGGTGAGCTCCCCGCGCAGCGGGTCGGTGAGGGCGGCGAAGTCGTGCTCTGTGATGGTGGCGGTCACCCACCCCAACCTAGCCGCGCGACGCCATGAACACATCCGTCGGAGCCGGCGAACCTGCGCGGGGCGGGTTCGTGGCCGGCACGCGATGAGTCGGGCCGCCGCCGCTGGTCGACAGTGCGTGCACAGGATGCTCTTCGTCAGCCTCCCGGTCGCCGACCTCGCCCGCTCGCGGGCGTTCTTCCACGGGATCGGCTACCGGTTCGACGACCGGGTCTGCGACGGCGACGCGCTGTGCCTCGTGCTCGGTGACACGCACTACGCGATGCTCCTGCGCCGAGAGGTGTTCGCGGCGTTCACGCCCCGGACCGTCGCCGACGCGACGCAGACGTCGGAGGTGCTCGTCGGCGTCAGCGCCCGGACCCGCGACACCGTGGACACCGTCGTCGACGGGGCGCTCGCCGCCGGCGGCACCGAGGTCCGGGCACCGGTGGTGGAGGGCGACCACCTGTACGCCCGGGCCTACGCGGACCTCGACGGGCACATCTGGGAGGTCATGTGGATGGACCGCGGGCGACCCGAAGCGCCCAGCTGACGAGCGGGGCCTGCAGCGGCAGCCGGCCCAGGGCCACGGCCTTGAACCCCGTCGAGGCGCCCTCGGACCGCAGCGCGGACACCGCCATCTGGACGTTGCCGGGGTAGACCGCCACGAAGAGCGCCGCGCTCGCCCGCGCGGCCGCCGGCCGGGTCCGCGGGTGCAGCAACCCTGCCGCGCACACGAGCTCGGCGACCCCCGACCAGAGCACCCACGGCTCGGGCCGGCCGAGCTGCCGGGGGACGAGCGGCGTGTACGCCCTCGGCGCGAGCAGGTGCGTGACGCCGGCGAAGGCGAGCAGGACGGCGAGCGGGCGCCAGGTCGGCGTCGGTCGGGGCATGCCGTCATTGTGCGGCACGGGCCGCCCGGGCGGCCTCCCAGGCGCCGTGTGCTCGGGCCGAGTCGGTTGCCGACGAGCCAGCCCGACGCGCTCAGATCGTGTGGGTTCTCGCGGCAGCCCGCCGTGGAAGTCCACACGATCACGCAGAGTCGCCGCGGCGGGGCCGTCACGGCAGCGGCAGCACCTCGGCGGCGGCGGCCCACCGGGCGGCCGTGCCGACCGCCGGGCGGTCGGCACGCAGCGCGATCACCCGCCGGGCGACCTCCTGCGGCGGCGGCGCGGGGAGGGAGCGCCGGGCCGCGGACGATGCGCCGGCGACGCCGGACGCCGGCTCGCCGGCATCGGCGGGCGACGCGTCACCGCTCGCGCCGGGCCCACCGCTCGCGGGTGCGGCACCGGACCACGCCGCACCGAGCCCGGGGTCGGTGTCGACGAGGTGCGCGACGACGTACGCGAGCGCGGCGGCGTGCTTGCACCACTCGACCGCGTCGCAGCCGTACGGGCACGAGCACTGCGCCTCGACCGTGCCGTCCTCGTGGGTCAGCGCGACCGAGTAGGGCTCGGCGTCCGACCCCTGGATCGCCGCCGACGCGGTGCCCGCGACGACACGGACCTCGACGACCTGTCCCTTGCGCGCGTACGTGCGACCGCGTGAGCCGATGCCCGGCGTCGTCCGGCCCTCGGCGAGGACGACGAGCCGGGCGGCCGCCTGCGACCTCACGGCACGAGGTTTGGCGACCCGGACCCCGCCCTCGACCGCGACCGGCGGCGCGTACGGCCGGTCGAAGTCCGTCCAGCGGTCGCGCCGCGGCGTCACGAGATCACCCGCTCGCGGACGAGCGACACCAGGTCGGCGAGCTCGGCCGGGCTCAGCTCGGTGACCCGGGTCTGCGTCGACCGCACGACGGACGCCGCGGTCGCACGCTTGCCGGCGAGCATCGTGTCGATCCGGTCCTCGAGCGTCCCGGGGCAGACGAGCGTGTGGACGAAGACCTTCTGCCGCTGGCCGATCCGCCAGACCCGGTCGGACGCCTGGTCCTCGACGGCGGGGTTCCACCACCGGTCGAGGTGGACGACGTGGTTGGCACGCACGAGGGTCAGCCCCGTCCCGCCGGCCTTGAGCGACACGACGAGGACCGGCGGCCCGCCGTCCGTCCCGAATGCCTCGACGACGCCGGCCCGGCGGGCCCGGTCGTCCGACCCGGTGAGCGTGAGCACCTCGACGCCGAGCGCCTGCGACAGGTGCGTCGCGAGCGCCGGCACGAACGAGGCGAACTGGGTGAAGACGACCGTCGCCTGGCCCTCGTCGACGATCTGCGCGAGCAGGTCGACGAGCCGGTCCACCTTGCCGGAACGGCCCCCGAGTCCCGCCCTGCGTTCGGTGAGCATCGCCGGGTGGACGAGGATCTGCTTGAGCCGGGCGATGCCGGCGAGCACGTTGAGCCGGCGCCCGCCCCCGGCGTCCGCGTCGTCGCCGACCTGCTCGAGCATGGCCGCGGCCGCCGCCTCGTAGGCCCCCACCTGCTCGCGGGTCAGTGCGCAGTCCTCGCGGATCACGGTGCGCGGCGGCAGGTCGGGCGCGACGCCGGGGTCGGTCTTCGTCCGGCGCAGGACGAACGGGGCGGTCGCGACCCGCAGCCGGGACAGCGCCTCCGGCGACACGGCCGCCTTGACGTAGACGCGCTCGAAGTCCTTGCGGCGCGGGAGGATCCCGGAGCTCGCGAACGCCAGGACAGACCACAGCTCGCCCAGGTGGTTCTCCACCGGGGTGCCCGTGACCGCGAGGCGGTGGGTGGCCGTGAGCGCCCGCGCGGCACGCGCCGTCCGGGTGTCCGGGTTCTTCACCGCCTGGGCCTCGTCGAGGACGACCCGGTGCCACGCGACCGCGCGCACGCTCTCGTCGCGGGCGAGCAGCCCGTACGTCGTCAGCACGACGTCGGACCGCTCGGCGAGCGCGGCGACGCCCTCGCGCTCGGCCCCGTGGTGGACGGCGACCCGCAGCCCCGGCGTGAACTGCGCCGACTGCCGGGCCCAGGTGTCGACGAGCGTGAGCGGGCAGACGACGAGAGTGGGGCCCGGGTGGTCGGCGGCGACCCGGGCGAGCACCTGGACGGTCTTGCCCAGCCCCATGTCGTCGGCGAGGACGCCGCCCGTGCCGTTCTCCTCCACCCACGTGAGCCAGTCGAGGCCCTCGCGCTGGTAGTGCCGCAAGGTCGCGAGCAGGCCCGCCGGCGGCTCGACGCGGCGGCCGACAGCCAGGCTCTCGGGCGGGGCGGCCTCGACACCGTCGAAGGCCTCGTCGACGAGGAGGTCGGCCGCCGTCACCGGACGGCCGACCCGGTCCAGGAGGCGGCCGAGCCTGGCCCGCTCGGCGTCGTCCACCCGGGTCCACCGGCCGCGGACGACGACGAGCTCGGACTTGCTGGCCGCGAGCCGGGCCACCTCGTCCGGGGTCAGCTCCACGCCGTCGACGCTGACCCCGACGGTGAGCCCGAGCCCGCCCACCGCGAGGCCGGAGCCGACGGACGTCGTGCGGGCCCGGCGGCGCACGGTTCCGCGGCGCAGCAGCCCGGACTCGGCGACGACGTCGATCCCGTTGTCCGCCAGGGCCTGCGCGCGGGAGTCGAGGAGCTCCAGCACCGCGTCGAGGTCGAGGGCCACGTCCGGCGTGCGCGGCGCGCCGGCGTCGGCATCGCAGTCGGTGAAGGCGTCGAACCAGGCGGCCAGGCGGCTGGAGTCCCAGGCCGCCCGGACCGCGACGACCTCGGCGGCGAGCCAGGCCTGCCACGCGGCTCCAGTCGCGCCGAAGTCCGTCGGGTCGGCGGTGGCGAGGCTCGGGCGCGTCGTGTCCTCGGCGAGACGGACGGCGAGCGGGACGAGCCGCCAGGGCTCGTGCGCGCCGAGGTCCGTCGCGTCGGCGGCGGAGCCGGGTCCGTCGACGCCGGCCGGCGGCGCGTCGAGCCGCAGCACGAGCCGGGCGCCGGCGGCCCGCCGGGCCACGACCCGGTCCGCCCACGAACGCAGCGCCGCCGCGCGCCGCGCGCCCGGCCGGGGCGGGACGCCGTCCGGGAAGCCCGTGACGGGACCGGCCAGCGCGGCGACGAGGTCGGCGGCCAGCTGGTCCGCCGCCGGTGCGGTGGCCCCGGGTGCGGGCCCGGTCGTACCGGCGAGCCGTACCGCCGCCCCGTGACTGCCGTCCGTGAGCGCGCGGGCGGCCAGCCGAGCGGCCTGCCAGGTCGCGGCGGCGCCCGGCTCTGGAGCCGCCCGCCAGCGCCAACCGGAGGCCTCCGGGGTCGGGACGAGCTGCCCGCTGCTCACGTCGAGTGCTGCGATGCACAGGTCCGCGAGGGCGACCAGGCCGTGGCCCGGGTCGTCGGTCGCCTCGAGCGCCGCGGCGACCCGGCGGGGGAGGGTCGCGTCGACGGGGAGCGGCCAGGCCCGCCCGGCGCGCTTGCCGTCGGCGGTGCGGACGGCGCGCGGGACGGGCTCGACGCCCGGGACCGGTCCCGTCGCCCACAGCCCCTCGTCGTCGAGGACGACATCCACCGTCACACGGGGCATTCTGCCTGCCGGCGCCGCCCGTCGCCGACGCGGCAGGAGCACCCGGTGCGTCGGTCGGCCGGTGGGCGCGATGTCCGGCTTCCGCTGGTGCGGGCGCGGCCGGCAGGTCAGGCTGCTGCCTGCACCTGCGACCCAGGAGGACCGTTGAGCCACCTTGCAGAGATCGACGAAGCGGACGCGACGGGCGAGACGGCGGCGCTCTACGCCGCGGAGCGTGAACGGGCCGGGTACCTGCCGGGGTACGCCCGCGCGTTCGGACGGCGGCCGCCCGTCTACCGCGCCTGGCAGGGCCTCGTCGCCGCTGTCGCGTCGTCGATGGCGAACCGCCGCTACGAGCTGGCCACGGTCGCCGCGGCCCGCGAGCTGAGGTCGAGCTACTGCAGCCTCGCGCACGGCGAGATCCTCGCGACCCGGCACCTGCCGGCCGCGGACGTCGTCGCGCTGGCGGCGGGCGACCCGGGCGAGGCGCTCGACGCCGCCGAGCGCGAGGTCGTCCGGTTCGCCGCCAAGGTGGCCCGGGCGGCACCCGAGGTCACGACGGACGACGTCGACGCCCTGCGCGCGCAGGGCCTCGACGACGCCGAGATCCTCGACGTCGTCCTCGCCGTCGCGGCCCGCTGCTTCTTCAGCACGGTGCTCGACGCGACGGGCACGCTGCCCGACGCCGTCTACCGCGACCGGCTGGACCCTGTGCTCCGGGAGGCGCTCACCGTCGGTCGCCCCGTTGCCGAGCATGGCTGACCGGGTTCACAGGTTCGACAGGGCCGCCGAGTAGATCTTCGGGATGTCCTGCGGGGTGGCGGCCACGTAGGAGGCGCCTTTCGTGGCGCTGGCGATCTCGGCGAGGCTCTTGGCGTCCGCGTCGGGGCCGTACGCGATCGTGATGACGCGGATCTGCCGGCCGCCGGCGATGCTGCGGATCCGGGTGAGCAGGTCGGGCAGCTCGAGCCCGCCCTGCGCGTCGTTCTTGCCGTCGGTGAGCACGACGACCGCGTTGATCCGGTCGTCCCGGTACCGGTCGAGGACGGCCTCGTAGGCGGCGGCCACGCTGTTGTACAGGCCCGTGTCCCCCTGCGGCCGCAGGGCCGCGAGCCGGCGCTTCATCGTGTCCCGGCGGACCCGGTCACCGACCGCACCGCTCATCGGTCCGACCGGGACGAGCTCGGTCCAGTCCTGCTTCCCCGCGACGCCTCCCGAGAACGACCAGAGCCCGACCTCGTCGTTGTCGGTGAACAGGTCGAGCGAGGCGGTCGCCGCGTCGACGGCGGCGTCGAGCCGGGTCTGCGTCGAGCCTTCGACGGCCTCGGCCATCGAGCCGGAGACGTCGACGAGACTGATGACGTTCGCGGTCTTGCGCAGCTCGGCCCAGCTCTCGAGGACCTCGCGGGTGATCTTCGGCGACGGCGGCTGGAGGACCTTCGCGGGCTGGTCCGGGATGACGCCGTCGTCGAGCCCGTCGGTGCCTGGGCGGCCCTGCGCGTCCCGGAAGTGGTTGTCCTGCCACTGCTTCTGGACCGGCGGGCTCGTCAGGTACGCGAGGAACGCGTCCGCCGCGGCCCGCTTCTGGCCGGTGACCCACGGGGCGCTGAGCACCGCGTAGGGGTGGTCGGCGACGAACGTGCCCTCCCGCGGGTAGATCGCGACGAGCGGGACCGTCGCGGCGGGCCGCTTGCCGCGCAGCTCGGGGTCGCCGGTCGGGTTGCCCTCGTTGTAGGAGGGCACGAGGTTCTCCTCCGTGACGAGAGCCGAGATGTACTGCAGCGCCTGGCCCTTCTCGTCCGCGCGCAGCCAGTCCGACTGGAAGGAGGCGGTGTTGTCGCCGTACCGGACGACGGACTGCTCGACACCCGCGACGAACTTGCGGGTGACGGCGCTGCTGATGTCCTTCGACGTCAGACCCTCGGTGCGCCCGACGGCCGCGTAGTAGGTGGCGATCGTGCCTTCGAGGCCGGCGTGCGAGAAGTTCGGGTTGGTCTTGCCGAGGCTGAAGCGGCCCCACTCGGGGTGGCCGAACTTGGCCCAGCCGGTCCGGGCGGACGCGAGCTCGAGGAGGTCGGCCCATCCGATGGGCTTGCTGGGCCACCCGAGGGCCGTCGCCATCGGCTTCGGCATCGCGACGACCATGGGGGACGCCGCGACGTTCGGGACGGCGTCCGGGGTGGGGACGAGGCCCGACCGCTGGGCGCGGACGAGCCGGTCCTCGAGCTGGGGCAGCCAGATCGAGCCGGTCGGGGACCAGACGTCCGGTCGCGGCCCGTCGCTGTCCTTCCAGCCTGCGGCCAGGGCGGTGGTGGCCGCGCCCGACGACTTCGTGACGACGGTGACCTCGACGCAGCGACCCGACGCGTCCTGACCGCCGCCCGAGAACTCGGCGGCGAACCGGGTCATGAGCGCGGCCTTGTCGGCGGACGAGGCGATGACGAGGGGGGTCGCGGGGGTCGTGCAGCCCGCGCCGCCGGGGCCGCCCGCCCCCTGTGCGGCCTGGGCGGCCTGCCCGCCCGGCCCGGTCCGGCCGAGTCCCGGCGGTGACCAGGCGCCGGTGAGGACGAGGAGGACCACGGCCGCAGCAGCGACCGCGGCGAGCGAGAGCTCGGTCCGTCGCCGTCGCCGTCGCCGGTTGCGACGTTCGGCGACCACCTCGGCGAACCCCGGCGGAGCGATGAACTGCGGCATCCGTCCACTTTCCCCAGGTCGCGGGCCCCCGCCCGCGATTGTCGCGGGCCCCCGCCCGCGGTTGTGGTCCGCAGCATGCCGTGATCCGGGCGCCGGACAAAGACCTACGGCGGCGGGGATGGCTGATCATCGGTGGAAATCCAGCGGTCGTCGGCGGCGTGGCCGCACGGCGTGACGGACGGTCGACGCAACGACGTCGCGAGGGTGTTCGACATCATCGTGGCGGACGCGGACGTCGGGGAGCGGGCCGCTCGCTCCCCTCAGGAACGGAGTGCGAACTTGAGGACCTGCGCCGCGTTCGTCAGTACGTACACGGCGCCCGCACGGTCGACCGCGACGGCCGTCGCCGCCCCCTCGCCCGCGAGCGGGATGCCGCCGACGTACTCGCCGTCCGGAGTGAACACCTCGACGGCGGTGCCGTCGGCGAGGACGACGCGGCCCTGCGCGTCGACGGCGACGTCGAGCGGGAAGCGCAGCCGGCCCGGCTCGACGCCCTCGGTGCCGAACCGGTCCGCGAACCGGCCGGCGGCGGTGTACCGGTAGACCTGCGGCGCCGCGGAGCTGAGGACGAAGACGTCGTCCGAGCCGTTCACCGCGGCGCGCAGGACCGCCGTCGGGTCGTCGGGGTTGACGTCCTCGATGATCCTCTCGATCCGCCGCAGCTGCGTGCCGCCGGCGTCGAGCACCACGATGTCGACCCCCTCGGCGCCGTCCTGGAGGGCGACGAGCTCGCCGCCGGGAGACGTCGTGAGCGCGCCGTAGCCGACGCCCGGCCCGCCGATCGGGTCGCCCGTCTCTCGGCCGTCGGCGCCGGAGAAGCTGCGGATCCGGCCCTGCGCGCTGACGTGCACGTCGCCGTCCGCGCCGACCGCGAGCCCGGCGATGTACACGTTGGGGCTGCCCGGCTCGGTGAGCCGGATCTCGCGCAGGAAGCTGCCCTGCGCGTCGAAGGCCGCGACCCGGCCGTCGAAGCCGTCGGCGACCCAGATCGTGCCGTCGGGGCCGACCGCGATCTGGCGCGGGTCGTCGAGGAAGCCGGGCGCCGACCCGGGCCGGCCGAACGCCAGGACCCGCGTCCCGATCGACGTGCCGCCCGCCGCCGGCGTCGCGCCGGTGAGCGCCCCGAGGCCGCCGACGACGGTCGCCGCGACGCCGCCGGTGGCGACCAGGGTGAGGACGAGCACGACGACGCCCCACCGTGCGCCGCGCCGTGCGCCGTCGGCCGGCACCGCGCGGAGCGGCCGGGCGGCGTCCGGGGCCGAGCGCTGCGCGGGCGGTCCGGCGCGACGCCGGCCGGACGCTCCCGCCAGGACCGGGCCGCCGCAGTAGTCGCATCGCCGGGCCGCCCGCGCGGGGCCGTCCGCGCCCGCACCGCCGAGTGCCGCGTCAGCGTCGTCCGCCGGCGCGAACGGGGCGCCGCAGGACGGGCAGTCGAGGTCGACGAGGCCGATGGGCCCGTGGTCCGCGGCGGTCATGACTGCAGGACCCTAGTGCAGCCGCGCGGCCCCGTCCCGCAGGACCCGGCTCAGATGAAGAGCAGCTGGGCCCCCTCGGTCTTCTCGATGAAGTCGGCGGCGCTGATGATGCCCTCGACGTCGTCCCGGAGGTCCTCCGCCGCGATCTTCATCATGTCGGCGGACAGCCGGCAGGCCCACAGGTGCCCGCCCGCGGCGACGATCTGGTCGAGGAAGTCGGGGACCTCGGGGACGCCGAGGTCGGCGA
>DAIOGQ010000042.1:0-19353 GCA_036745175.1 Kineosporiaceae bacterium
GCACGACGCCATCCTGCTCGGGGCGATCGGCGACCCTGGGGTGCCGAGCGGCGTCCTCGAGCGCGGCCTCCTGCTGCGGCTGCGGTTCGAGCTCGACCACTACGTGAACCTGCGGCCGGCCCGGCTCTACCCCGGCGTCACCGGGCCGCTCGCGAACCCGGGCGAGGTCGACTTCGTCGTGGTCCGCGAGGGCACCGAGGGGCCCTACGTCGGCAACGGTGGCGCGATCCGGGTCGGGACGCCGCACGAGATCGCCACCGAGGTGAGCGTGAACACCGCCTACGGCGTCGAGCGCGTCGTCCGCGACGCCTTCCGCCGTGCGGCCAACCGCCCCCGCCGCACCCTGACCCTCGTGCACAAGCACAACGTCCTCACGCACGCGGGCCATCTGTGGCGCCGAACCGTCGAACGCGTGGGGACCGAGTTCCCCGAGGTGACGACGAACTACCAGCACGTCGACGCTGCGACGATCTTCATGGTGACCGACCCGGCCCGTTTCGACGTCATCGTCACCGACAACCTCTTCGGTGACATCGTCACCGACCTCGCGGCCGCCGTCTGCGGCGGCATCGGCCTCGCCGCGTCCGGCAACATCAACCCCGACCGGACGGCGCCGAGCATGTTCGAGCCCGTCCACGGGTCCGCGCCCGACATCGCGGGACGGGGCACGGCCGACCCGACGGCGACGGTCCTGTCCGTCGCCTTGCTCCTGGAGCACCTCGGCCTCGACAAGGCAGCCACCAAGGTCGAGCAGGCCGTGGCCGCCGACCTCGCCGAGCGCCCTGCCACGGGGCGAGTACCCCGCTCGACGGCGCAGATCGGCGACGCCCTGGCAGCCCGCGTCGCGGGCTGACCGGCCCGGACCCGGCGAGCGCTGGTACGTTCCCGAGAAGACCCGTGGTGCCGGGCCACCCGCCGGCACCGCCCGCGGCGGTCGCGCCGCCGCGGGCAGGAACCGAGGAGCCATCGTGACGAGCGCCTTGCAGTTCACCCAGGCCCTGACGGCCCAGCCCACGAGCGCGCAGCGCCGTGCCGAGATCCTGGCCGACCCAGGGTTCGGCAGGTACTTCACCGACCACATGGTCACCGCGACGTGGAGCCCGCAGGCCGGCTGGCACGACGCGAGGATCGAGCCCTACGGGCCGATCGCGCTCGACCCGGCCGCCGCCGTCCTGCACTACGCGCAGGAGATCTTCGAGGGCCTCAAGGCCTACCGGCACGGCGACGGCAGCGTCTGGGCCTTCCGCCCCGAGGCCAACGGGGAGCGGTTCGCCCGGTCCGCCACCCGGCTCGCCCTGCCCCGGCTGCCCGTCGAGGACTTCCTCGCGGCCATCGACCTCATCGTCCGGACCGACCTGGACTGGGTGCCGACAGGTGGCGAGCAGAGCCTGTACCTGCGGCCGTTCATGTTCGCGTCGGAGGCTTTCCTCGGTGTGCGGCCGGCGAACGAGATCCGCTTCGTCGTCATCGCGAGCCCGGTCGGCGCCTACTTCGCCAGCGGCATCAAGCCGGTGTCGATCTGGCTGTCCTCGACGTACACGCGAGCGGCGCTCGGCGGCACCGGCGCGGCCAAGTGCGGCGGCAACTACGCCGCGAGCCTCGCTGCGCAGCTCGAGGCACAGGCTCACGGCTGCGACCAGGTCTGCTTCCTCGACGCCGTCGAGCGCAGGTGGGTCGAGGAGCTCGGCGGGATGAACCTGTACTTCGTCCACCGCGACGGCCGGCTCGTCACCCCCGAGCTCACCGGCACGATCCTCGAGGGCGTGACGCGCTCGTCCATCCTCACGATCGCCAAGCAGCAGGGCCTCGACGTCGAGGAACGCCGGGTCGACATCGACGAGTGGCGTCGCGGCGTGGAGTCGGGCGCCATCGCCGAGGTCTTCGCCTGCGGGACGGCAGCCGTCATCACGCCGGTCGGCCGGCTCGTCTGGGACGGCGGCGAGGTCGCGTCGCCGGTGACGACGCCCGACGGGGTCGGGCTCGTCACCGGGCGACTGCGTCAGGCCCTCGTCGACATCCAGTACGGCCGCAGCCCCGACACCCACGGCTGGCTGCGCCGGCTCGCCTGACGCCAGGTCGTGGCGACACGCGGACGACACACCCGCGCCGGGCCGAGGGTGTGGCACACTGAGGTCACCATGCGCAGCCTCCTCATTATCGGCTGGCGCGTCGGCATCGCCTGAGGACCGCCCGACCGTCCCGGCACCGCCGACGCGCAGACCTCTCGCGACCATCGCGAGGGGTCTTTTTCGTGCCAGCAGCGCGTCCCGCAGCGCCGAGACCACCACACCCCGGAGAGCACCCTGTGACCACGACCACCGAGCGCGAGCCGAGCACCGAGCCGGGCCCCGCCGCTGCGGCCTTCCACGTCTACGACACGACGTTGCGCGACGGCGCCCAGCAGGAGGGACTGTCGCTGTCCGTGCAGGACAAGCTGGCGATCGCCGGGCACCTCGACGACCTCGGGGTCAGCTACATCGAGGGCGGCTGGCCGGGCGCCATCCCGAAGGACACCGAGTTCTTCCGCCGCGCGGCCCAGGAGCTGAGGCTGGCGAACGCCACCCTCGCCGCGTTCGGCGCGACGCGCCGCGCCGGGGTGGTCGCCGCGGACGACCCGCAGGTGCGGGCGCTCGTCGACTCGCTCGCCCCCGTGGTCACGCTCGTCGCGAAGAGCGACGCCCGGCACGTCGAGCGGGCACTGCGGACGACGCCCGCCGAGAACCTCGCGATGGTCGGCGACACGGTCGCGTTCCTGCGCGGTGAGGGCCGGCGCGTGTTCCTCGACGCCGAGCACTTCTTCGACGGCTTCCGGCACGACGCGGCCTACGCGGTCGAGGTGCTCCGGACGGCGCTCGAGGCCGGCGCCGAGGTCGTGGCGCTCTGCGACACCAACGGTGGCATGCTGCCGACGGCCGTCGCGGACGTCGTCCACGCCGTGCGGGAGGCGACCCAGGGGACGCTGGGGATCCACTGCCACAACGACACCGGGTGCGCGGTGGCCAACTCGCTGGCCGCCGTCGACGCGGGGGCCGTCCACGTCCAGGGCACCCTCAACGGCTACGGCGAGCGGACCGGCAACGCCGACCTGCTCGCCGTCGTCGCGAACCTCGAGCTCAAGCTCGGGCGTCGCGTGCTGCCCGCCGGCCGGCTCGAGGAGGCGACCCGGATCGCGCACGCGGTCAGCGAGATCACGAATGTCCCGCCGTACTCCCGGCAACCGTATGTCGGCGCGAGCGCCTTCGCCCACAAGGCAGGCCTGCACGCCAGTGCGATCAAGGTCGACCCCGACCTGTACCAGCACACCGACCCCACGAAGGTCGGCAACGACATGCGGATGCTGGTCTCCGACATGGCCGGTCGCGCGAGCATCGAGCTCAAGGGCAAGGAGCTCGGGTTCGACCTCGGCGGTGACCGGGAGCTCGTCTCCCGCGTCACCGAGCGCGTCAAGTCCATGGAGGCGGCGGGCTACACCTTCGAGGCGGCGGACGCCTCGTTCGAGCTGCTCGTGCGGGAGGAGGCGGACGGCGGGCGGCCGGCCTACTACGACGTCGAGTCGTGGCGCGTCATCACCGAGTCGCGTCCGGGCGGCGACGCCGTGTCCGAGGCGACCGTCAAGCTGATCGCCGGCGGCGAGCGCCAGGTGGCGACGGGGGAGGGGAACGGTCCGGTGAACGCGCTCGACCACGCACTGCGGCGCGCGCTGCAGCCGGTGTACCCCGAGCTCGACAAGCTGACCCTCGTCGACTTCAAGGTGCGCATCCTCGACGCCTCGAGCGGCACCGACGCCGTCACCCGCGTGCTCATCGAGACGTCCGACGCCTCGACGACGTGGGTCACGGTCGGCGTCGGGGCGAACATCGTCGAGGCCTCGTGGGACGCCCTCGGCGACGGGCTCGTCTTCGGCCTGCTGCGGCAGGGCGTGCCGCGTCGCTGAGACGGCGCAGGCCGCCCCGACCGCCTGCGCCGCAACGGGTCCCGCGACGAGTGCCGGGACGGCCCAGACGACGGGTGCCGGGACGACGGGTGCCGGGAGGCGGTCTCACAGCAGGTCCGCGACCAGGGCCGCGACCCGGGCGGCGCCGTCGGTGGCGACCGGGCGGTAGTCCACCTCGGCGCCGAGCCGGTCCGCGACGGCCTCGGCGAGCGCGTCCGGGTCGGCCGCGAGCGTGTAGTCCAGGCAGCGGCCTGCCCGATGGCGCTCGAGCCGGTGGCGGACGTGGAAGCTCTGCTCGAAGTGGTTGCGCAGCGGCACGTAGACGAACGGCCGCCGGTTCGCGGTGAGCTCCATGGTCGTCGAGAGCCCGCCCTGGACGACGGCGACGTCGCAGGCGGCCAGCTGTCGCTGCAGGTCGGGCAGGAACCCCACGACCTCCAGCCCGGGGACCGCCGGCACCGCGCGCGGGTCGATCCGCGGGCCGGTGACCATGACGACGCGCAGGCCGGCGATCCGGCGGCGCATCGCCGGGACAGCCGCGGCCACGCGGCGCAGCAGGGGCAGACCGACCCCGGAGCCGCCGACGGCCACGAGGCACACCTGCTCGTCGTCGCCGTACCCGAGCCGCGCGCGCAGGCCGGCCCGGCCGTCGGCGTCGACCGGCGCAAGGCCCGACACGTACCCGGCGAAGTCGAAGTTGTCGCGCGTCCAGTCCCGGATCCGCGGCAGTCCCGCACCGAAGGTCTCGTCGACGACGTCGTCCGCCTCCCCGACGAAGACGGACCGGTCACGCAGCCGCGGGAACCGCGCCCGCTGCTCGATCATCTCGGCGTTGTAGTCGGCGGTGAGGGCGGCCTCCTCCGCCCCGCCGCCCGGCATCGGCAGCCAGCCGACGAAGTCGGTCAGCCACACGAAAGGGGACCGTTTCAGCTCCGGGTTCTCGTGGAGGAAGTGGTCGACCTCCCAGGCCTCGTCGCCGACGACGAGGTCGTAGGGCTCGTCCGTGGTCAGCTCGGAGAAGACCATGAAGTTGCTGACGAGGATCTCGTCCATCCGCCGGACCGCCCCGAAGGCGTGCAGGTCGTGGTCGGCGCACTCGTCCTCGATGTGCGCGCTCTCGTTCGCCAGGTGGCGTGACGCGGGGTGGACGCGCTCCCCGTGGTGCTTCAGCAGCCGTGTCACGGGGTCCTGCGCGAGCCAGTCGACCTGCAGGTCCGGGTGCAGGCGGCGCAGCTCCCCGGCGATGGCGACGTCCCGGCGGGCGTGCCCGAGGCCGATGGGGGAGGACAGGAACAAGGCCCGGCGGCGGCGCCGCATCGACCGCGCCGCCGTGCGCACCTGCGCGACGCCGGTGCCCGTGACGCGGTCGACGAAGGCGCGGATCTCGCGGTTGACGAGGACGGGGTCCCGGGCCGGCAGGCCGTGCCCGGCCCCCTCGACGAGCAGCAGCGTCCCACCGGTCAGCTCGGCGAGCCGCTCGCCGATGGCCGACGTCCGGATCCGGTCGTCGGTGCCGTGCAGGACCCGGACCGGACAGGTCAGGCGTCGACACAGGGGGTCCAGGGGTGTGCAGGTGGCGCCGTCGCGGCCCAGCCGCCCCAGGACGGTGTCGACGAGGACACGCGGACCGACGTCGAGCCCCCAGGCGATGCAGTCCTCGACCTGCTTGGTGGAGTGCGGTTCGGTGAACATGCGCCCGAAGAAGAACCGCAGGAAGCGCTCGTAGCCGTCGTCGTCGCAGCTGGTGAGGAAGTGCTCGTTGTACATCCCCCAGCCGTCGTGCACCCCCAACCGCTCGTGGAAGGAGTGGGTGTCCCGTTCGGGGTCGGGGACGCCGAGGCCGCACGCGGGCGCGATCGCGAAGATGCCGGTGACCCGGTCGGGCTGCGCCGCCGCGACGCGGACGGCCCAGGAGACCCCGCACGACAGCGCCACGAGGACGGCCCGGTCGACCCCGGCGGCGTCCATCACCGCGAGGGCGTCGGCGGCGTACTCGTCGTCCGAGTACGCCGCCGCCCCCGCGGGCCGGTCCGAGCGCCCGCTGCCCCTGCCGTCGAACGTCGTGACGCGGAAGTGCCGCGACAGGAAGGCGACCTGTGCCTTCCAGAAGCGCGACGGCACGATCGACCATGCCGGCAGCAGGACCACGTGCGAGCCGGTCGAACCGTAGTGCTCCCAGGCGATCCGGACGCCGTCGCGGACCACGGTCCCCTGCGCGTCGGGCCACCGCGCACGACCGCTGCCGGTCGTCGCCTCCGCGGCCGGCGTGGCCGGCGTCCCCGCGGGTGTCCCGATCGTCGACGCCGTCCTCGTCACGGTCATGCCTACTCCCGTCCGTCCCCGGCCCGAGCGGCGAGCGCGCTGCCGGATGTCACCGGCGGACCTCGAACACGTTGTTGAAGGGAGTCTGCGCCGCGATCCGGAACCGGGTGAAGCCGGCGGTCGTCACGACGTCGCGGATGCGGGCGGGGCCGGCCTGCGTGCCGAGCGCCATGCCGACGTCCTGGGCGAGGGACGACGGGGTGCACAGGAGCGTCGAGAAGCCGTAGTAGGCCCGGCCGACGGGGTTCAGGTTGTCCTCGACGGCGTCGCCCGCAACCGGCTCGACGATCATCCAGGTGCCGTCGTCGTGGAGCGCGTCGCGGACGTGGCGGGCCGCGCCGACCGGGTCGCCCATGTCGTGCAGGGCGTCGAAGGTCGTGACCAGGTCGAAGGGCCCGCCCGAGAACACCGTCGCGGCGGCGGTCTCGAACCGCACCCGGTCGCCCACCCCGGCCTCGCCGGCGCGGTCGCGCGCCGTCTCGACCGACGCCTCGTGGTAGTCCGACCCGGTGAACGACGAGGCGGGGAAGGCTGACGCCATGAGGATCGTCGAGGCGCCGTGTCCGCAGCCGACGTCCGCGACGCGGGCCCCTGCGCGCAGCCGGTCGACCACGCCCTCGAGCGCCGGCAGCCACTCGGCGACGAGGTGTGCGTGGTAGCCCGGCCGGAAGAACCGCTCGCACCCCGTGTGCACGTCGTCGTTGTGCTCGTGCCAGCCGACGCCGTCCCCGGTCCGGGCGGCGTCGATGACGCGCGGTGCGTCGCGCACCGTGCCGTGCGCGATCTGGAAGAAGCCCGGCAGGTAGACCGGGCTCGTCGCATCCGTGAGCGCGACCGCCTGCTCGGGCGGCAGGGTGTAGGTGCGGGTCGCAGGGTCGTAGGTGACGTAGCCACCCGCGGCCTGAGCGTTGAGCCACTCGCGGGCGTAGTGCTCGGAGGTGTCGGAGGCGTCCGCGAGCCGGGTGGCCGTGACCGGGCCGTGGGCCGCCATGAGGCGGTAGTAGCCGAGCCGGTCGCCCATGACGACGAGCGCGGTGTTGAGCGCCGCACCCACCTCGTCGACGGCGCGGAAGACGAAGGCCATGAGCTTGTCGGGGTCGACCGCCGCGGGCTCGGTCGTCGTGGTGACGGCCGGGGCGGCTCCGGCAGTGATCGGCGGCGTCGGGTCGGTGGTTGTCATGACTGCTCCATGCCTGGTCGGTGGTGGACCGGTCCCGGTCCGGGGGTGGTGGTCCTGACGCCGTCCACCGTCGACCGGGGCGGCCGTCCGCCGCATCAGGTGCCCCACCTAGTTGCTGCGCCCCGGCGGAACACCGGGTCCCTGGGACACGGGGGTTCCTACACTGGGGGGATGCTGGTCGGGCGCGCCACCGAGCGGCAGGTCGTGGACGGGCTCGTGTCGGGCGCGCGGGTCGGACAGGCCGGGGTCCTCGTCGTCACCGGTGAGGCCGGGATCGGCAAGACGACGCTGCTGGACTACGCGCGGTCCCGCGCCGACGGCGTCCGCCTGCTCCGGGCGGCCGGCAACGAGGCGGAGCGGGACGTCCCGTTCGGCGGCCTGTCCCAGCTGCTCCGTCCCACGGACGACGACCTCGGCCGGCTGCCCGGCCCGCAGGCGGAGGCGCTCGCCGTCGCCCTCGCCCTGCGCCCCGGGGTCGTCGCGGACCGGCTGACCGTCGGGGCCGCCGTCCTCACGCTGCTCGTGCGCTACAGCGAGGAACGACCGGTCGGCGTGCTCGTCGACGACGCGCACGTGCTGGACCGGCCGTCGGCCGAGGCGCTGGCCTTCGCCTGCCGCCGGTTCCTCGCCGACGCGGTGTTCGTGGTCGTCGCGACGCGCTCGGGGGAGCCCGGGCCGCTCACCTCCGCAGGGCTGCCCGAGCTGGTCCTCGGCGGGCTCGACGAGGCCGCCGTCGCCGAGCTCGCCGCACGCGGGGACCGCCGGACGACGGGGGAGCACTCCCGGCTCCTGCACCGGGTCACGGGCGGGAACCCGCTGGCGGTCCTGGGGCTCGTCCACGACGCGGGGCTCTCGCTGTCGTCGGCGCTCGGCTCGCCGACCCCAATCGCCGTACCGGCCGCCCTCACGGACTGGTACGCGCGGCGCATCTCCGCCCTCGGCGAGGACCCCCGACGGTTGCTCCTGCTCGCCGCCACCGCCGGCGGTGACCTGACCGTGGTGTCCCGGGCCGCCGCCGCGCTGGGCCTGTCGCTGACCGGTCTCGCCGACGCCGAGCGGGCGGGGCTGGTCACCCTCGACCCGAGGCGGATCGCGTTCGACCACCCGCTGGTGCGCGCGTCCGTCTACACCCTGGCCTTCCCTGACGAGCGACGGGCCGCGCACCGGGCGGTCGCCGAGGCGCTGCCCGCGCAGGACGCCGACCGCCGCGCCTGGCACCGGGCGGAGGCCTCGCTCGGCCCGGACGACGAGGTCGCCGACGAGCTCGAGGGCGTCGGTGACCGTGCCCGCGCACGGGGGGCGCACGCGGTCTCGGCCGCGGCGTACGAACGGGCGGCCCGGACGAGCGGCACCACCACCGCCCAGGCGCACCGGCTGCTGTCGGCGGCGGAGGCCTGCTGGCAGGCCGGGGACCCCGAGCGGACCGTCGACCTCGTCGAGGAGGCGATCCGGCTCGACCCGACCCCGGCCACCGGCGCCCGTGGGCTCGCCCTGCGGGGGGAGGTGGCCGCTCACTGCGGCGCCCCCGGCGAGGCCCAACGGCTGCTGCTCGCCGCGGCGGACGCCGTCGCCCCGACGGACCCCTCGCACGCGGCCCTGCTCGTCGCCGAGGCCGTGAGTGCCGGGTTCTTCCACGGGTCGGCGGCCGCGGCGCTCGCCGCGGGGCAAAGGCTGGAGGCGCTCGCGCACCGTGACCTCTCACCGGTCGCCAGAGCCATCGGGACGCTGGCGACCGGCATGGCCCGGGTGCTGGCCGGGCTGCCCGGCATCGACCGGATCCGGGACGGCGCCGCGCTGCTCGACGCCGCGACGCCCGACGAGCGGGCGTCCGTCCGCCCGGCGTGGCTCATGTTCGGCCCGCTGTTCCTGCGCGAGTCCGGTTCGGTCCGCGGGCTCGTCCGGACCGCGCTCGACGAGGGCCGCGAGCGGTCGGCCATCAGTACGCTGCCGATGCTGCTGTTCACCCTCGCGCGCGACGGCGCGACGACGGAGCACTGGAGCGGCGCGGAGGCCGACTACGCCGAGGCGATCGCGCTGTCGCGGGAGATCGGGCACACGACCGAGCTCGCGGTGTCACTCGCCGGGCTGTCGTGGCTCGAGGCGCGCCGCGGCCGGGTCGCGCAGTGCCGGGAGCACGCGGCGCAGACGCTCGAGCTGTGCGCGCGGCACCCCGTCGACATCGCGCGGGTCTGGGCCGAGCTCGCCCTCGGGGAGCTCGCGCTGTCCCTCGGTGACGTCGTCGAGGCCGTCGAGGTGCTGACCCGCCTGGACGGGTCTCTCCGCGAGATCGACCTGCGGGACCCCGACCTGTCGCCGGCGCCCGACCTGGCCGAGGCGCTCCTGCGCCGGGGGGACGTGACCGAGGCCCGCCACCTCGTCGCGCGCTTCCACACTGCCGCAGAGGCGAAAGGGCTCCCGTGGGCGATGGCCCGAGCCGAGCGCCTCCGCGGCCTCGTCGCCCACCCGTCGGAGCTCGACGACCGCTTCGCCGCGGCCCTTGCCCTGCACGCCCAGACGCTCGACGTCTTCGAGGAGGCGAGGACCCGGCTCGCCTACGGCGCGTGCCTGCGCCGCGTCCGTCGCCGGGCCGACGCCCGCGGCGAGCTGCGCGCGGCCCTGGGCAGCTTCGAACGCCTGGGCGCCGTCCGGTGGGCGGACACTGCGGCGGCAGAGCTGGAGGCGACCGGCGAGAGCGTCGCGCGCGCCGGAGCCTCGCCGAGCGGGGCCCTGACCCCCCGCGAGACCCAGATCGCCCTTCTGCTCGCGGAGGGGCGCACGACCAGGCAGGCCGCGGCGGCCCTGTTCCTCAGTCCCAAGACCGTCGAGTACCACCTGCGACACGTCTACACCAAGCTCGGCATCGCGTCACGGGCCGAGCTCGTCGCGACCCTGGACCGCCGGTCGGACCGTGCGCCGGAACCGCCTGTGGCGCCGTCCGGGCGGTGACCCGGCCCGGACAGCGCCCCTGGTGGTGCGGCCGGCCTCAGTCGTCGAGGTCCAGCCGGGTCACCCAGTACGCGGCCGTCGTCGGGTCGGTCACCCCGAAGCGGGCGTTGACCGCCCAGAGCGACCCCGTGGCGAGGGTCGCCGTCGACGGCACGTCGAGGCTCGGCGACGTCAGTACGCCGGTGACCTTCGCCGACCAGACGCCGTGCCGGGTGCGCAGCTCCAGGACGGTGACATCCTGCCCGCCGCTGCCGCGAACCACGTAGAGCGTGCGGCCCGCGAGCTCGAGACCGTCCCCGCTCACCACGGCAGGTGTGCCGGTCACCCTGATCGGGGCGACGACGCCGGTCCGGGGCACGAACCGCCACAGGCCTCCCGCACTGCTGTGGTCGATGAGCAGGCTGCCGTCGTCCAGGGCGCGGATCCCGTTGGCGCGGAACGCGCCTGCGGTCGGCCATGTGCCACCGAGCGGCGCGAAGGTCGGCCCGGCCGTCGGCAGGCCGCGGTTGTCCAGCGCGATGCGCGTGAGGCGGTCGACGGCCGAGTCGGTCACCCAGACCGCGCCGCGGGTCACGACGAGGTCGTTGAGGAAGCCGGCGCCGGGCACCGGCACCGTGGCCCGCACCGCACCGGTCGCGCCGTCGATGGCCCAGACGGTGCCGGTCGTGCCGTCCGCGCCGACCGCCCAGACGAGCCCGGTGCGGCGGTCGAAGTACAGCCCCACGAGGCGTCGGCCGGGGGCGCCGGCGAGGATCACCGAGCCCCGGCCGGTTCTCAGGTCCCCGGCGTAGAGCGCGCCGTTCGCGAGCGAGCCGGCGTAGAAGCGGCTGCCCGGGCCGGACGTGATGCCCTCCGGCTGCCAGCCCACCGGGAGCTCGACCCGGTCGAGCTGCGTGCGATGGCCGGACGACGTGGCGGCGGTGGCCGACGTGGCCGCCGGTGGTGCGGCCACGGCGGCGGACGTGGGGACGAGGACGGCGACGAGGATCCCGGCGGCGATGCCGACGCCGAGAGAGCGGGGAGTCAGATTCATGGATGAATCGTCACTCATCGTGCAAGGATCTGCCATGCCAGCCGAGCGGCACGCGCCCGTGGCCACTGCGCGTAGCGCCGGACGCCGACCGCGCCGGGCCGGCGCGGTCGCGCTCCTGGGCGGCGCGCTGCTCGTGGCGACGCCGGTGGCGGCGGCGCCGCCCGCGTCGTCGGCGTCCACGGCCCCCCGCCACGTGGCGGCGCCTGCGCTGACCCGCTGCGACGACGTGCTCGAGGGCGCCCTCTGCGGCACTCTGCGCCGGCCCTGGGACCCGAGCGGGGCGGTCCCCGGGAGGGTCGGGATCGGGTTCGCGCTGCTCCGGGCGAGCGACTCCGGTCGCCCCGCGGTCGGCACCGTGGTCGCCCACGAGGGCGGGCCGGGATACCCCTCGACCGGGTCGGCCGGCTCGTACGCAGACCTGTTCGCGCCGCTGCTCGGCCGCCGCAACCTCCTGCTCGTGGACCAGCGCGGCACCGGCCGCTCGCAGGCGATCGACTGCCCGGCCCTGCAGGAGCTGACCGGCGCGTACGCCCCGGCGGCAGCGATCTGCGCCCGCTCGCTGGCGCCGCGGGCGCACCTGTACGGCACCGACCTCGCCGCGGACGACCTCGCCGCCGTCGTCCGCGCCCTCGGACTCGGCCCGGTCGACCTCTACGGCGACTCGTACGGCACGTTCTTCGCCCAGACCTTCGCCGGCCGGCACCCGGGGCTGCTGCGCACGCTGACCCTCGACGCGGCGTACCCGACGTTCGGGGAGGACGCCTGGTACGACACCCAGGGTCCGGCGCTGCGCACGGCCATGGCGACGGTGTGCCGACGCAGCCCCTGGTGCGCACGACAGGGCGGGAACCCGTTGCGGCGCTTCGGGACGCTCCTCGAGCGCGTGCGCACCCGGCCGCTGTCCGGGACCGCTCCGGGTGCGGACGACCGGCGGCACCGCGTCGTCGTCGACCCGCCGACCCTGGCGCTCGTCGCCTACAACGCGACGTACGTGCCGACGACCTACCGCGAGCTCGACGCCGCGGCGGTCCGCGCCGCGCTCGCCGGCGACTCCCTGCCGTTGCTGCGGCTCGCGGCCGAGGCGCAGTTCCCTGGCGGCGGGGTCGACCCGCCCGAGGCGTACTCCGAGGGACTGGACGCCGCGGTGGCGTGCCGGGACTACCCGCAGCTGTTCGACCTGACCGCGCGGCCCGCCGTCCGGAAGAAGCAGCTCGCCGCGGCGGTCGCCGACAAGGAGCGGACGGACCCGGAGGTCTACGCCCCGTTCACCGTCCGCGAGTACCTCGACTCCGGGTGGAGCACCGCGGACTGGTGCACGCAGTGGCCGGTGCCCCCGGCCGGCTACCGGCCGGTGCCCCCGCAGCCCCCGGGCGGACGGTACGCACCGGTGCCGACCCTGGTCCTGTCCGGGGAGCTCGACACGATCACCACGCCCGCCGAGGGGCGGCTCGTGGCGCGTCAGTTCCCGCGCTCGACGTGGGTCCGGGTGGCCGGCGGACTGCACGTGACGGCGCTCGGGGACGACGTGGGCTGCGCCGCCGGCATCGTCCGCCGCTTCGTCGCCAGCCGCGCCGTCGGCAGCACGTCGTGCGCCCGCGAACAGGAGCCGCTCCGGGCGGCGCCCCCGTTCTGGCGCTCGGCCGCCGACGTCGACCCTGCCACCCGGACCCGGGGCGGCACGTCGGACCGCACGGCGAGACGCACGGCCACGGTGGCCGTCGCGACCGCCGGGGACGTCGTGGCCCGCTGGTACCAGACGTTCGAGGCGTCCGGGCGCGGGCTGCGCGGCGGCGGCTGGGCGGTGGAGGAGGACGACGTGGCGACGTTCACGCTCACCCGTTACCGGCTCACCCGGGACGTGGCGGTCAGCGGCACCGTCGTCTGGGACCGCGCTGCGGGCCGGGTCGAGGCCGACCTGCGGACGACCGGCGCGGCAGCGGTCTCCGGGCGGCTCGTGACCTCGTGGGACACCCGGGCCCGTGGCGCTACGGCCCCGGTGTCCGGGGTCGTCGGCGGGCGGCAGGTCCGCGCCACGGTGCTCGCGCCGTAGAGGTCAGCGCCACAGGAGCACGAGGGCGCTCGTGCTCTGCGGGGTGTCCGTGCGCAGGATGACCGGAGCGGTCAGCGGCCGCGGGGCCGTCACCGCCACGGCCACCCGGCCCAGCGCGTCGGTGGTGAACGTCATCCGTCCGCCGACCATCGGCGCCCCTTCGACGAGCAGCTCTCCGTCCACCGGGGTCAGGCTCCCTGCGTGCACCGCCGTCAGCCGGACCGGGACGCCCGCGCGGCGCACCTCGCGCGCGCGGGCGTCCCGCAGCTGCACGACGAAGCGGTAGGTCTGCCCGGCCCGCAGTCGGCGGTCCTGGAGCGGTCCGACCAACGCCGTCCTCAGGTCGTCGGCGGTGCCCACTCGCGGGACCGCCGCGACGGTCTGGGTGAGCGGCGCGTCGGTGACGACCCGCAGGTACAGCCGCGTCGTCGGCCGGGGCCGCGCCGGCGGCTCGGGGTTCAGCAGGGTGTACCGCGCCGACCGGCCGGGCCCCAGGGTCGCCGGGCCGGAGACCACCCACCAGTGCAGGCCGATCTGCTCGGCGTCCGCGGTCACCGCGAAGCGCGGCTCCACCGCTCGGTCGGACCGGTTGACCACCCAGGCGTCGGCCTGCCAGGGGGCGCCGCCTGCGTCGAGCCGGACCGACACGGCGCTCACCCGCAGCGGGGGCGGCGTCAGCAGGGCGACACCGAGGCCGGCCAGCGCGACGAGCGGCAGGAGCGCGGCGAGCGCCGGCCGAGCCCGAGAGTTGCCCCGCGCCGACGGCAGCGGGATCCGGTAGGCGTCGCGGAGCAGGCGCAGGTCCCCCAGGGTCGCCACCCCGACGACCCACAGCGGTGCCAGGAGCACGAAGTACGCGTCATGGGAGCGCCCGGCGAGGTAGAAGCCGCACCAGGGCAGGATCGCCGCGGCCGGTGCGAGCTCGCGCACGTAGAGGGCGAACGCCAGGAGCAGCCCGAGAAGCATCACGAGCGCGGCCCGGTTGAACCAGTCGACGGCGCCGCTGCCTGTCGAGACGAAGCTCATGAGGCTGACGGGCCCCTGACCCAGCGGCAGGGACCGCTGGGTGAGCGGCTCGGTGATGCCGGTGAGCCAGGCCCGCGGGTCCTGCGCGACGAAGAAGCCGTTGACGACGACGAAGGCGAGGGCCGCGACGCCGAGGTACGTCACGACGACGCGGTTCGCGGAGCGCGCGGGCAGGTGCCCGCGCCGGACGAGCCACACCCCGACCACGAGGAACGGCACGACGAACCAGGCGAGCTGGTGGGTCGCGGCGGCCAGGCCGAGGCAGCAGGCGGCGGCCAGCCCGCGGCCGCGCAGCCGGCCGCTCGCGCCCGTCGCCGGCCAGCCCGCGACGGCGACGACGAGGAAGGGCAGGGCGACGAGCGCCGGGTAACCCGCGACACCGTAGGTGTCGCCGATCCGGCCCACGAGCAGGCACGTCAGCGCCGCCGCCGGCCGCAGGGGCGCGGGGAGCAGGGCGAACACGAGCACAGCCGCCACCACGACGCCGACGGCGGTGACCACGACCGGGGTCGGCAGGGTGGGCGTGAGCCTGAGCAGGCCCGCGGCGAGCACCGCGGCGAGAGGCGGGTAGCCGTAGTCGGACACGACGGTGCCGTCGACCGTCGTCGTCGGGATGGCCATCGGGTCGCCGACGGAGTACCGGGACAGGGCGTCGGGATGCGACACCCCGTACAGGTGCTGACCGTCGACGAGGGCCTGCGCACCGGCCTGCACGAGCATGCCGACGTCGGTCGGCAGCGTGACCCGGCCGGGCAGGAGCGTGATCCGCACGCGGACGGCGAACTCCAGGATGGCGACGCCGAGCACGCCCGCGTCCACAAGGGTCAGCAGCCGCCGAGTCGGCACCGTCGCCGTCAGCACGCCGAGCAGCACGGCGGCGCCGAACGCGAGGACGACGGCCACGCCGGACCGCGGCGCCGAGGACGCCGTCGCGCCCCACAGCGCGCGCATCTCACCGAACAGGGCGATGACGGCGACCAGGCCGAGCACCCGGTGGAGCGTCCGCGGCCGGGCGCCGCTACGCCAGGTCGCGGGGGCGATCGGTGCCTCGTCGAGCCCCGGCGGCGGTGTCGTCACGACGAGGCGGCGAGCAGCCGGTCGCAGACGCCCAGCAGGGCGCTTCGCAGTGGCAGCGCCCGGTCGGCGAAGCCGCGCTGCGCCGCGGCGTAGGCCGCCTTGCCCTCGGGCGCCTCGCCCGCGACGGGCTCGTACCCCAGCGCCGCGAGGTCGTACGGCGACGCGCGCATGTCGAGCGTCCGGACGTCGCGGGCGAGGGCGAAGCAGTCGGCGACCAGCTCGGACGGCGTCGCGGGCAGCAGCTTGTAGGCGTGCTTGTAGAGGTCCATCGTCGCGTGCAGGCAGCCGGGCTGCTCGTGGACGGCCTGGTCCTCGCGGCTCGGCCGGACGACGTTGAGCGGGCGGGCGGCGTCGGTGAAGAACCGGAAGGCGTCGTGGTGGGTGCACCGGATCCGGTGGCTCTCGACGACGTCATCGGTACCGGCGGAGCCGAGCCGCAGCGGCCAGCCCGCGTGCCGGACGTCGGCAGGGTCCAGGCGGTAGACCATCGCCCACTCGTGGAGCCCGAAGCAGCCGAGCGCCGCGGGCCGCGACGCGGTCGCGGCGAGCAGGCCGCGGACGTGCCGGACGGCGTCCCCGCGCCGGCGCAGAACGTCGGCGACGTCGACCCCGACATGGCCGCCCGCGACCGACCCGTAGCCGCGCCAGGCGAGCCGCTCCCGCGCCGCCGGGCCTGCCAGCGCCGTGCCGGCCCCCGGGTGCCAGCGGCGCAGCCGGCCGGGGCTCAGCGAGTAGTAGGTGAAGAGGAAGTCCTCGACGGGGTGCTTCTCACCGCGGCCCGCCCGGTCGAGCCGGCCGGCCACGAGCCGGTCGACCCGCTCGGCGTGCGCGGCCTCACGGCCCCGCCACTCGTCCTCGGGGAGCACGACCGCCCCGCCGCCCGCCGTCTGCACGCGTCCACCGTAACCAGTGCCTGTCGGCACCACCCGTCGTCGTTCGTCGCTGCGCGGCTACGCTGCCCGGGTGCGTATCGCGAGGTTCACGTCCGGTGCAGACCCCCGTTTCGGTGTCGTCGAAGGGGATCCGGGACAGCAGACCATCGCCGTCCTGACCGGTGACCCGCTCTACATGCCCGTCCAGACGACGGGCGAGCAGGTCAGGCTCGACGAGGTGCGGCTGCTCGCGCCGGTCATCCCACGGAGCAAGGTCGTCGGTATCGGCCGCAACTACGCCGCGCACGCCGCCGAGCTCGGCCACGAGGTACCCACCGAGCCGCTCGCGTTCCTCAAGCCGAACACGAGCGTCGTCGGGCCGGACGACCCGATCGTCCTGCCCCCGCAGTCGACCCGGGTCGACTACGAGGGGGAGCTCGCCGTGGTCATCGGCCGGCTCTGCCGGGACGTGCCCGTCGAGCGGGTGCCCGAGGTGGTCCTCGGCTACACCGTCGCGAACGACGTCACGGCACGGGACCTGCAGGGGTCCGACGGCCAGTGGTGGCGGGCCAAGGGGTTCGACTCGTTCTGCCCGCTCGGCCCCTACCTCGTGACCGACCTCGACGTGTCGGACCTGCGGGTCACCACCCGGCTCGACGGCGTGACCGTGCAGGACGGCCGGACGTCGCTCATGGTCTTCGACGTGCCGGCGCTCGTCGCGCACGTCTCGTCGGCGATGACGCTGTTGCCCGGGGACGTCATCCTGACCGGGACGCCCGAGGGCGTCGGCCCGATGACGGCCGGTCAGCGGGTCGAGGTCGAGGTCGAGGGGATCGGTGTGCTGTCGAACCCTGTCGTGTCCCGCTGAACGTCAGCGTTTGCGCACCCGCTCCACGAGGCGCTGCGCGACGACGTCGCCGCGGGCGTCCGGCATGACGAGCCAGCCGACCGCGTAGACCAGCACGCCGCTGCCGCCGAAGAGGGTGAGCAGCGTGACCACGAGGCGCACGAGCGTCGGGTCGACGCGTAGGTACTCGGCGATGCCGCCGCAGACGCCGGCGACCAGCCTGTGGTCGCTGCGGCGCAGGCTGCCGGGCCGGGGACCCGGATCGGGGGCTGACGCGACGCCGGGCTCGGGGGCTGCCGCGACGCCGGGGTCGGGGGTGGCGGTGACGGGGTTCGGCGTGCCGTACTCGGGCGCCGGGGAGGTCGGTGTGCTCATGGTTCGAGCATCGTCGCGCCGGTGTCTGGTGTCTGTGGGGTAGACCCCCGGAGCGACCCTGAGGACGCCCTGACCCCCGGCGGCGGGCTGCCGGGGTGCCCGGACCGGTTCGGTGGCCGGCCGTCCAACGCGCGCCGTTAGGCTGGATCGCATCATGAGCGACCGCGACCTGGCCACCGACACCGCCCTCGTCACCACCGCCACCGGATCCGACGTCCGCGTGCGGTTCTGTCCTTCGCCGACGGGGACGCCGCACGTCGGTCTCGTCCGGACCGCGCTGTTCAACTGGGCCTACGCCCGGCACACGGGTGGCACGTTCGTGTTCCGGATCGAGGACACCGACGCCGCGCGCGACAGCGAGGAGAGCTACCGGCAGATCCTCGACGCCCTGCGCTGGCTCGGGATCGACTGGGACGAGGGCGTCGAGGTCGGCGGCCCGCACGAGCCGTACCGGCAGAGCCTGCGCGGCGACCTGTACGCCGACGTCGTCGCGAAGCTCGTCGCGGGCGGCCACGTCTATGAGTCATTCTCGACGCCGGCGGAGGTCGAGACCCGGCATCTCGCCGCGGGCCGGGACCCCAAGCTCGGCTACGACAACCACGACCGCGACCTGACCGAGGACGTCAGGGCCGCCTTCCGCGCCGAGGGCCGTGAGCCGGTGCTACGGCTGCGGATGCCGGACGACGACCTGTCCTTCGACGACCTCGTCCGCGGTCCGGTCACCTTCCGGGCCGGCAGCGTGCCGGACTTCGTGGTCGTCCGGGCCGGCGGTGAGCCGCTCTACACCCTGGTCAACCCCGTCGACGACGCGCTCATGGGCATCACGCACGTCCTGCGGGGCGAGGACCTCCTGTCGTCGACCCCGCGCCAGATCGCCCTCTACCGCGCGCTCGTCGGCATCGGCGTGACGACCTTCGTGCCGCGTTTCGGGCACCTGCCGATGGTGCTCGGCGAGGGCACCCGCAAGCTGTCCAAGCGAGACCCGCAGTCGAACCTCTTCCATCACCGCGACCGAGGGTTCGTGCCCGAGGGGCTGCTCAACTACCTCGCGCTGCTCGGCTGGGCGATCGCCGAGGACCGCGACATCTTCACGATGGCGCAGATGGCGGCGGCCTTCGACGTCGCAGACGTCAACGGCAACCCCGCGCGCTTCGACCAGGCGAAGGCCGACGCGATCAACGCCGAGCACCTGCGGCGGCTCGAGCCGGCCGACTTCGCCGCGCGGCTGGTGAGCTACCTCCAGGCCCGGGGGATCGTCGCGACCGGACCGGACGGCGCCGCCGACGCGACGCAGCGCGCCGTCGTCGAGGCTGCCGCGCCGCTGGTCCAGACCAGGGTCCAGGTGCTCGGCGAGGCCGTGCCGATGGTGTCGTTCCTCCTCGTTGCGGACGACGTGCTCACCGTCGAGGACGACGCGCTCGCCGCGGTCGCCAAGGACGCAGCGCAGTCGGCCGCCGTGCTCGACGCGGCGAGTGCGGCACTGGCGGCACTCGGCGACTGGACGGCGGCGGGCATCGAGGGCGCGCTCCGGGCGGCCGTCGTCGAGGGCCTGGGCATCAAGCCGAAGCTCGCCTTCACACCGCTGCGGGTCGCCGCCACCGGACGCCGGGTCTCGCCGCCGCTGTTCGAGTCGATGGAGATCCTCGGCCGGGAGTCGTCGACCGCGCGCATCGCGTCGCTGCGCGGCCGGC
>DAIOGQ010000043.1:0-18980 GCA_036745175.1 Kineosporiaceae bacterium
AGACGAGTGCCTTGATCGGCGCGGTGTAGAAGCTGCGCCGGCCCTGGGCGAGCGCCGTCACGTGGGCGCCGACCGCGACGAGGCTCTTGCCCGAGCCCGTCGGCGTGGACAGGATCACGTTGGACCCGGTGACGACCTCGAGGAGCGCCTCCTCCTGGGCCGGGTAGAGCGGGAGCCCCTGCCCCGCGGCCCAGCCGGCGAACGCCTCGTAGACCGCGTCGGCGTCGAAGGGCGCGGCCGGGTCGAAGGGCGAGCCGGGGCGCAGGTCCAGCAGGGAGCGCGACGGGGCGGCCGGGGTCGAGGTCATCGCGCCCATGGTCGCAGGGTCCCCCACGTCGCACCGCCGCCGGGAGGGACGACCGGCTCGCCCGGCGTCCGGCCGCGGCCGGTGCGATGATCCGGCCATGACGGACGTCGTCCGCGTGCTGGCCGAGAAGCGCTCCGAGCTCGAGGACGAGCTCGCCGCCCTCAGCGCGCCCGCGACCGACCTCGGCGGGATCGGCTTCGGCAAGCGGGTCGGTGAGGGCACGAGCCTGGCGGTCGAGCGGCTGTCCCAGGTCGCGGCGCACGACCGGCTCCGGGCCCTGCACGCTGACGTGCTCCGGGCCCAGGCCGCGCTCGAGGCCGGCACCTACGGCACCTGCGACGAGTGCGGCGAGGCCATCACGCCGGAGCGGCTCGAGGCGCTCGCGTGGGCCACCCGGTGCATCACCTGCCAGTCCCGTCGCTAGAGTCCCGCGCGTGGTCATCGACCGGAGCGGGGACTGGTGGCGCGGCTCGGACGCCGCGGACCTGGACGTCTACCTCGCCGACTACTCCGCCGACTCCTACGTCGTCTCGACGGTCGTGCACGCCGAGTGCGCGTCGTGCACGAGCCGGACCTTCGCCGTCCTTCTCGACGACGAGGAGGGGGTCGCCCTGCGGTGCTGCCGGTACTGCGGCGACGCGCAGTGGATGCTCGACAGCGGCCAGGACGTCGAGGCGGCCGAGACCGTCACGGCGGCGTGCCCGTGCGGCGGGGAGGACTTCGAGGTCGCCGTCGGTTTCGCGTTCACCGAGGCCGGCCACG
The DNA here is from genome assembly GCA_036745175.1 of Kineosporiaceae bacterium. Lineage (GTDB taxonomy): Bacteria > Actinomycetota > Actinomycetes > Actinomycetales > Kineosporiaceae > R-H-3. The sequence goes on from DAIOGQ010000043.1 coordinate 1,070, forward strand.
TCCGCTGGGTCTACGTCGCGCTGCGCTGCGTCGCCGACGGGACGCTCGGCGTCTACGCCGACTGGAAGGTCGACCACGCGCCGACCGGCCACCTCCTCGCGCAGGTGTGACGGTCGCCGTTCACAGAGCCCGCGTGCCGGGCGACGGACTCGGGTGGGTCGCCGCGATCACCGGGGAGACGTCGTGTCCTCGCCGCGGCCAGCCGCCACGTGCTTGGCGGTGTCGACGTAGTGCCGCAGGGCGCTCACCCGGCCGTCCGGGCCGAAGCGCCACAGGTGCAGCTCCTCGTCACGGTACCGGCCGCCGTCCGGCGTCTCGAGGTCGATGACGACCTCGGCGACGACCTGCCGGTCGCTCGCGAGCAGGTCGAGCACCCGGAACTCGTGGAGCGTGTAGCCGCCGACGACCCGGAAGAACTCGGTCACCCCGGCGTGCCCGTGGCGCGGCGTCAGAAGGTCGAGACCGGCGCGCTGGCCCCAGTTGTCGGCCCAGTCGCCATCCCAGGCGACGTCGTCCGCGAGCAGCGACAGGATCGTCGGGACGTCGCCCCGCCCGAACGCCTCGTAGATCGCGGCGACGGCTGCTGTCCCGGTGATGGCCGGGGTGGCCGTGCTCGTGGTGTCTGCGGTCATCGGTTGGCTCCCTCGCGGGCGGGGACGGCACCCGCTGCGCCGTCCGGACGCCGTCCACGCTCGCCGCCGGGCCCGGTCCGCCGCATCGGTCGGATGACCTATCGTCCGCAGCGCGGCCAGAACCCGCCCGGAGCCGCCGTCGAGCCGCCGTCGAGCAGCCGACCGGCTGGCCGTGGGCGCGCGGCGGGCCCGGTCGCAGGACTCGTCGGTCTGCGGCGGCAGGCGGTCAGAGCAGCCCGTGCTCGACCGCGAACACCGCGACCCCCGCCCGGGTCCGGCGGCCGGTCTTGTCGTACACGTGCGCAAGGTGGTGGCCGACGGTCCGCTCGGAGATGACGAGCCGGGCAGCGATCCCCTTGTTGCTCAAGCCCTTCGCGGCGAGCCGGACCACGTCGACCTCGCGGTCGCTGAGCCCGGCGGGCCACGGCGCCCGGGGCCTGCGCAGCCCAGCGGCCTCGACGACGGCCGCGACGGCGTCCCGGTCGAGCCGGCCGCCGGCGACCTCCGCGTCGAGCACCGTGGCGGCCTCGGGGGCTCGGATGCCGGGCCGGTGGGCCCGGTCGGCGGTGAGCGCTGCGAAGACGTCGGCGACCGCGAGGATCCGAGTGTCGGGGTCGAGGTCCGCGGACCGGACGCCCCGGTGGTAACCGCTGCCGTCGGAGCGCTCGTGGTGCGCCGCCGCGCACGTGGCGAGCGGCGCCGTCGCGGGGCAGCGCGAGAGGACGCGCTCGGTCCAGTAGGCGTGCAGCCGGACCCGCTCCACGTCCGCGGCGCCCAGCGGACCGGAGCGGTCCCAGACGCTGCTCGGCACGACGACGCGGCCGAGGTCGTGGACGAGCGCCGCCGACCGCAGGGCCGCCCGTCGCGCGTCGTCGGCGCCCGCCAGGCCGGCCGCGCCGTGGGCGAGGTCGGCCACCCGGTGCGAGTGCCCGACGAGATGGCGCCCCTTCAGGTCGGCGACGACCGCGAACGCCTCGCACAGCGCGTCGATCCGGCCGAACGGCAGCGCCGCGTGCGGCGGCGGCTCGGCGGCGACGACGTGGGCGAGCACGTCCGGGACGCCCAGCGGCGCCAGGACCTCGTCGGCCGCTGCCACGAAGGCCTGCACGAGCGCGGGGTCGAGGTGTCCGCCGGCGCGCCGCCGGACCTCGGCGACCGCTGCCGCAGCCCCGCCCTGGGCGTGCGCCAGCACTGCCTGCTCGGCGACGTGGACGACCCGGGCCGCCAGCGTGAGGGACTCCCCCGCCACGCCGTCCGGGATGCCCAGCCCGTCCCAGCGCTCGTAGACCTCGTCGAGCGCCGCGACCGCGCCGGGCTCGAGCCCGAGCCGGGGGCCCAGCGCGCGGCTGACCTCGCAGCCGCTGCGGACCGCGACCGGTCCGACCGTGGCGGCGAGGTCGACGAACCGGCGGGCAAGGACGGGGGCGGCGGCGTCCCCGGCCCAGCGGCCGAAGGTCGCGAGCTGCGCGCCGAACACGGCGCCGTCTCCGGGGTCGAGCACCTTCAGCGCCCGCTGGAAGGCGACGTCGTCGACGAACTGCTCGGCGTTCTCGCTGGCGTGCGCCGTGCAGCCGACCGCACGCAGCAACGCAGCCTGGAAGACGACCCGGCGTTCGTCGTCCGGCAGCCCGAGCACCCTGCCGAACGCCTCGGCCACGGCACACGTCCGCAGGCCCTTCTCGAACGGGACGCCCGAGGCGAGGTCGGTCGTCAGCGACAGCGCGGCGAGCACCTCGACGACGCGCACCGCACCGGCAGCCGCCGACCCGGCTCCCGACGACACGCCGCCCGTCGACCCCACGCGGCGATCGTAGGCGTCCGGCCGCCCCGCACCCGCCCTCACCCCGACACCCCCACCCAGATCACCCGGTTACTAGCGAGTCACGCCCACCAGGTGGGTCTGACTCGCTAGTAACCGCGTGGTGGCGGGCGGCTGGTCAGGCCTGGGTCGCCGGCGCGTACCGCGCCAGCTCGGCGGCGAGCCCGGGGCGGACCTTCGCCCGGAGCCGGGTGCCCTCGCCGGTGTGCTCCTCGGTGAGCACCTCGCCCTCGATGTGGACCCGGTTGACGAGGTCGCCCCGGCTGAACGGGACGAGGACGTCGACGTCGACGTCCGGCCGGGGCAGGGACGCCGCGATCCGCTCGACGAGCGCGTCGATGCCGCTCCCGGTCCACGCGGAGACGACGAGGGCGTTCTTCTCCCGGCCGAGGATCCGCGTCACGACCTCGGGGTCCGCGGCGTCGGCCTTGTTGACGACGACGAGCTCGGGGACCTCGGTCGCGCCCACCTCGCCGAGCACCTCTCGGACCGCGGCGAGCTGGCCCTCGGGATCGGGGTGGCTGCCGTCGACGACGTGCAGCACGAGGTCGGCGTCCTTGCACTCCTCGAGCGTCGAGCGGAACGCCTCGACGAGCTGGTGCGGCAGCTGCCGGACGAACCCGACGGTGTCCGTGAGGGTGAACTCGCGGCCGTCCGGTGTCACCGCCCGGCGCACGGTCGGGTCGAGGGTCGCGAACAGCGCGTTCTCGACGAGGACGCCGGCGCCGGTGAGCCGGTTGAGCAGGCTCGACTTGCCGGCGTTGGTGTAGCCCGCGATGACGACACTCGGGACGGCGTTGCGGCGGCGGCTGTCCCGCTTCGTCACGCGTGAGGTCTTCATGTCCTTGATCTCGCGGCGCAGCCTGGCCATCCGGGTGCGGATCCGCCGCCGGTCGAGCTCGATCTTCGTCTCACCGGGGCCGCGGGAGCCGATCCCCGCACCGCCGGCGACCCGGCCACCGGCCTGCCGGGACATCGACTCGCCCCAACCGCGCAGCCGCGGCAGCAGGTACTCGTACTGGGCGAGCTCGACCTGCGCCTTGCCCTCCTTGGACTTGGCGTGCTGGGCGAAGATGTCGAGGATCAGCGCCGTCCGGTCGATGACCTTGACCTTGACGACGTCCTCCAGGCCGCGGCGCTGGGACGGCGACAGCTCGCCGTCGCAGACGACGGTGTCGGCACCGGTCGAGGCGACCACGCCGCGCAGGTCCTCGGCCTTGCCCGAGCCGAGGAAGGTGCCCGGGTCCGGGTGCTCGCGGCGCTGGAGCACGCCGTCGAGCACGAGCGAGCCGGCTGTCTCGGCGAGCGATGCGAGCTCGCGCAGGGAGTTCTCCGCGTCCGCGTTGCTGCCCGAGGTCCACACGCCGGCGAGCACGACGCGCTCGAGTCGCAGCTGCCGGTACTCGACCTCGGTGACGTCCTCGAGCTCGGTGGACAGGCCCGCGACGCGGCGCAGCGCCTGTCGGTCGGCGAGGTCGGCTTGGTCGCCGTTCCGGTCGTGGTGCCAGGCGGCAGACCCGTCGCCGTCGGTCCCGTTCTGCGCGCCGGCCCGGGCCAGGATGCGGCTGACCACGGACGAGCCGTTCGCCGCAGCGGGCGCGGCGCCGTCGGCGGGACGGTCGGACGCGGGCTGGGCAACGGGTTCGATGACGGTCTCCGGGTGGGTCTCGGCGATCGGGACGAGAGGGTCGGATCGGTGTGCCATGTGCCTCCAGACTCCCACTGCAACCAGGGCCGGTCGAGCGGGATTCCGCTCGTCGCGGTCGCCGGTAGCCTGCCGTGGCATGAGCGAGGCGTCATGAGCGAGGGCCAGGCGCACTACTTCCGCACGCCGGACGGCGCCGCGGACCCGCGGTCGGTCCGGGTGAGCCTCGCCGGTCGGGACGTCGAGGTCGAGACGTCCGCGGGGGTCTTCAGCGCCGAACGGCTCGACCTGGGCACCCGGGTGCTGCTGCGCGAGGTCCCCGCGCCGCCGGCGTCCGGCGACCTGCTCGACCTCGGCTGCGGCTGGGGGCCGCTCGCGCTCACGATGGGGATGCTCGCGCCGGCGGCCAGGGTGTGGGCGGTCGACGTCAACGACCGGGCCCTGGCGCTGACGGCGCGGAACGCGGCGCGGCTCGGGGTGCCGAACGTGCGGACGGCCCGGCCGGGCGACGTCCCGGACGACGTGCGCTTCGCGGCGATCTGGTCGAACCCGCCGATCCGCGTCGGCAAGGCCGAGCTGCACGCGATGCTCCTGCGCTGGCTCCCCCGGCTCACCGACGCGGGCTCGGCCTGGCTCGTCGTCCAGCGCAACCTCGGCGCCGACTCGTTGCACGCGTGGCTGCGCGACCACCTCGACGCGGACGTCGTCCGTGCCGGCAGCGCGAAGGGCTACCGGGTGCTGCGCGTCGGGCGCTGACGGCTCCGGCCACCCCTGCCGCCACGGCGGAGCCGGTCGGCCTCGAGGCGCAGCAGGAGCAGGTCGCGACGGACGAGTCGGTCGGGCACGGTCGTGGCGGCCGGTTCCCGAACGGTCCTTCGGTCCATGGGTGTGCCTCCCGTCGATGCCGGAGCGCGTCGGCGTCCCCCCGCAGAGGAGTCAACCCGGGCGGGTCCAGATACCGCGTCCTTCGTGGGAGCCATATCGCCACGGCCGGCGTACGACTTGAGGACCGGCCGAGTCCCTCTTTCGGACCAGACGCCACCACGGACGGGTCCCGGGGTTGCGGGCCGGCCCGGGTGGGTGGGCCGCGGCCGGTCAGGCGCGTCGCGTCGTCGCGGGTCAGCGGACGAGCGCCACGCCCCCCGGCCGCTCGGCGGGGGCCTCGACGGCGCTCCGGGCGGCGTCCAGCCAGGCCGGGTCGAGGTGGCCCTCGGCGACGATCGTCGCGGGCCCGGCGAGCTCGACGCCGGGGCCGGCCGTCACGTCGTCGGCCGGGACGGTGACCCGGAGCCGGCCGCCGGCGACGTCGACGTGCCACGTGCGCGGGGCGGACGGTCCGGCCCAGGCGCGGGTCGCCAGCACGGCCGCTGCCGCACCGGTGCCGCACGAGCGGGTCTCGCCGACGCCGCGCTCGTGGACGCGCATCCGCAGGTGGCCGACGCCGGCGCCGGTCTCGTGGAGCGGCACGGTGAGCTCGACGTTCGTCCCCCGGACGGGGGCCGGGCTGACGACGGGGGCCGTCGTGAGGTCGGCCGACTCGAGCATGTCCGCGCCCGCGAGCGCGAGGACCGTGTGCGGGGTGCCGACGTCGACGCACAGGCCGGGAAGAACGACGGTGGCGCCGTTGACCTCGATGCCGCGGACCTCCACCGTCGCGTCATGGCCGGCCTCGACGGCCGCCTCGCCGCCGACGACGCGCCACGGCCCGAGGTCGGCGGCGAGCAGGTCGCCGTCCCGACGGACCGACAGGACCCCGGTCCGGGTGCCGACGGACAGCGAGGCGCCGTCGGCGAGATCGACGAGCCCGAGGTGACGCAGGTAGGTGACGAAGACGCGGATGCCGTTGCCGCACATCTGCGCGTCGGACCCGTCGCCGTTGCGGTAGTCCATGAACCACTCGGCGTCGCCGGCGAGCGCCGCGCCCTCGGGCAGCGCGGCCGAGCGGACGACGCGGATCAGCCCGTCGCCGCCGAGACCGGCCCGGCGGTCGCACAGCGCCGCGACGAACGTGGGCGTCACGTCGAGGCGGCCGTCGGGGTCCGGCAGAAGGACGAAGTCGTTCTGCGTGCCATGACCCTTGGCGACCGGCAGCCGATCCGCCACCGGCAGCCCCCGGGGAGCGGACAGCCCCGTTCCGGCGGACTGCCGTGCCGACCCGTCGAGTGCGCTCACGGGCGCCAGGCTACGCGGTGGCGCCCGGCGCGCCGTCCGCGGCGAGCAAGCCGCGGCGGCTCGCGATCGCGACCGCCTCCGTCCGCCCCGACGCCCCGAGCTTGCCGAGGATGTTCGACACGTGGACGCTCGCCGTCTTCTCGCTGATGAACAGCCGCGCGCCGATCGCGCGGTTCGTCATCCCGGCCGCGACGAGCCGCAGGACCTCCGCCTCGCGGGGCGTGAGCGGACCGTCGGACGACGGGACGCCGGCGCCGAGGTCGAGCCGGGCCCGCCGGCCGAGCGCCTCGAGCTCGGTGCACAGCGGACGGGCCCCCAACCGCGACGCGGCCGCGAACGCCTGCGCGGCGACCTCGCCGGCGCGCACCCGCTCCCCTGCCGCGACGAGCGCCTCGGCGAGCCGGAGCCGGCACCGCGCCTGCTCGTACGGCTGGCCCGCGACGAGCCCGAGGATCTCCTGCCAGGCCGCGACCTCGGGCGCCGGACCGTCGAAACGGGCCCGCTCGGCGCGGGCGCGCAGCAGCCAGGCGGTCCCCTCGGGCCCGACCGACCGGCCGCGGTGCGGGGCACCGGAGCGCATCGCGGCCTCGGCACGCTCGGCCCAGGCGTCGGCCAGCGCCGTGCGGGTCCGGTCGCCCGCGAGGGCCGCCAGCCCGACGGCACAGACCCGCAGCGCGAGCAGGTGCGTCGCGTAGCGGGCATCGATCCGTTCGAGCGCGAGAGCGACGTGCGTCACGGCGTCGTCGCGGTCGCCGACGGACGCTGCCGCCTCGGCCTGCGTCACGTGCAGGGAGATGTCGGAGAAGCTGTCGAGCACGAGGTCGTCGGCGTCGGCGGCGCGCAGCCGCGCCGCGGCGTCCCGGGCCGCCTGCGGGTCGCGGGCGGCGGTCACCCGCAGCGCCCCCACCCGCAGGCCTGTCGTGTCGAACCGGCTCAGGCGCAGCCCGTCGGCCCGGGCCACGGCGAGCGCCTCGTCCCACGAGCCGAGCCGGAAGAGCACCTCGACGAGGCTCACCCGCGCACCGACGGCGTAGAGGCTCGCCGACAGACCGGTCTGCACCGCGAGCGCCTCGACCTGCCGGTAGGACTCGGCGGCGGCCGTCAGGTCGTCGGCCTCGTGGCGGCTCAGCCCCACGTTCCACAACGCCCGCAGCTCGATCGCCGGCTCCCCGGCGTCGCGTGCGCGCTCGCGCGCCTCGCGCAGGACCTCAAGGTCGCGCCCCGCCGTCACGGGCGCGCCGTCGCCGTCGACGATCGCCGAGGTGATGAGGAGGTCGGCCTCCGCGGCGGCCAGGCCGAGCGAGCGAGCGAGCTCGAGCCCGGACCTCGCGAGCGCAGCCATCTCGGCCCGGTCGCCGAGCGACCCGGCGGCGCTCGCCATGACCGCCGTGGCCCAGACGAGGTCGGCGGACGGCGGGTGCTGCAGCAGGGTCTCGCGGGCCAGCCGGGCCTCCTCGAGGCAGGCCTCGAGCCGGTCGCAGGCGTACAGGTGCCGCGCGAGGTGGCGCCGGGCCTGCGCGACCCGGACCGGCTCGCCGTCCTCGAGCGCCTCGTCCCGGGCCGCCGTCGCGAGCGCCTGGGCCCGGATCGCGTCGCCGCTCTGGGCGGCTGCACTCGCCGCGAGCAGCAGGAGCTCGATGTGGTCGCCGTCGTCCGGCCGGAGCCCGGCGGGGACCGCGGACCACAGGCCGAGCGCCCGCTCGGCGTGCTCGAGCGAGTCGGCCGGGGCGAGCCGGGCCTGCGCCTCCCGGGCGGCCCGCCACGACGCGCCGAGAGCGCCGGGCAGGTCGTGGCTGCGCAGCGCGTGCTCCGCGAGGTCGGCGTCGTTGTCCTCGCCGTCGCCTGCGCCGTCGGCGAGCCGGCTGGCGTACGTCGCATGCAGCCGGACCCGCTCACCCGGCAGCAGGTCCGCGTAGACCGCCTCCTGGAGCAGGGCGTGCCGGAACGAGAAGCGGTCCGGGCCGTCGGCGACGAGGACGTGCCGATCGGTCGCCTCACGCAGTGCGAGGTCGAGCTCCGGGCCGGACGTCGTCTCGGCCACGACAGCGCGCAGCAGGCCGTCCGAGACGCAGCGTCCGGCGACGGACGCCGCGCGGACGACGTTCTGCGCCGGCGGGCCGAGCCCCTCCAGCCGGGTGAGCAGGACGTCGCTGAGACCCTCGGGCAGGGCGTCGAGCGCGCCGGTCAGGCCGGTGCCGAGCTCGGGCGTGTGCGCGGCGAGCAGCTCCAGCGCGAAGAACGCGTTCCCGCCGGACCGGCGGGCGATGTCGTCGACGACCCCCTCGGGCACGGCGCCGCCCGCCACGGTCACGAGCAGCCGACCCAGCTCGACCCGGTCGAACGGCGCGAGGTCGAGCCGCTCGACGCCGCGCAGCCGCATGAGCTCGGCGAGCAGCGGCCGCAGCGGGTGCCGGCGGTGCAGGTCGTCGGTGCGGAAGGTGCCCACGACGAGCAGCCGCTCGTCGCGCAGCCGGGAGAGGACGAAGCGCAGCAGGTCGCGCGTCGAGGCGTCGGCCCAGTGCAGGTCCTCGACGACCAGCAGGACCGGTCCCGCCTCCTCGCCGAGCCGCGCGAGCACGGTCGCGACCGCGTCGAAGAGCGGCAGCCGGTCGGTCTCGTCGAGCGGCCCGGCGTCCGCCGTGCGGCCCGCGAGCCGCAGCAGGACGGGCCACTCCTGGGTCGCCCGCCGCAGGACGTCCGCGGCCGGGCCGCCGGACCGCGCGACCGACCTCAGCGCGTCCGCGAAGGGCAGGTAGGGCAACCCGCCGGCGCCGAGGTCGACGCTGCGGCCCGCCGTCACGAGAAACCCGCGCCGGCGGGCGCGGTCCTCCAGCTCGACGACGAGCCGGGTCTTGCCGACTCCGGCGTCGCCACCGACGAGCACCGCGGCGGGCTGCCCGTCCGTGGCGGCGTCGAGCAGCTCGGCCAGCCGGCGCAGGTGCTCGGCCCGCCCGACGAACGGTGCATCGGTGACGACCGGGGGCATGCCCCCCATCGTGGCACCGACGACCGACAGGACGGTCATGCGGCGTCGCGGCGGGTGCCACCCACGCGCTCGTCGTCGGGCCGCCGGGCGGCCGGCAGCCGGACGACGCGGCCCGAACCCGCGGTCGGGCCGGCGTCCGGGCGGCGCGGACGCCGGGTCCACAACGGACCCCACGACGCGCTGAGCCGGCGGCGCTGCTCGGCCTGCTCGGCGCGGACGTTCTGCAGGTACATGGCGCTGATCCAGTTCATGGCTTCCTCCTCGGAACGACCTCAGACTCGCCCTGAGGCGGGGGGGAGCCGCATCGGGAGGTCACGCCGTCCCGACGCCGCGGCGACGCCGTCCGCGACTAAGGGGTCGTCAGCGACTAAGGGGTGGGCGTAGGCAGCCGTCACGCCTTAGCTCCGCCCGAGGACCGTCGCGCACCGGCGGGGAGGAAGTCCATGATCGTGGTGGATTCGACGACGGACCGCCGCGCGATCCCACCCGGTCCGTGCCAGGAGCCTGCCGCGGTGCGTTCGTCCCCATCGTCGGCTCCCTCGGCCTAGCCTGACGTGTCTGGCCACCCACGGAAGGGGGGACGGAGTGGTCTCGCGTCTGGTCCGCCGCCCCCGCCCGGGCGGCGCGGACCCCGGCGAGCCGGGGCGTGGGAACCGGTCGCTCCTCGCGCTGACCGCCGTCGTCGCGTCGGCCGCGCTGGCGGCCAGGACGTGGGTGATGTTGCGTGACGGCGGGCTGCTCGCTCCGACGGGCTACGACCCCGGCGTGTACTACGCCGCCGCGGACTCCCTGGTGCACGGGCTGCTCCCGTACAGGGACTTCTGGTTGCTGCATCCGCCGGGGATCGTCCTTGCGCTCAGCCCGTTCGCCGCGTTCGGTTCGGTCACGTCCGACCCCGCGGGGATGGGCCTGGCGCGGGTGGCCGTCATCGTCCTGGGCGCCCTGAACGCCGTTCTGGTGGCCCGGATCGCGTACCGGTTCGGGCTCGTGGCCGCGCTCACCGGCGGCCTCTTCTACGCCGGGTGGCTCCCCGTCGTCCGGGTGGAGACGACGGCCAGGCTGGAGCCGTTCGGCAACACCGCCCTCCTGCTCGCACTGCTGTTCCTGCTCAGGCCCCGAGGTCGCGTCAGCGCCCGGGCGGAGGTGCTGGGCGGTCTCTGCCTGGGTGCCACCGCCTGCTTCAAGATCTGGGGGATCGTGCCGTTGCTCGTCGTCCTCGGCTGGCGGCTGCTCGATCGCGGCCGGCGCTCGGCCGTCCGCGTCGCCGCCGGGGCCGCGACCGCCGGAGCGGCCATCTGCCTGCCGTTCTTCGTCGTCGCTCCGGACCGGATGCTCCGAATGGTCGTGATCTATCAGCTGGGGCGGCCGCGCAGCAACGTCTCACCCGTCGAGCGGTTGTACGGGGCGATCTCGGTTCGGGAGTGGGTCACGAGCCCGTCGCTCCTGCGGCTCGTCGCCACGGCAGCCGTCGTCCTCGCGGTCACCGCGACGTCGCTGGCCTGGCGTGAGCGATCGGCTCGGATCGTCGTGGTCCTGCTGCTCACCCAGACGGCCCTGCTGTTCGCCGCGCCGTCCTTCTTCGGGTTCTACGCGGCGTTCGTGGTGCCCGCCGCCGCGCTCACGCTGGCCGTCGCGGCGGGACGGCTGGCGCGCTCGGCGGGAGAGCACGGCCCGCGCGTGCGGATCGCCGCAGTCGGCCTGCTGTGCACTGCCGTCGCCGCGGCCGCCGCCCTGCTCGTGCCGGTGGGCCGGCCGCCCGCGCCGTTCCCCGGCCGGCAGCTCGGGGCAGCGGCCGGCAATCTGCGGTGCGTCCTGTCGGACAACCCGCTTGCACTCGTCCAGATGGACGTGCTGAGCCGGAACCTGCGCAACGGCTGCAGCGTCTGGGTCGACGTCACCGGGCGCACCTACGACCCCGGGGTGGCCTTCGACCCCGCAGGCCGACGCCTGCCGCGCACGAAGAACCCGGTCTGGCAGCGGCAGATCCTGGCGTACCTCAGGTCCGCGGACGCAGTGGTTCTCGCGCGCCCGGGCACCGGTCTGAGCGCTGCGACCAAGAGGACGATCGCGGGCTGGCCGATCCTGGCCCGCGTCGACGGGTACACCCTGCGTGCCCCGCCGGACGGCGTGCCGCCCAACGGGTCCGTGCCGAGCCGGTAGGGGCTGGCCAGCCGTCCGACGGAGCGGTCATGTAGCCGGGGCGGCCCGCCCCGTCACGCGGCGTCGTCCTCGGCCCGCGACGGGGCGTCGCTCTCCGCCCACGCCGGCGGCAGCCGGACGACCGAACGCGGGCGGGGATCCGGGGACGGGCCCGCCCCCGGCCGGCGCGGACGCCGTGCTCGGGGCGGACCCCACGCCGCGCTGACCCGCCGGCGCCGCTCGGCCTGCTCGGCCAGGACGTTCTCCACCTGCAGTGCGCTGATCCAGTGCATGAGGTCCTCCTCAGGAACGACGTCAGACTCGCCCTGAGGCGGGCGTCGCCACCTCGGGCGGTCACGCCGTCCCGGCGCCGTGCTCCCGAGGCAGCCGGCTAAGGGGTGCCCGATCGACGGGGCCCGGCGCCTGAGGGGTCGCCGCTGCGACCGCTGCGAGCGCCCGGCCGACGAGGTCGGGGGCGTCGAACGGGAGCCGGACGATCCGGGTGTCACGGCGGAACCAGGCCTCCTGACGACGGGCGAACCGCCGGGTCGCGCGGGCGGTCTGCTCGCGGGCCTCGTCGTCCGTGCACTCCCCCGCGAGCGACCGCAGCACCTGCGCGTAGCCGAGGGCCCGGGACGCCGTCCGGCCCTGCCGGAGCCCGGCGTCGGCGAGCCGCTCGACCTCGGCGACGAGCCCGGCGGCCCACATCCGGTCGACCCGCTCGTCGATCCGCGCGTCGAGGACGCCGTGGGGCACCGTGAGCCCGACCTGGACTGTCGGGCGGACGTACTCCGCGCGGGGCAGTGCCGCTGTGAACGGGCGCCCCGTCAGCTCGACGACCTCGAGGGCCCGGACGACGCGGCGGCCGTTGCTCGGCAGAATCGCCGCGGCCGCGGCCGGGTCCCGGAGGGCGAGGACGGCATGCAGGGCGGCCGGCCCGTCGGCGAAGAGCCGGTCCTCCCACCGACCGCGGACCTCCGGGTCGGTCGGCGGGATCTCCAGGACGTCCAGCGCGGCCCGCACGTAGAGCCCCGACCCGCCGACGAGGACCGGGGTCCGGCCGGCAGCCAGCAGTGCCTCCACGACGTCCGTCGCCTGCCGCTGGTAGGCGGCCACGCTCGCCTCCTGGCTGACGTCGAGGACGTCGAGGAGGTGGTGCGGGACTCCGCGACGCTCCGCGCGGGCCAGCTTCGCGGTGCCGATGTCCATGCCGCGGTACAGCTGCATCGCGTCGGCGTTGACGACCTCGCCGCCCAGGGCGAGCGCGAGGTCGACGCCCAGGTCCGACTTTCCGGACGCAGTGGGCCCGACGACCGCGACGACCACCGGGCCGGACGGGCGCTCGCTCACGGACGCAGTCTCCCAGAGCGGGCCACCGGGTTAGCATCGACGCGTCGCCGTGATCGTCGGCGCAGCACCTCGCGGGCGCCGGAAGGCGCTCGCGAACACCCCCTGGAGAGCGCATGAGCATGTTCGACGAGCTGAAGGACAAGGCCGCGGACTTCGTCAAGGACAACCCGGACAAGGTCGAGGGCGTCAGCGACAGCCTGCTCGAGAAGGCCGCCGGCCTCGCCGACAACGCGACCGGTGGCAAGTTCAGCAGCCAGATCGACGGTGCGGTCGAGAAGGCCGACGACGCGATCGGCAGCTGACCCGAGGTCACTGAACGACCGGCAGCAGCGCGCACCGGGCCGTCCGCACCCGCGGGCGGCCCGGTGCCGCGTCGGTCGGGCCGGCGGACACCGCACCCCGCGGGTCGGGCCCGTGCCGTGGACGCCGCGCCGGCGCTAGGTTCGTCGTCGTGCGCATGCTCGTGGGTCCCTGGACCGGTCCGGTCGACGCCCGGGGCCTGGCCCGGGCCTACGCGTGGCCGGCCGGCTCGACGTGGCTGCGGGCGATGATGCTCACCACCCTCGACGGGGCCTCGGCCGGGCCGGACGGGCGCAGCCGCTCGATCTCCGGGCCGTCCGACCGGGCGGTCCTCGCCGAGGTCCGGCGGCTCGCGGACGTCGTGCTGATCGGCGCCGGGACCTTGCGGGCCGAGCACTACGCGCCGATCCGGGCCGACGCGGCGGCGGTCGACGAGCGGCGCTCCCACGGGCTGGCCGACGCGCCCGTCCTCGCGGTCGTCAGCGCCTCCCTCGACCTGCCGTGGGAGGACGCGCTCTTCGCCGGCGAGGCCGCGGTCCGGCCGCTCGTCGTGACGTCGCCGGGCGCGGACCGCGACCGGCTCGAGCGGGCCCGCGAGCACGCCGACGTCGTGGTGGCGGGCGGTGCACTCGAACCGGACGCGCTGCTGGAGGCACTCCACGGCCGCGGCCTGCGTCGGGTGGTCTGCGAGGGCGGCCCGCGGCTGCTCGCGGCGCTGACGGGCGCCGGGCTCGTCGACGAGGCCGACATCACCCTCGCTCCGCTGTTCGTCGGCGGCGGCCAGATCGTCACGGGCCACCCGACGCACGCGCCGACGGCCTTCCACCTCGCGCACGTCATCGAGTCCGACGGCTTCCTCTTCACCCGCTTCGTCGCCCGCCGGCCGGCGGACGCCGCGGGGCCGGCCGCGCAGGCCTCGGTATGATCTCGAAATGATCACACTCGCCGGGCTCGCCGCTCTCGCGCGGGCCCACGGCGAGGACCTCGCGCAGCCGGTCGAGCCGCTGCGCATCGGCGAGGCGGTCTACGACACCGACCGCCCGGCGGTCATGGGCTGCGTCAACCTCTCCCGCGACTCGACGTACCGCGAGAGCATCGCGCCGACGACGGACGCCGCCGTCCGCAAGGGCCGCATCCTCGCCGCCGAGGGCGCGGACGTCGTCGACATCGGCGCCGAGTCCAGCACCGCCCGCGCCGTGCGGGTCGACCCCGAGAGCCAGGCGGCTGTGCTCGTGCCGGTCGTCAAGGAGCTCACGGCGGCCGGCGTCGCCGTCTCCGCGGAGGCCTACGACCCGGTCGTCGTCCGGGCCGCGCTCGACGCGGGCGCCGCCGTCGTCAACTACACCGGCTCGGCGCACGACGACGAGGTCTTCGCCGCCGTCGCGGCCCACGGCGCCACCGTCGTGCTGTGCTACGTGCCGGGCGCCGACGTCCGCGCGGCCAGCGACGTCGAGCTCGACGACCCGTTCCCCGGTCTGCTGCGCCACTTCGAGCGCCGGGTCGCGCGTGCCCGGTCGCACGGCGTCGAGCGGATCGCGCTCGACCCGGGGATGGGGTTCCACTACGGCAACCTCGTCGACCCGGATGTCCGGGTGCGGCACCAGACGCACGTGCTGCTGCGCTCGTCGCGGCTGCGCCGGCTAGGGCTACCCGTGTGCCAGTCGGTGCCGCACGCGTTCACCCTGTTCGGCGACCAGTTCCGGACGGCGGAGGGCTTCTTCACGGTCTTCGCGCACCTCGCGGGGACCGGGCTCGTGCGCACGCACGAGGTCGCCCACGTCGTCGCCGTCCTGCGGGCGCTGCAGACCCTCGACGTCTGAGAGCGTGTCCTTGACCGCCCAGCGCCTCAGCGCCGGGCCAACCCCGCAGACGGCTAGGACGGGCGCAGGACCGGCATCCCGAGGCTGACCGCGGTCGGAGCCGGCACCGCCGGAGCCGACGACGCCGCCGCGGCGGCCCCGCGGCGCTCCCACGCATCGCCCGCACGGGTGCGGCGGACGGCGTAGGCGCCCCCGGCCAGCGCGCCGTCGGCCACGAGGTGGTGCGGGGCGCCGTAGGTGACCTCGACAGTGGTGACGTCCCCCGGGCGCGGCACGGCGGCGCCGTCCGGCACAGCGAAGTGGACGAGCCGGTTGTCCGGCGCGCGGCCGGACAGCCGCCGGGTCGCCTCGTCCTTGCGGCCTTCGCCCGTGGCGACCAGGACATCGAGGACGCGGCCCTCCTGACCGCGGTTCTCCGCCCAGGAGATCTCCTCCTGGAGCGCGACGAGCCGCTCGTACCGCTCCTGGACGACGACCTTGGGCACCGGTGAGCCCATCGTCGCGGCGGGTGTCCCGGGCCGGGTCGAGTACTGGAACGTGAACGCCTGGGCGAAGCGGGCGGCCGCGACGACGTCGAGGGTCGCGGCGAAGTCGGCCTCGGTCTCGCCGGGGAACCCGACGATGATGTCGGTGCTGATCGCGGCGTCCGGGATCGAGGCCCGGACCCGGTCGAGGATGCCCAGGAAGCGCGTCGCCCGGTAGGAGCGGCGCATCGCCCTGAGGACCGCGTCGGAGCCTGACTGCAGCGGCATGTGGAGCTGCGGCATGACGTTCGGGGTCGAGGCCATGGCGTCGACGACGTCGTCGGTGAAGGCCGCCGGGTGCGGGCTGGTGAAGCGGACCCGCTCGAGGTGCTCGATGTCGCCGCACGCGCGCAGGAGCTTGGCGAACGCGCCGCGGTCGCCGAACTCGACGCCGTACGTGTTGACGTTCTGCCCGAGCAGGGTCACCTCGAGAACGCCCTCGGCGACGAGCGCCTCGACCTCCGCGAGGACGTCGCCCGGACGCCGGTCCTTCTCGGTGCCGCGCAGGCTCGGCACGATGCAGAAGGTGCACGTGTTGT
Source organism: Kineosporiaceae bacterium (assembly GCA_036745175.1). Classification (GTDB taxonomy): domain Bacteria; phylum Actinomycetota; class Actinomycetes; order Actinomycetales; family Kineosporiaceae; genus R-H-3. Next base: position 16,996 of record DAIOGQ010000043.1, read on the forward strand.
TGCAGCCGACGCTGATGGAGACCCACGCCGCGTAGGCGGACTCGCGAGCGGTCGGCAGCGTCGAGGGGAAGACGTCGAGCGACTCGAGGATCTCGACCTGGGCGGACTGGTTGTGCCGCGCACGCTCGAGCAGGGTCGGGAGCGAGCCGAGGTTGTGGGTGCCGAACACGACGTCGACCCAGGGCGCCTTCCGGACGATGACGTCCCGGTCCTTCTGTGCGAGGCACCCGCCGACCGCGATCTGCATGTCGGGCCGGGACGCCTTGACCGGCGCCAGGTGGCCGAGGTTGCCGTACAGCTTGTTGTCGGCGTTCTCCCGGACGGCGCACGTGTTGAGGACGACGACGTCGGCCTGGTCTCCCCCGGACGCGCGGACGTAGCCGGCGCTCTCGAGCAGGCCCGCCAGCCGCTCGGAGTCGTGGACGTTCATCTGGCAGCCGAAGGTGCGGACCTGGTAGGTGCGCGCGGGTGCGTCGGAGGGCGTCGTCATGGCCCTCCCAGGGTAAGCGCCCGGGGCGGCCGATCAGACGCGCGTGGCGGTCAGTCGCCCGCGGTCGACATCGACGCGAGCAGCGGTGCCACGTCACGGGCCCAGGCGGCGACGGCCGGCAGGTCGCGGAAGTCACCCTCCGGCGTGTGCACGGCGCGCATCATGATCCGCTCGTGGAGCCGGAACTTCTGCGGGTGGTACCAGCCCGGGAAGACAGCGACATCGACCGGCCTGACCCCGGTCTCGTCGACGAGGGCGTCGGTGTAGCGGCGGACGACCTCGGCGTTCCGCGGGTCGGTCGCGACGCTGAGGCCGACGGTGAAGAACGCGACGGGCGTCTCGCGCAGGACCTCGGCGTGGACCCGGACCCATTCTGCGGCGGACGTGTGCCAGGCCCCGGACCGCACGCCGCTCCCGACGATCACCGCGTCGTACGAGCCGGGTGAGGGGGCCGTCTCGGCCTCGGCGACATCGACCTCGACGGGCCCGCCGTCCGCCGGGCCGGGCATCCCTTCGGGGAGCGAGCGCAGGCTCTGTCCGATCCGCTCCGCGATGGTCGTCGTGCACCCGCTCCGGGTGCCGTAGACGACCAGGATCCTGGTCATGGCGCTCCACCTTCGTCCTCGCCGTCACGCGTACCCGACGACGGGACCCGGCGACGACGCATGCGTCCTGCCTCATGGTCGCCCTACGTGCACGACCCGAGCCGGGCCCAAGGTCACGACCCGCCGACCCGGCAGGTCCGCGGGCACGGACCCGTTGCAGGACAGCCGGTCCGGGACGACGACCGAGGAGCCGGCTCAGCCCGGGTCGTCGGCGTCGAGGCCGAGCAGGGCGTCCTCGTGGTCGGCGACGGCGGCCCCCTCGGCGACGCAGTCGCGGATCGCCCGCATCGCGACACCCGAGGAGTACCCCTTCCGAGCGAGCATCCCGGCCAGCCGTCGGGCGCGCCGGGCCGGGTCGTCGCCGGACGTCGCGGGAAGCCGTCGGCGGACGAGGGCACGCGCGGCCGCGAGCTCGTCGTCGTCGCCGATCTCCCCGACGGCCGCCCGGGCCGTCTCGTCGTCGATCCCCCGGTGCCGCAGCTCGAACGCGAGCGCGCGCCGGGCCAGGCCACGGCCGGTGTGCCGGCTGACCACCCACTGCCGGGCGAACTCGGTGTCGTCGACGAGCTCGACCTCTTCGAACCGATCCAGGACCCGGTCACCGACGTCCTGCGGGACGCCGCGCCGCAGCAGCGAGTCGGTGAGCTGCGCGCGTGTTCTCGGCCCGACGGTCAGCTGCCGCAGGACGATCGCGCGCGCCACCGACTCAGGGTCGGCGTCGGGCGTCAGGTCGGCCGGGGTGCCCGGGACGGGTTCGTCGTACCCGCTCCGGGACGACGCTGCGCGTCTGCGGCCCACGACGGTCTCACCTCCTCACGATGCACGGGCGCGAAAGCCCTGACGGTCGGACCGGGGCTGCCCCGGACGGCCGGGAGCCGCGACCGACGCCC
>DAIOGQ010000044.1:0-15054 GCA_036745175.1 Kineosporiaceae bacterium
GCCGGACGACGTGGGTCTACGAGTCGCCCGAGCCGATGGCGACCTACCTCGCGACCGTCCAGATCGGCCGCTACCGCTTGGTCGACACGAGCATGGGCCCGGTCCGGCAGCGGGCCGCCGTCCCGCCGCGGCTGCTCGCGGCCTTCGACACCGACTTCGCCCAGCAGGCCGCGATGGTGCGCCTCTTCGAGCGGGTCTTCGGGCCGTACCCGTTCGCGGGCTACACCGTCGTCGTCACGGACGAGCGGCTCGAGATCCCCGTCGAGGCGCAGGGCCTGTCGATCTTCGGCTCGAACCACGTCGACGGCCGGCACGGCAGCGAGCGGCTCGTCGCCCACGAGCTCGCGCACCAGTGGTTCGGCAACAGCCTGACGATCGGTGCGTGGCGTGACATCTGGCTGCACGAGGGGTTCGCCTGCTACGCCGAGTGGCTGTGGTCGCAGGAGGCCGGCCGGGACGGCGCGGACATGTTGGCGCGCAAGGCGTTGCAGCGGCTCGGCGGCCTGCCGCAGGACCTGGTCGTCGCCGACCCCGGACCCGCCCTCATGTTCGACGACCGGCTCTACAAGCGGGGCGCGCTCACGGTCCACGCGCTGCGGCTCACCGTCGGCGAGACCGCGTTCGGCGCCCTGCTCAAGGCCTGGACCACAGAGCACCGGCACGGCACCGTGACGACGGCCGCCTTCGAGGAGCACGCCCAGCGGTTCGCGCAGGTCCCGCTCGAGCCGCTGTTCACGGCCTGGCTGCGCCGGCCGAAGCTGCCCGACCTGCCGCACCGGACGGTCTGAGCGCGCCGACGCAGGCCACCCAGCCGTCAGGGGCCGGCACGTCGGCGAGCGCGACGTCGGCGGGAGCCGGCAGCGGCAGCGCCGACGGCAGGAGCCGCGGCGGCCGTCGTGGCCACCGGACGAGCCCGGCGGGAGCGTCCGGCGCGGTGACCACCACGGTCGTGGGGTCGACGACGAGACCGACCCCGGCGGCCTTGAGCGCGGCCTCCTTGCGCACCCAGGTGCGGGCCCGGGCCTCGAGCCCGCCGGCCTCGACCGCCCGTCGCTCGTCGGCGTGCAGCGCGACGGCGGGGAAACCGGCGAACGCCGTCCGTGCCACCTCCTCGACGTCGATCCCGACCGGCCCGGCGTCGCTCAGGGCGACCGCGACGACCTGTCCCGAACGGGCCAGGCTCACGTGCGGGCCCGCGCCGACGACCGGGCGACCGTGCGGGCCCCCGCACGACGGGCACGCCGCCCGGCTCAGGTGCACGCTGTCCGGCGTCGTGCCCCGGTGGCGGGCGACGAGGCCTCGCAGAGCAGCCGTGGCATCGGGTGCCCGGACGACGAGGACGCTGACGCCGGGCAGCACGCCGTCAGACGCCGAAGATCCCGGCGACCGTCGCACGCATGACGGCGGGGTCGGCGTCCACACCCGTCCAGTGCTTGATGCTGATGACGCCCTGGTTGACGAGCATCCCCAGACCGTCGAGGGTGACGCAGCCTCGCTCGGCCGCGTCGCGCAGCAGCGGCGTCCGCGGCGGGTTCGGGATGACGTCGGCGACGACGAGGCCGGGGCGCAGGGAGTCCGGGTCGACGTCCAGCCGCCCCTCGACGTCCGGGTAGAGCCCGATCGACGTCGCGTTGACGACGATCGTGGTGTCCTCGGGGACCCGGTAGGCGCCGTTCGCGACGACGAGGCCGGCCCGGGCGGACGTCTTCTCCGACAGCAGGTCGACGAGCTCCTGGCCGCGCTCGCGCGTCCGGTTGACCACGGTGACCGCTGCGGCGCCGGCCAGCGCCGTCTCGACGGCCACCGCCCGCGCGGCACCGCCCGCGCCGAAGACCACCAGGTGCGCCCCCGCCGGGTCGGCGACCGTGCGGAGCGAGGCGAGGAAGCCCTTGCCGTCGGTGTTCTCACCGAGGTATGAGCCGTCCGGCTGCCGGACGGCGCAGTTCACTGCCGCGATGATCCGCGCGGACTGACCGAGCCCGTCGAGATGGGCGATGACGGCGACCTTGTGCGGCAGCGAGCAGTTGAACCCGGCCCAGCCCATGGCCCGCGCACCGCGGACGGCGTCCCCGAGGCCGTCGGGCTGCACCTCGCAGTTGAGGTAACGGGCGTCGATGCCGTGGTGCCGGTAGGCCGCCTCGATCATCGCGACCGTGGGGTTCTCGGCCGCGGGCGTCGCGAAGGACCCGGTGATCGTCGACAGGAAGCTGCGGGGCTCGGTCATGGGTCCTCCGGCGCGGGCACCGCGTCGGCGCGATGCCAGTCAGGGCGAGCGGACGGTGCGGGCGGTCAGCCGGAGTGCCGGCTGAGCGCGACGAGCACGCCCGCGACGGCGAAGTGCTTGTTGCTGCCGAGGTCGCGGACGGTCTTGATCCCGAACGCTGCCGAGAGGTGCTCGGCGTCGCCCTCGCTCACCCCGGCGAGCGCCGCGACCGGGGCGTCCAGGATCTCCTCGAGCGACCTGCCCTCGTACGCCTTGTCCAGCGCCTTGTCGAGGTTGACCTGCACCGCCATGACCGGCTCCTTCGTCGGTTGACTCCCGGCGCCCTCTGCGCCGGGTGCGGCCACGCTGCCACAGGGCCGCCTCGCTCGGCCACCGATCGAGCGGATCGCCGAGCACGGCCGCCGCGCACGGCGCGACGCCGCGCAGGATGCCACGCCGCGTCCTGACGTCCTGCAGCGAGTCCGGGTCGTCACCGAGCGGAGCGGGCAGGCACGCCGTCCGGGGAGCCGGCGCTCGGCTCGGCGAGCGAGTCACGGCGGGCGAGGGTGTAGACGCACGTGAGCGCCAGCCCGAACGCGAGGACGGCGCCGACCCCCCAGCCCGCCCGGACCTGGTCGCCGAGCAGGGCGACCCCGACGAGGGCCGGCACGGCGGTCTGCGTCACGACGAGGGCGGAGGTCGTCACCAGGACGCCGGCCCGCTGCAGCGCCGTCGAGTAGAGCAGGAACGCGACGGGGCCGCTGACGACGAGCGCGTAGGTCGCCGGGTCACGCACGAGGGTGCCAGGGTCGAGGTCCGGGACGACGCGGGCCGCGACGGCGACGACCGCGTAGCCGCAGCCGGACAGCAGGCTGAGCACGGTCGAGGCCGCCTCCCCGTGGAAGCGCCCGACCAACCAGCCGAGCCCGACGACTGCCGCGGCCGAGACGAGCAGGAGCGACCGCTCGCCCGGTGCGGTCGACACCTGGCCGTGCGAGTCCGCGGCGACGGCGAGCACGAAGAGCCCGACGCAGACCCCGACGACCGCGACCTGCTCGACCCGGCCGAACGGCGCCGCGACGACCCGCGCGGCGAGCACCGCGGTCACCGCGACCGAGGACGAGATGACCGCCTGGGCGAGGAACAGCGGCGCGGTCCGCAGAGCCACGAGGTGCAGGAGGAAACCGCTCAGGTAGAGCAGGACCGCCACGACGTAGGCCGGGTGCCGCAGGAGCCGGAAGAGCAGCCGCAGATCGACCCCGGACGTGGCCGGCTCCCGGCGGGCGGCCATGGCCTGCAGGAGCGCACCGACCCCGAAGGCCACGGCAGCGGCGAGCGCGGACAGCAGGCCCCAGGTCATACCTGAGGTTACGTGCCGGGCACCGGCGGTGCGCCCGTTGTCCGCCGTTCGGCGGCAGCCGCGGCCGGACCCCGTCCGCGCCGGTCAGCCCCGGCCCGGCTCCTCGCCCGCGCCGACCCGGGCCTCGACGTGGACGAAGCGCGTCGACAGACCCGCGCGCCGGCGCGTCACCGTGAGGTGCACGCTCATGGCCGCGTAGTAGACGAGGTAGGCCAGTGACGCCGCGATGATCACCGGGCTCGGGTCGGGCATCTGGAGCAGCAGCACCGCGTAGAGCACGAGCCAGCCGGCGGTGAGCGCGAGGTTGGTCCGGAAGAAGGCGACTGTGCGCGAGGGGTAGATGTAGCAGATCGGCACGAAGACCAGGACGCTGCAGACGAGAAGGATCGCCGTGACCGCGACCGGGCTCAGGTCGGTGACGATGACGTAGAACGCGACGACGTTCCAGTAGCTGGGGAAGCCGAGGAAGAAGTGGTCGTCGGTCTTCGCGTCGACCCTGCAGAACTGGTAGCTCGAGGCGAGCAGGGGGACGATCGCGAGCGCCGTCCCGGCCGCCCCCTCGGGCAGGTAGCCGCCGCTCCACAGCAGGAGCATCGGCGCGAACGCGTAGGTGAGGTAGTCGACGATGTCGTCGAGCCGGGCGCCGTCGAACCACGGGATCCGCTCGCTGACCCGCATCCGGCGGGCGAGCATGCCGTCGGTACCGTCGACGACGAGCGCGACGAGCCCGAGCCACAGCGCGGTGACGGCGTCACCGGCGAACGCGGCGAGCACGATGAGGAGGGCGAGCGCGCTGCCGCTGGCCGTGTAGAGGTGAACCGCCCCGGCACCCGCGCGCTGCCACCCCCCGCTGTGCAGGAAGTCCGCCTTGAGGTCGGGCGTGGCCACGGCGCTCCTTCGGCTGGTGCCGGCCCCCGCGCTGACGGGGCGGCACGCTGTGCGGTGTCGTGCGGTGTGACGGGCCGGGCGCATCCGGCGGGCCTGCCGCGGAGCAGGCGTGGGGAGCACGATATCGGCTCTCACGGCGTCCCCCGTCCTTCCGCGCTGGGCGAGGTGTCCTGCAGGTCCGCTTTGTCGGCGATCTTGATCGTCGGCGATCTTGCGGCGCCCGTCAGCCGGCGCGGACCAGCCCGTGACCCGGACTCATCGGGCGAGCGGCAGCCTCAGCTCGAACCGGCAGCCGCCCGGCCGGTCGGCGACGCTGACGTCTCCGCCGTGGGCCCGCGCGACGCCCCGCGCGATCGCGAGCCCGAGGCCGCCGCCGCCGTCCGGGCCGGGCGTGCGCGCGCTGCTGCCGCGCCAGCCGGGCTCGAAGAGCTTCTCGTGGTCGCCGGCCGGGATCCCGCCGCAGTCGTCCTGGACGCCGACGACGGCCTGCCCGCCACCGACGGTGACGCCGCGGGTGACGTCGATCCCCACGTCGACGGTGACCCGCCCGCCGTCCGGCCCGTACCGGACGGCGTTCCCCACGAGGTTGGCCAGGGCGCGGGCGACGGCCCGGCCGTCCGCGCGGACGGGTACCGGCATCGGTGGCGCCGTCGGGGACGACGAGGGCCCGGCCGGCACGGACGGCAGGCCCGTCGGCACCGGTACGAGGGTCACCGACCTGGCCTGCGCGGCCGGCTCGGCGGCGTGGACGACATCGAGGACGACGGCCCGCAGGTCGAGCGGCGCGAGGTCGAGGAGCAGGGCGCCGGACTGCAGCCGGGAGAGCTCGAACAGGTCGTCGACCAGGTCGGTGAGCCGGTCGACCTCGCGCAGGATCTGCCGGTGGTAGCGCGCCGGGTCGGGCGCGACCCCGTCCTCGAGCGCCTCGGCCATCGCGCGCAGACCCGCGAGCGGCGTCCGCAGGTCGTGGCTCACCCAGGCGACGAGCTCGCGCCGGGACGCCTCGAGGCCGCGCTCGCGCTCGCGGCCACGGGCAAGGCGCCCGGCGGCCGAGGCCAGCTCGTCGTCGATCTCGCCGAGCTCGACGAGCAGCGGCCGCTGCGCGCGGCCGGCCGCTCCGGCCGCCCCGTCGGGACCCTCACCCGCGAGCAGACGGGCGCGCCGACGGACCGACTCGACGTCCCGGACGACCGAGCGGCCGGCCACGAGGGCGACCGCGAGCGCGACGACACCGGCGACCGCGCTCACCTGGACGACGACGCCGAGGTCGTGCGCGGAGATGAACATCGCCCGGGCGGCGCCGTAGAGGCCGGCGACGAGGGAGGCGACGCCGACGACGGCGATCGCGACGAGGGCGGACCGGACCGAGCGGCGCGGCAACGACCGGACGGCGACGAGGCCGAGTAGCCCGACGGCGCCGGTCCAGGCGAGCGCGAGCAGGACGACCTCGACCACGGGCGGCAGCGTCACCGCGCCACCGCCGTCCGCCGGAGCAGCCGCTGCGGGGCGTCGCTCACCGGCCCTCCCAGCGGTACCCCACGCCCCACACCGTGGCGACGAGCCGCGGGGACGCCGGGTCGGGCTCGACCTTCTCCCGCAGCCGCCGGACGTGGACCGTGACGGTCGAGGTGTCCCCGAACTCCCACTCCCACACCTCGCGCATGAGCCGGTCCCGGCTGAACGCGGTGCCCGGGTGGGCCATCAGGTGCACGAGGAGGTCGAACTCGCGCGAGGTGAGCGCGAGCGGGTCGCCGTCCCGGGTCACGGCGCGAGCCACGAGGTCGACGACGAGCCCACCGCCGACCAGCCGGCGCTGCCCGGACGGCGCGAGAGCCCGGGCCGTCGCCCCGGCCGGACCCGCCCGGCGCAGGACCGCCTGCACCCGGAGCACGAGCTCGCGCGGGCTGAACGGCTTGACGAGGTAGTCGTCGGCGCCCGTCTCGAGGCCGGCGAGCCGGTCGGACTCACCGCCGAGCGCGGTGAGCATGACGACGGGCAGGTCGGCGCGGGCCTCGCGCAGCCGGCGGCACACCTCCAGGCCGGACAGGCCCGGCAGCATGAGGTCGAGGACGACGAGGTCCGGTCGCGCGCGCGCCGCGACCGCGAGCGCGGTGACGCCGTCGGCGGCCTCCTCGACGGACATCCCGGCGTCCCGCAGGTACGCGGCGACGACGTCGGCCACCGTCGGGTCGTCCTCGACGACGAGCACGGTCACCGGCGCCGTCATGTGCCGCAGCCTACGGCGCACGGCCGGCCGGACGGTTACGCGACCCTTACGGCGGGGGGCACTCTGGTGCCGTGAAGCTGCGGGCCGTCCTCGGGGACCTCGCCGCCCGGGAGGCGGACGCGATCGGCCGAGTGGTCCTCGTGCGCCGGCGCCGGGTGCTGGCCGACGATCTCGGGCTGCTCGCGGCCGCGGGTCCGGCCGCGGCGGGCGCCTTCGACGAGCTGCTCGCGCTCGCCCGCGCCGGCGGTGCCGGCGCCGGGCTCGCCGCGGGACAGGCCGTCTCGACGACGGCGGGCGACCTGCCGGCCCGCTGGCTGGTCCACGTCGCGGTCCCGCGGTACCTGCCGCAGCGCCAGGACGAGTTCCGGCTTGCCGCCGCCTACCGGGCGATGCTCGAGGTGGCGGACGGGCTCGGCGCGCAGACGCTCGCGCTCACGCCGTTCGGGCTGACGCTGCCGTACTGGCCGCTCGACACCGCGACCCGGGTGGCACTGTCGACGTTGCGCAACACCCCCTGCCGGGTGCGCGAGGCGACGCTCGTCGTCCGGACGACGGGTGCGCTCGACGTGCTCGCGGAGGCGCTGGCCCGGCGGTGAGGGGCGATGGTCCGGGTGAGACTGTCGGATCCGGGGCGTACGTTTCGCCGCATGCTCGATCACCTAGGCGTCCAGGTGTCCGACGTGAACGCGTCGGTCGACTTCTACCTGCGGACCTTCGCCGCCATCGGCGTCCGAGAGGTCATGCGGTTCCCCGTCGGGGACTCGTTCGCCGTCGGCCTCGCGGGGCCCGACGGCAACCCCGACTTCTGGGTCAGTCCGGCGTTCGGCGCCGAGGCCCGCGAGCTTCACGTCGGCCTGCGCGCCCCCGATCGGGCGAGTGTCGACGCCGTCCACTCGGCGGCCGTCGAGGCGGGCGTGGAGGTGCTGCACGCGCCGCGGGAGTGGCCCGAGTACCACCCCGGCTACTACGCGGTGTTCCTGCGCGACCCCGACGGGCACAACGTCGAGGCCGTCACCCACGGGTGAGGCTCCCGACACGTCTCACGGCCGACCCGTAAGGCCTTCGTCCGGCCCGCGAGGGGGGTTCCGACGGGCGGCTACCGGGGCAGCAGGCGGGTCGTCGGGAGGGCCGGCGCCCGCAGGCCCGGCGCCGGATGGTCGACCGGGGCGAAGCGGGGTACGGACGGGTCGGCAGCGGACGGGGCGGACGGACCACGCATCGACGACTCCCCGGAGGACGCAGGCTGCTCGGTGAGCCGAGCGCCGGACGTTGTCGTCCGGCGGTCGGCCTCCCAGTCGGCGCGGGCGCGGGCGATGTCGTCGTGGTCGCGGCCGACGAAGTTCCACCACATGACGAGGCGTTCACCGAACGGCTCGCCCCCGAGGAGGAATGCCCGGGCGGTGCCGTGGGCCGACACCGTCACTGCGCGCCGTCCGGGCGGCAGGTGCAGCAACGAGCCGCGCTCGACGAGCCGGCCGTCGACCCGGACGTCACCCTCGACGGCCAGCACGCCGTGCTCGAACACGGGGTCGAGCGGGACGTCGCCGCGGGCCGGGCGGCCACCGTCCGGCTCGAGCGCGAGGTCGGCCCCGAGGATCGGCGAGTAGGTCGCCGCCGGCGAGCGGACGCCGTCCGGGATGCCGGCCGCCAGCCTGCCGAGGACAACGGTCGCCGTCACGGCACCCAGACGGACTCTCGGCAGGCCAGCGTGGTGCTCGAAGTGCGGAGCCTGCCGGCGGTCCGTGTCCGGCAGGGCGACCCACAGCTGGAGCCCGTGCATCGTCGGCGAGCCGGGACCGCCGAGCACCGAGTCCTCGGCGTGCGCGATGCCGCGGCGGCGGTCATGAGGTTGAGCTCACCGGGCCGGATCCGCTGGGCCGAGCCCAGCGAGTCGCGGTGCAGGACCTCTCCGGAGTACAGCCACGTCACCGTCTGCAGCCCGATGTGCGGGTGCGGCGGTACGTGCATGCCGCCGTTCGACCCGTCGCCGGCGACCGGGGCAGGGCCGAAGTGGTCGACGAAGCACCACCCGCCGATGGTGCGGATCTGCTGGTGCGGCAACGTCCGGCGCACCACCATGGCCCGCGGGCCGCCCAGCGGCACGTCACGCGGGACGAGCAGGCGCGCCTCGCCCGCAGCGGGCGGGTCCGCCGTCCCCACGTCGTCCTCAGGCCAGCCCGGCGTGCATCTGCCAGACGAGGACCTCCGCGTCGGTCGAGGCGGTGACCTTCTGACCACCGCCGAGGATCCGCGCGGCGTCGCCCTCGGTGAGCTCCCCCGCGCCCTCGAGCCGCACGGTCCCGCGCGGCACGAAGAGATGGACGAACGGCGCGTCGGGCAGCGTGACGGTCTCACCGGCGCGCATCCGCGCGGCGAGCAGCGCCGCGTACCGGTTGCGGATCCGGATGGCGGCGTGGTCGGCGTGCGCCGGCATCCCGGACGCCACCGGGACGAGCCCGCCGCGCATGAGCTCGTCGGCGATCTCGAGCTGTTCGTAGCCGGGTGCGACCGACTGCTCGTCCGGCACGACCCACATCTGGACGAAGTGCACCGGGTCGCGGTGCTCGGGCCCACCCCGGAGCTGCCAGGAGTCGTTCTTCTCGCTGTGGAGGATCCCGGTGCCCGCGCTCATCCGCTGGGCCAGGCCCGGGTAGATGACGCCGTTGTGCCCGGTCGAGTCCTGGTGGACGAGGGAGCCCTCGAGCACCCACGTGACGATCTCCATGTCCCGGTGCGGGTGGGTCTCGAAGCCGGTCCCGGGCATGACGATGTCGTCGTTGTTGACCAGCAGCAGCCCGAAGTGGGTGTTGCTCTTGTCGACGTGGTGGCCGAACGAGAACGAGTGCTTGGAGTCCAGCCAGCCGCCGGCCTTGGTGAGGAACCGCTCGCCGGCCCGGCGGACGTCGATCGCCGCGTCGTCGGGCCCGCCGCGCTGGTGGGTCGTGGAGCTCACTGCTTCACTTCCCTATGGTTGCCGACTCAACTACCTATCCGAACCGTCACGGTCCCGGCGGCATTCCTCTCCCGCACCAGCCATGATCGCCGCCCGCCGGCCTCGGAGCGGACATGTAGCCGCCCCGGGGCCTCGGGACGGCGATCATGGCGCTGGAGCGAGCTTGCAGGCGAGAGAGCGCACCTGCTGCTGGGCCACGGTCTTCAGACGCCGGACGACGGGCAGCGGCCCGGCGGACGGCGGCCGCACCGACGGCTGCTCGGACCGTTCTGTCACGGTCGGCCGCTCACCGGTTGGGCGGGGCGGACGAACGGGAGGGGCGCCCGTGACCTCCCCGTGGAGCCACGGGCACCCCGCCCGCAGGGACCGCCCCCGGCCCCGCGCCAGTGACGATAACCAGCGGCCTGATCCATTGAAAGCGTTCTCTGATCGCTGTCCACAAGTTGTCAAGTATGGTCTGACTCGGGATGCGGGCCGTGATCGAGCGGCGAGACTCGGGCCGTCTGCGATACCCAGCCGGGCGGCGAGACAGGCGACGACGGGGCACGGTGCAACGCGGATGACCGACGACGACCACGTCGCGCACGCGGGGGCGGGCGAGGTCTGCGACGACCTGATGCGGCTGCGTAAGGGCCGCGGGCTCGCCGGCCCGGGGCTCGCGCGCAAGATCGGCCCGGCCCTCGCGACGGTGCTCGGCGTCGACGTGACGACGCCCGAGGCCGAGTTGCGCCGCCAGGTGCAGGGCGGGATCGTCGAGGCCGCCCAGGCGCTCACCGAGGACCTGCGCGAGGCCGTCCTCGTGAGCCTCGGGGTCGGCGGCTGGTCCGTGGAGCCGCTGCTCACCGACCGGATCCGCCGGGTCGCGACGGCGATGGACCGCGACGCCCGGACAGCGCGACGCCGGCTGGACGGCGCGACCCTCCAGCTCGCCGACTCCCTCGTCGCCCGCGGGCTCGCGGACAGCGCCGGGAACACGTTCGCACCGGCCGGATGGTACGTCGAGAGCCTCGCGTCGACGGTCCGGTTCGACCTGCCGGCCGCCCGGCTCACCGAGGACAGGGTCATCGTCGCCGACACCGACGGGCTCGACACCGTCACCGCCACCCTCAGCGTCCCGCCGCGGGACACGCTCAGTGCCCCCGAGCTCGCGGTGACCACCGAGGCGGGCTGCGAGCTCCGCTCCGCGCTCCGGGTGTCAGAGAGCCACTGGCTCTACGAGCTCGCGCTGCCGCACCCGCTCCGCGCCGGCGAGCGGCACCGGTACGCCATCAGCTTCTCGGTGCAGGACAGGGCGTCGATCCGGCCGCACTACGCGCTGATCCCGCTGCGCCGGACGCGGCGCTTCTCCGCCGAGCTGCGGTTCGCCGACCCGGGTGCCGTCTCGCTGGCCTGGCGCCTCGACGGGGTCCCGCAGTCGGTGCTCGACGACGCGACGCCGACCCGGACCCTGCTGCGGCTCGACGAGGCCGGGATCGTCCGGGTGCGGTTCGAGCACATCGTCCAGGGGCTCTGCTACGGCGTCCAGTGGCGCTGGGCCTGACCGCCGGCTCTGACCCCCACGCCCCGACGCCGCGCGGGGACGAGCACCCGACCGGGACGACGACCCGACCGGACGTCCGGCTCCGTCCCGTCCACACCCGGCATCCGAGCACGGTTGTCCACAGGGTCTGCCGGTGCGCCCGCGAGACCGTCGGCGCCCCGTCCAAGCCTGCTCGCACCACGACCGGTCACCCGCCGGTCGGCGTGCGAGGAGGTACGGATGCACCCGTTCGTCCACGAGGTGATCAGCGGCCCGGGGCTGCCGTGGCGCGTCGTCTGCGTCTGCGACGCCGACGGCAGCGGCCGTGGCGTCGCCTACACCGTCGGCCTGCACCTGCTGGGCCTGCCCGAGCTGTTCGTCTGGGCGCGCCCCACCGACGGCGTCGACCCTGGGGCGGACTGGCGGTTCAGCCACCGCGACCTCGCCGACCTGCTCGCCGGCCTCGCCGACCTGCTCATCGGCGGCGACATCAGGCCGGGCAGCGACCTGGTGCGCACGGTCGACGCCGGCCTGGCGTCGGTCCGCCTGCGGGTCCGGCCCGAGACGGTCGGGGCCGCCCTCGGCGTCCCGGGGCTCGCGGCCTTCGGCGACGTCGGACTGCCGGACGACCGGTTCGTGTGGCCGGTCGGCTGGGCCCTGGATCGGCCCCCGGCAGCTCCGCCCGCCGCGCTGGGCGCCGACGCCGCGGGCTCGCTGGCCGACGCCGTCGCCGCGGTGCGCGCCCGGACGGCCGACCTGCGGGTCGAGATCGCGGCCCGCGGCGGCCGCGCGGGTCGGGCGCCGGCGCGGTGGCGTCCCGCCGGGGACCTCACGGGCCACCGGACGGCCTTCGGCCCGCTGCACGCCGTCGTCGTGGCCCGGGTCGAGCAGGTGCTCGTCAGCGACGGCGTGCTGCTCACCCGGTTCGTCGACACGGCCTTCGACGTCGGCGACGACCCGCCGGGGGAGGTCCTCGGCCCGGTGACGTCGGTCGCCGCCGCGTCCGGACGCGGGCAGGTGCCCGAGGCTCTCGAGGCTGCCGCGGACGACGTGACCGGGCTGCTGGTCGGCGAGCACGGTCCGACGGTTCGCTGGCGGCAGGCCTGGCCGACCCAGCGGCACCGGGTGTGCCCCGACCACCTGCGGGTGCTCGAGCCGCTCGCCCGGCGCCGGCTCCATGAGCACCTCCACGGCCTGCTTGCCGCCGAGGCGTTCGCCGACGTCCTGCCGCCGACGCTCGTGGCACAGGGGCGGTTGTCGTGGTCCCTGGCCCTTCGGGGAAGAAAAACTTGAGTGTTCAAGTTTCGATGGCTAGAGTCACCGCAGACGTTGAGCTCTCAATAAGCGCCCCCTCGGCCGCGGCGACGACGAGCGCGACCACGCGGCCGCTGCGCAGAGCACCGACCGCAGCGTCGGCCACCCAGGGACCACCAGATGTACGAGGACGGACCACCCCATGACCCAGACACCCCGTAACGGCGCCCCCGGCGGCAACCCGGCGGCCTACGACGCCTTCCTCACGACCGCGCTCCCGGCGACCCGCGCCCAGCGCAGGTGGGAACCCGAGGACGGGCCGCTGCCGGCCCTCTACTACGGCCACGGTGCCCCGCCCCTGCTCGAGGACCCGCTGTGGATGAGCCAGCTGTTCGCGTGGACGCAGGCACTGCCGAAGCCGAAGGACGTCCTCATCGTCAGCGCGCACTGGGAGTCGGCCCCCTTGAGCCTGTCGGGCACGGCGGACGGCACGCCGCTCGTCTACGACTTCGGCGGCTTCCCCCAGATGTACTACCGGATGACGTACCGGAGCCCGGACTCGAGCGCGCTCGCGCAGCGGGTGGCCGCCGCGATGCCCGACACCGAGCCCGTCCACGAGCACCGCGACCGCGGCCTCGACCACGGCGCGTGGGTGCCCCTCAAGGTCATGTACCCCGACGCGGACGTGCCCGTCGTCCAGATGAGCCTGCCGACCCACGACCCGGCGCGGCTCCTGGGCCTGGGCCGCCGGCTGCGCGAGCTGCGCTCCGAAGGGACGCTCGTCATCGGCTCGGGCTTCCTCACCCATGGCCTGCCGTTCCTGACGCGCGAGCACTGGGCGGACCGAGATGCGGCGCCCCCCGGCTGGTCGTCGGAGTTCGACCTGTGGGCCGGTGAGGCGTTGGCCCGGGGAGACGTCGAGACCCTGTCGTCGTTCGCGCAGTCCGCCCCGGGGATGCCCTACGCGCACCCGACGGTGGAGCACTTCACGCCGTTGTTCGTCACGCTGGGTGCCGCGCAGACCGCGGACGCCCCGGTGGCACCGACCGTCGAGGGCTTCTGGATGGGGCTCTCGAAGCGGTCGTTCCAGGTCGCCTGACATGCCCGCCGTCGTCACGACCACGGCAGCGGGAAGCCCCGGCGGGCCCCGGACGACGGCCCGATCCCCCGGGCCACCGCCGTCCGCGCCGTCCGCGCCGGCCGGGAGGCACACCGGCGGCGGGCCGCGCTGGCTCACCGCCCAGGAGCAGCGGACCTGGCGCGGCCTCGTGCCGTTGCTCCACGGGCTGCCCGCGGCGCTGGACCGCCAGCTCCAGGCGGACGCCGGGATCCCGCACGCCTACTACATGATCCTGGCGATGCTCTCCGAGGCGCCCGACGGTGAGCTGCGGATGCGCGAGCTCGCGCAGCAGACGTCGACGTCGCTGAGCCGGCTCTCGCACGCGGTCGCCCGGCTCGAGTCGCTCGGCTGGGTCGCACGCCGCACCTGCCCGACGGACCGGCGCGGGCAGATCGCCCGGCTCACCGAGGCGGGCACGGCACGGCTCGTCGAGCTCGCACCCGGTCACGTGGACGCCGTCCGGCGGGTCGTCTTCGATGCGCTCACCCCCGAGCAGCTGCTGCAGCTCGACGCCATCACGACGGCGATCGGCGCCGCCCTCACCGAGGCCGGTCGGCCGTGCCAGGACGGCGTCATGGCGGCCCCTACCTGAGGTCCTCGCACGGGTCCGACGTGTCCGCGGGACGACCCGCGCCCTGTCGCGCGCAGCCCCCGGTCCTGTCCGGGCCGAACGCGGTCAGCGGACGAGGTTGACCGCTGACAGCACGGTGACGACGAGGACGACCCGATCGAACATGGCCTGGTCGACGAGCCGGATCACCCACCGGCCGACGACCGCCCCGACGACGAGGACGGGCGCCAGGGTCGCGTCCAGGACGAGCGAGCGCGGCGAGACCAGTCCCAGGCCGACGCTGAACGGCAGCTTGACCAGGTTGACCAGCGCGAACAGCCAGGCAGCGGTGCCGAGGAACGCGAGCATCGGCATCCGCACGGAGAGCATGTAGAGGCTCATGACCGGGCCGCCGGCGTTCGCCACCATCGTCGTGAACCCGACGAGGGAGCCGTAGCCGGCGGCGCGCAGCCGCCGGCCGAGCGCCCCCGTCTCGTCAGGACCGACCGGGCCGCCGTCCGCGACCCGGGCCGCGGTGGCACCCGCCCGCCGGGACCGCGACCAGAGGTTGACGGCGACGAGGAGCAACAGGACGACACCGATCGTCCGGCGCATGACGACGTCGTCGACGCGGGCGACGAAGACGACCCCGACGACGACGCCCACGACGACCGTCGGCAGCAGCCGCAGCAGGGTGTGCCACCGAGCGTGCTCGCGGTAGGCGGTCACGGCGAAGACGTCGCCGAGGATGAGCAGCGGCAGCAGCGCGCCCGTCGACTCCCGGGCCGGCAGGACCGCCGCGAACAGCGCCACGCTGATCGAGGCCACGCCGCCGATCGCCGTCTTCGCGAACCCGACGAGCAGCGCGGCGACGGCGAGCAGCGCGATCTGCGGGCCGGTCCAGCCGTCGAACGCGTCGCCGACGGGCGACGTCAGGGCAGACGACGTCAGGGCGGACGACGTCAGGGCGGACGACGTCA
>DAIOGQ010000044.1:15154-18702 GCA_036745175.1 Kineosporiaceae bacterium
GACGACGTCAGGGCGGACGACGTCAGGGCGGACGACGTCACGACGGCGACGTCACGACGGCGACGTCACGACGGGGTGGCACCGGCCCAGCGTTGGGGCAGCGGGGCCGTCGCGTCCAGTCGGCGGACGCGCGTCTCACCGGGTGTCACGTCCCGAGCGTGACGGGCGCCCGTTCGGGTGGCCCGCCTCAAGAGGTTCGGCCCGGGTGCCGATACGCCACAGTGGCGCCTCCCGCGCCGCGACGGACGACCCACCGGAGGACGACGCCCATGCCCGGACGCCAGCGCCTACGTACCGGCCTGCTCGCCGTCGCCGTCCTCGCGGTGGCGACGCTCGTGCCGACCGGGTCCGCGAGCGCCGTCTCGGCGTGGCCGACCATCGCCCCGACCCACGTGCGTGTCACGACGGTGACCAACACCTCGTTCACCGTCACGATGGACAAGGCCTCGAACGTCACCGGCTACCGGCTCTGGACGTCGCGCTCGAAGAACGAGCTGTGGGTCTCGACGCTGAAGTCCGCCGACCGGGTCGTGACGACGTCGACGCCGACGATCTCCGTCTCCGGCCTGCCCTACGCGGCGACCCCGTACTACTACCGCGTCGCCACGTTCAAGGGCGGCAACTTCCGCTACTCGCCGATCCTGTCGGCCAGCCTGCGACCGACCGTGCCGACCTCGGTCACCGCGGTCGACGGCGCCGGCGGCCTCGCGATCACGTGGAACAGCGGCGCGGCGACCCGGTTCGAGGTCATGCAGAGCATCGACCCTGCGATGCTCACCGGCCGCCGGCAGTACGTCGTCCGCGACCAGAACAACCAGCTCAGCCCGTACGGCCTGGCTCCGGGCAGCACGTACTACTTCCGGGTGCGGGCGCACAACGGTCCCACCGCCTCGCCCTGGTCGGCGAAGGTGTCGGCAGCCGTCACGACGAGCGAGGTCAACCTCCGGGTCATGACGTACAACCTGCTCATCCTCGTCTCGGACGGGAGCCGGGGCGGCGGCGGCGCGGGCGAGGTGATCGCCCCGTGGAACAGCAAGCGGAAGGCGGCGGCCGCGGCCCTCGTCAAGCGCGGCAACCCCGACGTCATCGCCGTCCAGGAAGGGTCGGCGTACACGTACGGCTGGAACACCCCGCGCCAGGTCGACTCCTTCGCCAGCGCGCTCGGCTCGACGTACACCGTCGCCCGTACGCAGGGCTTCCCCGGCGACTCCGACTACGTCCTGACCGGCAGCCACGTCGTCTACCGGAACACCACCTACGAGGCGGTCGGCAACGGCGGCCACTGGGACGTCGGGGGTGGGAAGTGGGCGGCCTGGCAGGTGCTGCGCCACCGCGGCACCGGCCGGGAGTTCCTCGTCGTCTCGACGCACCTCAACTCCCTCACCGGGGCGTCGTACGACACCGTCCGGCGGGCCCAGACCCAGACCCTCGTCGACCGGGCCCGGGCGCTGGCGGCGGGGCGAGGCGGGCTGCCCATCGTCTACGCGGGGGACTTCGGCTCGGTGAAGATGAGCTGGCACCTCAACGACACCCCGGGGGCCGTCATGCGCTCGACCCGTGCCGCCGACGCGTGGAACGTCGCGCAGTCGGTCGTCAACGGCCGCTACAGCAGCGTCAACCAGTACAAGCGGACGCCGCCCGTCGGCATCGGCTCGTACGACCGGATCTTCGGCTCGCCGGGCGTCGCGATCCGCCGCTGGGACCAGCTGCTCACGCTCTCGTCCGGGAAGTTCGTCGGCACGATCCCGTCGGACCACAACCCGGTCCTGGCGGACCTCACGCTGCGCACCGCCCACTGACCCCGGCAGGGACGCCGTCCGCGCCGTAGGCTGCAGCGGCGACGGCCGGCGAGGGCCGTCGCCGCCGTCACGGCCTTCACGGCTCGGCCGTCACGGCCGGCACGGCTGTCGCTGTCGAGGAGGCCGGAGTGGTCGTCGAGCACGCACTCATCAGCGTGACCCCGGGCCGGGAGGCCGACTTCGAGGCCGCGTTCCCGCGGGCCGAGGCCGTCATCTCGCAGGCGGACGGCTTCCGCTGGGCCGAGCTGACCCGCTTCGTCGAGCGGCCGTCGGTGTTCCTCCTGCTCGTCGGCTGGGACTCGGTCGAGGCGCACACCGAGGGCTTCCGCGGCGGGCCGCTGTTCGGACCCTGGCGGGAGGTCATCGGCCCGTTCTTCGCCCATCCGCCCGTCGTCGAGCACGTCACCGCGGTCAGCGGCGGCATCGGCCCGGCCGGCGGCTGACCGGCGGCGTCAGCGCAGCGGGATCTCGATCGGGTCCAGCGGCGGCAGGCGCCGGACGCCGTCCACCGGCTGCGGCGTGATGACGAGCAGGTCCGGTGTCGTCGACACGACGAGGAAGTGCTTGGCGAACGGCGGGACGTCGGAGTCGAAGATCTCCGAGACCTGCTTCTGCACGGGGCCCTGCGGCTGGTCCGTCGCCGGGAACACGATCTGCGCGCGGCGGACCACCTTCGGGTCGCGTGGTCGGTCGGCCACCGACCCGCTCATCCGCCAGCGGAGCACCTGCGCGGCGTCGGCAGCCGTGAACGGCAGGAAGCCGGGGTCGCCGGCCCGGTGCGCGTCGCGGTCGAACGCGAGCGTGTACGTCCCGAGGAAGGTGAGGTTCACGAGCACCGCCGACAGGACGGCGAGCCCGGCGACGACGAGGGCCGTCAACGCCGCCCGTGGCACCCAGGTGCCGGCGAAGACCGCGAGTCCGAGCACGGTCCAGCCGGTGAGCAGCAGGACGTTGACGACCTTGTAGCCGGTGCCGGGAACCGAGCGCCGGACGAGGTCGAGCAGCAGGACCGACACGACGGCGATCGTCACGAACGCGGTCGTCGCGACGACGACACCGACGAACCCGGGGTGCGCCGCCCGCTCACCCCGGCTGGCCGACCACAGCCCGAGCACCGGCAGCGCGACCATGCCCGTGCCGACGAGCCACGGGCCGAGGGCCCCGCGCTCGCCGTACGCCCCGCGCCAGCCCTGGGCACCCTTGACGAGCCGCAGGACCCCGCGCAGCCCGTAGGCCACGAGGACGAGGAGCGCGACGGCGAGGACGAGGGCCGCTAGGACGCCGAGAACGCCCGCGAGCGGGTACCAGGCCGCCGGCGGCCGCAGGACCACCTCGCCGACGACGGCCAGCGCGACGAGCCCCTGGGACAGGTACGCCACGACCGCGGCGACCCCGTTCCAGGTCAGCCCGCGCGGGAGCACCCGCTGCCGGCCGACGGACCAGCCCCAGGAGGCGACCGCCGCGAGGACCCCGAAGGCGCCGACGGTCAGCCAGGCCGAGGAGGCGGCCGCGGAGAGGACGAGCACGCTCCACGCGACCCCTGCCGCCGGCACCACCCAGCCGGGCGGTGCCTCCCCCGGGTGCCGCGGCTCCCGCCACCACCCGCTGCGCCGCATCAGGTAGGCGAGCAGGCTGCCCGCCGCCGTCAGGCCGGCCCAGCCGAGCAGGTTCCACTGCACGCGGCCGGGGTCGACCCACGCGACGGCGAGCGCCCCCGCCGCACCGCCGACCGCGGCCGCGCCGATGACG
>DAIOGQ010000045.1:0-18698 GCA_036745175.1 Kineosporiaceae bacterium
AGCCCGTTGATGACCCGGTAGACGGCGTTCTCGTTGCCGGGGATGAGCGACGACGCGAGGACGACGGTGTCGCCCCTGCCGACCCGGACCCGGTGGTCACGCCCGGCCATCCGGGACAGCGCGGCCATCGGCTCGCCCTGGCTGCCGGTGCACATGAGCAGGACCTCGTGGTCCGGCAGGTCGTCGACGGCCTTGAGGTCGACGAGGACGCCGTCGGGCACCGTGAGGTAGCCGAGGTCCTTCGCGACACCCATGTTGCGAACCATCGAGCGACCGACGAGCGCGACCCGGCGGCCATGGGCGTGGGCCGCGTCGAGGACCTGCTGGACGCGGTGCACGTGCGAGGCGAAGCTCGCGACGATGATCCGGCGGTCGGCCGCGGCGAAGACCCGGTCGAGCACCGGGGTGATCTCCCGCTCCGAGATCGTGAAGCCGGGCACCTCGGCGTTCGTCGAGTCGACCATGAAGAGGTCGACCCCCTGCTCGCCGAGCCGGGCGAACGCCCGCAGGTCGGTGATCCGGCCGTCGAGCGGGAGCTGGTCCATCTTGAAGTCGCCGGTGTGCAGCACGGTGCCCGCGCCGGTCCGGACGGCGACCGCGAGCGCGTCGGGGATCGAGTGGTTCACCGCGACGAACTCGCACTCGAAGGGGCCGAAGCGCTCCACCTGGCCCTCCGCGACGGCGAGGGTCAGCGGGGCGATCCGGTGCTCGCGCAGCTTGGCCTCGACCAAGGCGAGGGTGAGCTGGGAGCCGACGAGCGGCAGGTCGGCGCGCAGCCGCAGCAGGTACGGGACGGCGCCGATGTGGTCCTCGTGACCGTGCGTGAGCACGACCGCGACGATGTCGTCGAGCCGGTCGGCGATGTAGCCGAAGTCGGGCAGGATCAGGTCGACGCCGGGCTGGTGGTCCTCCGGGAAGAGCACGCCGCAGTCGACGACGAGCAGCCGCCCCTCGTGCTCGAGGACGGTCATGTTGCGGCCGACCTCGCCGAGGCCGCCGAGGGCCACGACCCGCAGGCCGCCGGCGGGCAGCGCGGGGGGCAGGCCGAGCTCGGGGTGCGGGTGGCTCACAGCAGCCCCGCCGCCTCGAGGTCAGGGCGCAGCGCGGCCACCTGGTCGGCCGTGGCAGGCACGAGAGGCAGCCGCGTCACGCGGTTGCCGAGGACGCCCCTCAGCTCGAGGGCGGCCTTCGCCATGATCGCTCCCTGGGTCCTGGTCATGATCGCCGTGACGGCGGGGATGAGTCGGTCGTGGACGGCGCGGGCCGCGGCGAGGTCGCCGCGGTCCGTCGCGGCCACCATCTGGGCGTACTGCGCGCCGGCGACGTGACCGACGACGCTGACGACGCCGGCGGCGCCGTGGGCGAGCCAGGCGAGGTTGAGCGCGTCGTCGCCGGAGTAGTAGACGAGCCGGGTGCGGGCCATGACGTCCGAGCCGGCGAAGAGGTCGCCGGTCGCGTCCTTCACCGCGACGATCCGGTCGTGCTCGGCGATCCGCAGGAGCACCGGGGTCGTGATCCGGACGCCCGTTCGGCCCGGGATGTCGTAGACCATGACCGGCAGGTCGGTGGCGTCCGCGACGGTCGTGAAGTGCGCGACCAGCCCGGCGGCCGGCGGTTTGCTGTAGTAGGGCGTCACGACCAGCAGACCGTGGACGCCGAGCTTGGCCGCCTCCTGCGCGAGCGCAACGGTGTGCCGGGTGTCGTTGGTGCCGACGCCCGCCACGACGTGGGCGCGGCTGCCGACGGCCTCGAGGACGGCGCGCAGCAGCGCCGCCTTCTCGTCGTCCGTCGTCGTCGGCGACTCCCCGGTCGTCCCCGAGACGACGAGCCCGTCGTGACCGAGGTCGACCAGGTGGCTCGCGAGCGACTGGGCCGCGTCGAGGTCGACGTCCCCGTCGGCCGTGAAGGGCGTGACCATCGCGGTGAGGACCGCCCCGAACGGTCGGGCGGCGGAAGACTGCGGCATGCGGCCAACGGTACCGCCGGCGTCCGTGCCGGGCAGGGCTGCGGGCCGTGACCCGGCGTCGCCGCCGCGGTCACGGGGTCGCGCGGGCGCCGGCCGGTGGCGACGCGTCCGCGCCGGTGCGGCGGAAGGTCGAGACGGCGTAACGCAGCCCGGTCACGGACTCGCTCCACCCGGTACCCGGGCAGCGCTGCGCCGCCGACCAGCCGGGGCCGAGCACCGGCGCCTGGACGTCGCCCTCGACGTCGAGGTCGACGGTCGTGACGACCGCGGTGGACGCGATGCCGGCGAAGGCGGCGTACACCGCGGCCCCGCCGATGACCCAGTAGTGGCTGAACTCCGCGGTCACCTCGGCGACCGAGTGCGCGACCGTCGCGCCCGGCGCGTCGAGGTCGGCGCGGGTGGTGAGGACGACGTTCGTGCGGCCCGGCAACGGCCGGTAGCGCGCCGGCAGCGACTCCCAGGTGCGCCGGCCCATGACGACGACGCCGCCCCGGGTCAGCCGGGCGAAGTGATCGAGGTCCTCGGGCAGGTGCCAGGGCAGCACCCCGTCCCTCCCGATGACCGCGTTCCTGCTCTGCGCCCAGACGAGCCCGACGCTCACACGGCCACCGCGCCGCGCAGCGCGGGGTGGTGCCGGTAGTCGACGAGACGGAAGTGCTCGACCGTGTAGTCGAACAGGCTCGGCGCCGGGTCGACCTCGAGCGTCGGGAACGGGTACGCCTCCCGGGTGAGCTGCACCTGCACCTGCTCGACGTGGTTGGTGTAGATGTGGCAGTCGCCGCCGACCCAGACCAGGTCGCCGGGCACGAGCCCCACCTGCTGGGCGACGAGGTGCGTGAGGAGCGCGTAGCTCGCGATGTTGAACGGCACGCCGAGGAACATGTCGGCGCTGCGCTGGTAGACCTGGCAGGAGAGCCGGCCGTCGGCGACGTAGAACTGGAAGAGCAGATGGCAGGGCGCCAGGGCCATCTCGGGCAGCTCGCCGACGTTCCAGGCGGAGACGACCATGCGTCGCGAGTCGGGGTCGGCGCGCAGGGTGCGCAGCAGGTCGCCGATCTGATCGACGTCCCCGCGCGACGTCGGCCACGAGCGCCACTGCTTGCCGTACACCGGGCCGAGCTCGCCCGTCTCCGAGGCCCACTCGTCCCAGATCGTCACTCCGCGCTCCCGCAGCCAGCCGACGTTCGTCTCGCCGCGCAGGAACCACAGCAGCTCGACGGCGAGCGAGCGGAAGTGGACGCGTTTGGTCGTGACGAGCGGGTACCCGGCACCGAGGTCGTAGCGCAGCCTCTCGCCGAACGTGCTGAGGGTGCCGGTGCCGGTCCGGTCGCCCTTGGCCGCGCCCGTCTCCAGGATGCGGCGCAGCAGTTGCTCGTACTGGGTGTCCGGCACCACGGCCCGCGCCCCCTGCGGCACGTCGGTCGCCGCGGCCTGCACGTCGCCCATGG
The DNA here is from genome assembly GCA_036745175.1 of Kineosporiaceae bacterium. GTDB lineage: Bacteria > Actinomycetota > Actinomycetes > Actinomycetales > Kineosporiaceae > R-H-3. Next base: position 3,415 of record DAIOGQ010000045.1, read on the forward strand.
CGTCACCTTCTCCTTCGACCAGGCCGGCAGCCTAGCGACGACCGGTGACGGTCACGTCCGCATCGCGCGGACGACGCGCACGCCGTCCGGGCCGGCGAGGAAGCGGACGTCCGCGAGCGTGCCGACGACGAGGTCGGCGTCCAGCTCACCGGCCGCGTGCGTCGTGCAGACCGACAGCGTGAGGGCGCCCGCGGCACGACCGGACGCCAGACCCGCGGGAGCGTCCTCGACGACGAGGCAGCGGGCCGGGTCGACGCCGAGCCGGCGCGCGCCCAGCGCGTACGGCTCCGGGTCCGGCTTGCCGACCCTGACGTCGCTGGCGGTGACGACGACCGCCGGGGCGCCGAGCCCGGTGGCGGCGATCCGGGCGGCCGCCAGCGTCGCGGTGCACGACGTGACGATCGCGGCCCGGCCGGCGGGCAGCGCGGCGAGCGCGGCGGCCGCCCCGTCGAGGACGCGGATGCCGCCGTCGGCGTCCGCGACCTCGAGCTCCTCGATCCGGGCGAGCGCGCGTCCGCGCACCGGCTCGGGCAGGACCGCATCGACGATCTGCTTCGCCGGGACGCCGTGCCAGCCGGCCAGGCGCTCCATCGGGACCCCGAACTCGCCGGCCCAGTGCAGCCAGGAGCGCTGCACCGACGCGGTCGAGTCGAGGAGCGTGCCGTCCATGTCGAACAGGACGGCGTCGAAGGTCGCGCTCAGGACCGGCGTCGTCACAGCGGCGCCCGGGGCCGCGGCGGGCTCGGTCGAGGTCACCGGACGACGCTATCCCGGACCCGGCCGCGCTCCGCCACCGCCCGACCTTGGAGCCACGCTGCTACGTTCGGCGACGTGCGCGCACCGGGCGGCGGTCCCTCCGACGGCATCCAGGGCGGCAGGCCCGCTGCGGCCCGCCGGAGGGGTCCGCTCCACCTGCTCTTCCAGGACTGGGCCGCGAACGCCCGCAACCCGAAGGGCCGGCTCGTGTGCGTCGCCTTCCGGCTCGCCCAGGCGGTCCGCCGCGCGCCGGCCCCGGTGCGGTTGCTCGGGACGCCGTACCTCGTGGTCCACCGCATCGTCGTCGAGTGGCTGATGGGCATCGAGCTCAACTGGAACGCCCAGGTCGGGCCGGGCCTGCAGGTGTGGCACGGCCAGGGTCTCGTCGTGAACTCCCGGGTCGTCATCGGCCGCGACGTCGTGCTCCGGCAGGCCACCTCGCTCGCCGCGAAGGTGCACTCGGACGGCGTGTCCCGGTCGCCGCGGATCGGTGACCGGGTCGACGTCGGCGCCCACGTCGTCGTCCTCGGCGGCGTGACGGTCGGCGACGGCGCGGTCATCGGTGCCGGCTCCGTCGTCGTCCAGGACGTCGCGCCCGGTGCGGTCGTCGCCGGGAACCCCGCCCGACCGGTCGGGTGAGAACCCGCCGGGCACGCGACACTGGAGCCATGGACAGCGCCGACGTCCTGCGCCCGAGCGTCGCCGACGCGTCCGTCCGGCCGGCTCACGCCGGCGACGCGACGGCGATCGGCGCCGTCCAGGCCCGGGCCTGGCGGGCCGCGTACGCAGGCATCCTCGACCCGTCCGCGCTCGAACGACTGACGCCGGACGCGCTCGCCGCACCATGGCACGACGCGGTCTGCCGGCCGCCGACCGGCCGGCACGCCGTCCTCGTGGCCTGCGCGGGCAGCACCGTCGTCGGCTTCGCCGCGGTCGCCCCGAGCACCGACCCGGACGCCGGCGAGCACGACGGTGACCTCGTCGTCCTCGCCGTCGACCCGGCGCACCGCGGTGCCGGCCACGGGTCACGGCTGCTGTCGGCGAGCGCCGACACGCTGCGGTCCGGCGGCGCCCGAACCGTGCGCGCCTGGGTGCCGGACGACGACGAGCCGCTGCGGGCCTTCCTCGCCTCCGCCGGCGCGGTCCCGGACGGCGCGCGCCGCACCTACGCCGCGCAGGACGGCCGTGAGGTCGTCGAGACCCGGCTGTCGGCCACGCTCGGGGCATGACGCCGGACCCGGCCGCGGGTCCCGCCGCGGGGACGCCCACCAGCCGGTCCCGGCTCGTCGGCCTCGACGTCGCCCGCGGGCTCGCCCTCGTCGGGATGATCGCCGTCCATGTCACGCCGTCCGGCGGCCCGGGCGACCCGGTGCCGTGGGCGTACGCCGTCGCGGGCGGCCGGGCCTCGGCCCTGTTCGCGGTGCTCGCCGGCTGCGGGATCGCACTCGCGACAGGTGGACCGCACCCTTGGGCGGGGCGACCGCTCTCGGACGCACGTCGCGCGGTCGCGGCCAGGGCGGGCGTCGTGGCGGCGGTCGGGCTGACGATCGGCGGGCTGCCCACCCCGGCCGCGGTGATCCTCGCCTACTACGGTCTGCTGTTCCTCATGGCACTCCCCGTGCTCGGCTGGGGAGTCCGGCGACTCGCCGTTGCCGCCGCGGTCTGCGCCGTGACGACCCCGGTCGTCAGCCATCTCGTCCGCCGCGGCTGGCCGCCTGGTCCCGGTCCCAACCCCGGCTGGGCAGACCTGGTCACGGCGCCCGGCGACCTCGCCCGGACCCTGCTCCTCGACGGGTACTACCCCGTCCTGACGTGGTCGACGTACCTTCTCGCCGGGCTCGCCGTGGGCCGGCTGCCGCTCGCCTCGGCACGTGCCGCGCTCGCGGTGGTCGCGGGCGGTGCGGCACTCGCGGTGGCCGGGCTCTCGATCGGTGCGGCAACGCTCGCGACGGCGGGTACGGCGGCCCTCGGCCGCAGCACCGGCGCGACGGCCGACGAGGTGCTCCGGCGCCTCGCCACGTCGTCCTACGGGACGTCGCCGACGTCGTCCTGGTGGTGGCTGGGCACCGCGGGGCGGCACAGCGGCACGACTCCCGACCTGCTGAGCACCACCGGGACGGCCCTGCTGACGATCGGGGCGATCCTGCTTCTGGCCGCGTCGGCAGACGGCCCGGGCGCCGCCCGGGGCGGCCGCACCGGACGACGCCTGATAGCCCCGCTCGTCGCGGCGGGCTCGACGACGCTCACGCTCTACACGCTGCACGTACTGCTCCTTGGGGCCACGGCCGACTGGGACGGCCTCGACGAGGTCCCTGTGCGCGCCGTCATCGTCGGTCACATCGCCGTCGCGCTCGCCGTGGCGGCGATCGTCGGCGCCCCGCGGCGACGCGGCCCGCTCGAGGCATTCGTCGCCGCGGCGGTCCGCCGCGCCGGGGCGCCGGCGGGCAGCGGTCCCGGACCCGGGCGCGCCACCTGAGGCGCGAATCCTGCTCACCGTGACCAAGGCCGTCCTGCGGGCCGCGCTACCCTGCCCGGGATGTCGACCTTGGGTGACACGGGGCGGCGCCGGCCCGTCGCCGTGGCCCGGTCGGCATCACGGTGCGCAGTCGTCGCGTCGTCCGACCCGAGGCGTCCGACGACCTAGAATGACACGGTCGCCGGCGGTCTCCGCCGGCCTGTTCGCGCGACGCCGCGCCGGTCCCGTTCGGCCTGCAGGTGAGGAGAGACGTTGAGAGAGACGGTCCGTGCCAACCGACGAGTGCTGCGCGTCACGACCCGCGTCGAGGGCACGCCGACGGTCGACGTCCTCTTCGACGGCAACCGCGTGTGGTCCACGAGGATGCCCAAGCCGAACCCGCGGACCGGGGGGCGCCGCATCCCCTGGCCGACCCAGGTGACCCCGTACCTCAAGGGCTCCTCGACCGTGACGGTGCGCGACTCGGCGAGCGGCGCGGACATCGTCTCCGGCGACGTCCGGTTCGGCGGCGACGGCCGGGTCGCCATCACCGACGCGCACGGCCGCTGGCTGGCGATGGACAAGTGGAACCGTCTCGGTCCGTCCTTCGAGGGCAACACCGAGGGCACCCAGGACAGGCTGCTGGCGAGCTCGGCGGCGCTCGCCGAGCAGATGCAGGAGTGGGGCTACCCGATCTACATCGTCGGCGGCACGCTGCTCGGTGCCATGCGCTCGGGGGCGCTGCTCCCCCACGACGACGACGTCGACTTCGCCTTCTGGTGCGACAAGACCGACGTGCAGGACGTCTCCCTGGTCAGCTTCGGGCTGCAGCGCCGGCTCGAGGCGCACGGGTACACCGTCGTACGCCACAGCCACGCGCACCTGGAGATCGTCTTCCTCTCCGGGTCCGGGAGCATCGACTACTACATCGACATCTTCATCGGCTTCCACAGCGAGGACGGGCTGTACAACCAGCCCTTCGCCCTGCGTGGCACGCTCCCGCTGGACCAGCTGCTCCCGACCAGGTCCATCGAGGTCCACGGCGTGACGTTGCCGGCACCCGCGGTGCCGGAGTCGTGGCTGGCGTTCGCCTACGGCCCCACGTGGCTGGTCCCCGACCCCTCCTTCACGTGGACGACGCCGAAGTCGACGCTGCGGCGCTTCGAGAGCGCTTTCGGGGTGTTCAACAGGCAGCGCGTCTTCTGGGAGAAGACCTGGCAGCAGGTCGACGAGCGCGAGGAGGACGCGCCTGAGGACGTCGAGGACGTCGACAGGTTCCTCAAGCTGCTGCCGGAGAAGGCTCTCGTCGTGGACCTCGGCTGCGGGGACGGCCGGCACGCAGAGCGGATCGCCGCCGCCGGCCACCGGGTGATCGGAGCCGACTACAGCTACGAGGCACTGCGGGTCGCACGTCGGACCCAGCCGCAGGACGTCGAGTACCGGTTCCTGAACCTCAACGACCGGCACCAGCTGGTCCGCTTCGGGCTCGACCTGCTCCGCGGAGGCCACCAGCCGTACTTCTTCGCCCGCAACGTGCTGCACGGCGTCCGGCCCGCCGGTCGCGCCGACCTCTTCGGGACACTCCGCGGGGTGCTCGACGCCCAGACGTTCCTGTACACGACTGTCGATGTCTCCCCGGTGGAGCGAATCCCACCGAACCCGCAGACCTGGCACGTCGACCTGAAGACCCTGCGCCGCGAGGCGTGGCGCTGGAAGCTCGGGCTGACCGTGCTGGCGGCCCGTCGGCGCGACACCCCGTTCGGGGAGCGCACCAACGTGGCCGCCCTGATCTGGCTGTAGCACCCCGGCCCGTGCAACGACCCAACCTCACCGACCCGCACTCCGGCAACGACAAGGACTGACTTCGTGAAGAAGCTGCTCGCCAAGCTCGCCCAGCGCCTCGCCCCGCGCACGCTCACGAACCTGCGTACGCTCGCGGTCCTCGACGAGGAGTTCAACCAGGGCCCGGAGCGGTTCCTCAACTACGAGCGCGAGCTCGCCGCGCTGCGCCGGGAGGTCGACGAGCTGCGGAGGGACAACCGGCGGGTCGCCGAGCTGTACGACGTGGTGTTCGAGTGGGCCAGGGCCGGCGCCGCAGCCCGCGGGGCAACGCCAGACGCCGACGGACAGGCAACGGTCGGCCGGGTCGCCGAGGTCATCACCGAGGAGCGTAGCCGCACTGCCGAGGACAGCCAGGCCGAGGCGGGCGCGGGTCGCTGACCATGACGGTGAAGGTCAGCGTCATCGTGCCGACGTACGCCCCAGGGAAACGTATCGACCGGCTTGTCCGGTCGCTCGAGACGCAGACAATGCCCACCTCGGAGTTCGAGGTGCTCTTCGTCGACGACGGCTCGCCCGGCCAGGAGACCTGGGAGCGCTTGAAGGCCATCCGCGACGCGCACGACAACGTCCGGATCGAGCGCATCGAGAACTCGGGGTGGCCGAGCCGCCCGCGCAACGTCGGGCTCGACCTCGCGCGGGGCGAGTACGTCCTGTTCATGGACCACGACGACGAGCTCTACCCGCGGGCGCTCGAAGCCGGCTACGCCTTCGCCGCGGGGGCCGGGGCCGATGTACTCAACGGCAAGGAGATGCGAACCGACCAGTCGAAGTGGGCGATGGAGGTCTACGCGGCGAACGCTGAGAACGTCGTCGACCGGGACGACTTCCATCCGCTCCTGCCCACCAACCCGCACAAGCTCTTCCGCCGGTCGATGCTCATCGAGAACAGCATCCGGTTCCCCGAAGGACGCCGTGTGCTCTGGGAGGACGTCTTCTTCGGGCTCGACGTCGCACGGCACGCCAAGGTCGTCTCGGTCATGGCGGACACGCCCTTCTACCACTGGGTGCGTGGCGGCAAGACCGCTTCGTCGTCGTACGCCTCCGACCGAGCGGAGTACTGGCGCTGGGTGGGCGAGATCGTCCGGCAGACGAACGAGAAGCTCGCCGGACCCCGGCTGCGTGGCCAGTGGCGGCTCATGCTGCTGCATCAGTACCGCAGCCGCGTCCTGACGCAGCTGTCCCCCAAGCTCTTCCGGGCGCCCGCCGAGGAGGTCGAACTCGTCCGGGCGACCGTGGAGGACCTGCTCCGCGACCACATCCCCGCCGAGCTCGACGCCTACCTGACCCCGACCCAGCTCGGCCGCGCGGTCCTCGTCCGGGCTGGCCGATGGGACCTTCTCGAGAAACTCGTCGCCGTCGATGCCGCGATCGTCGGTCTCAGTGCGACAACGTCCGTCGAGTGGCAGCAAGGAACCTTGCGTGTGACGGCGGAGTCACGTTGGCGCACGGCGTCCGGCACACCGCTGGCGATCCGTCGCGACGGCGACCGGATCGTCCGTGACCTGCCGTCGGACGTCGCGGCCGCCCTCCCCGACGCAGCGATCGACATGACGGCGGCGATCGACCGCGCCAAGGCCACGGTGGCCGTCCGGGACCGGGCGACGGCCGTCGTCTGGGCGCTGCCGACGCGGTACCGGCAACGGATCGACATCATCGACGACCGGCCCGAGCTCGTCCTCGTCGCGGATGCCGTGCTCGACCCCGCGACTGCGGCCTTCGGGCGCGCGCTCGAGGCGGGCACCTGGGACCTCAGCGTCCGCAACGCCCTGCTCGGGGCCGTCAACCAGCGCGGCTTGCGAACCACCACCTCGTCCCGCAACGCGGTGCTCGAGGGGCATGTGTACATCGCCTACCGCAACAGCTCCGGCATGCTCGCGCTGGACGTCGACCAGACGAACCGCAGCCTCCCCGGTTCGGCGCAGCTGGATCCGCAGGCGGCGACGACGACCGTCACTCCGGGACGCCGCTCAATCCGCACCCTGCGTCGGCGCATGTGGCTCATCGACGTCCAGGTCCCGTTCACGGGCGTCGCGACGAACGGCCCCACGACCGTCGACGGCACCGCGAGGGCGGGTAGTTCGCCGCCGCAACCCGCCCGCATCGTCGCCGACGACGACGGCGTGCGGGTCGAGACCCGCGTCGAGCAGCGTCCCGGGACGCACCCGCTCGTGCTGCACTTCCACGGGCGCGACCTCGACTCGCGCATCGACCTGACGGTCAACGCCGCGGGCCAGGTGAGGCTGGCGCGCCGGAACGGCTAGGATCCGGCCCGCCTTGGGCGACGAGCTCCAGGCTCACTCCCAGTCCGCCTGGGCCATGATCTGGTCGGCGATCAGCAGGTCGGTCCGCGTCGTGATCTTGATGTTGTAGTCCTCACTGCGGACGATCTTGACCCGGTGGCCGGTGTACTCGGCGACGAGGTCGGCGTCGTCGCTGACCCGCGCGTACTTGTCCGCCATGGCCAGGGCGTACGCCTTCTCGAGCAGCTCGCGCCGGAAGACCTGCGGCGTCTGGCCCAGCCAGCTGTGCGAGCGGTCCGGCGAGCCGACGATGAACTCGTCGTCGTCGACGATCTTGAGCTGGACGACGGTCGGCGTCCCGAGCATCGCCGCGCCGTGCTCGATGCCGGCGTCGAGCGCCCGGACGATCAGCTCGGAGTTGATGAAGGGCCGGACGCCGTCGTGCACGCAGACGATGGTGCCTGTGGTGGCCTCCAGGCCCTTCATCGCCGACACGAACCGCTCCTCGCCGCCGTCGACGAGGGTGACCGGCAGCCTCGCCTTGTCGACGAGGATGTGGTGGTACTCCTCGCGGAAGTCCGGGCTGATGGTGACCACGACCTCGTCGACCGCCGGGTGGACGAACTCTCGTACCGTCTTCTCCAGGACCGTGATCCCGTTCATCTTCACCAGCAGTTTGTTGCCGCCGAAGCGGACGCCGCGACCTGCGCACGTGACGATCGCCGAGACCTTGTGGGACTTGTACACGTCGTGCTCCTTCGATACCGGGGTCAGTGCAGCGCGGCAGCGGCCCGGGCGTCCTCGACGAACGCCCGCAGCGCGGCGATCTCGGCGGCTTCGTCCATCAGGAAGCCGGGTGGGCCGCCGTAGAGCTCCGCGTGCGTCGTGCGCATGTCGCGGGTGTAGGTCTCGACGGACGGCGTCTCGTCGCCGGGAACCCGTTGGCCGGCGATGTCGATGCCGTAGCACTCGGCGGCCACGCGGTCGCTGCGCAGCGGCGGTGTCGCGATGTTCAGCGCGCTCAGGCCGGCGTCCAGGGCGACCTGCGTGTCGCGCCACAGCCGGCGCAGGTCGTAGTACTGGAACCGGCTCTCGGGACGGATGAACTCGACGCGGTAGTCGTGGAGCAGGTCGTAGACGACGCCCTTCCTGATGCCGTCGCCGTACAGCTGCGGCAGCCGCAGAGCGAGCGTCGCGAACCGCTGCGAGAGGACCTGCTCCATGTGCAGCCGGTTCGCGCCGTACGGCGTGATGCCGTCGGCCGACGTCGGCGTGCTCTCGTCGGGACTCGTCCCGCCCGGGTAGATGCACACCGTCGACACGAGCACGAGCCGGTCGGCGCGGACGGTGGAGATCAGGTCGACGAGATCGTCGATCTCGGCGAGGTCCTGCGCGCCCTGCCGGTTGATCCGGTGCGAGTCGGCCCGGCCCGCAGCACTCACCACGAGGTCGTAGGAGCGGCCGCGGATGTCCGCGATGTTCGAGGTGTTGTAGCGGTGGGTGAAGTCGTGGGCCACCGCGATGTTGGACCCGACGAACCCGGTGTATCCGATCAGGGCAGATCTCACCCGCCGCGCTCCACTCCTCGATCACCACCGGCCCTGCCGCCGTAGCCCGCTGCCGCTCGGGGCACGGGTCGACCCATCCTAGACATGGTCGACCCGAGCACAGGCCGTTGTGACACCCGCCGAAGGCGCTCGAGCGTTCGGGCGGCCGGTTGTGTCACGCAGCGTCACCAGTGGCCCCCTCGGTGGGCCACGGCCCTGACGCCTGGGGCCGGGCACCCCTCGGGCAGACTGGCCGGGTGAGCGACGTCGCCAGGTCCGCCGTCTGGCGACAGGCGCTCGCCGTCGGGCTCGCGACGGGGTCGTACGGGGTGTCGTTCGGCGCGCTCTCGGTGGCCGCGGGGCTCACCGTCGCGCAGACCTGCACCCTGTCGCTGCTCATGTTCACCGGCGGCTCGCAGTTCGCGTTCGTCGGGGTCGCCGGTGCCGGCGGCGGCGTCGTGGCGGCCGCCGCGACGGCGACCCTGGTCGGGGCCCGGAACGGCTTCTACGCCCTCCAGATGGCTCCCGCCCTGGGCGCGCGCGGTTGGCGACGCCCGCTCGCGGCCCAGCTGACGATCGACGAGTCGACGGCGGTCGGCAGCGCGCAGACGGCCCTGCGGCCGGGGCGGAGCGACCTCGTCCGGCTCGGGTTCTGGGCGACCGGAGCCGCGGTCTTCGCGTTGTGGAACGCCTCGACCGCGGTCGGCGCCCTCGTCGGGGACGCCCTCGGCGACCCGCGACGGTACGGCCTCGACGCCGCAGCCGCCGGGGCCTTCCTCGCCCTGCTCTGGCCGCGGCTCACCGCCGTCGTGCCGCGCGGCGTCGCCCTCGGCGCGATCCTCGTGGCGCTCGCGCTCGTGCCCGTCGCACCGGCCGGCGTCCCCGTGCTCGCGGCCACCGTCGTCGGCCTCGGCGCGGGCTGGCCGGGCGAGCGCACCCGGCGGGCGACCCGGACGACGTCATGACCGTCACGTGGACCGCGGTGCTCGCCGCCTGCGCGGGCTGCTACGCGGTCAAGGTCGCCGGGTACCTCCTGCCGCACGAGTGGCTCGAGCGGCCCCGGGTGGCCCGGGTCGCCGCCCTCGTCACGGTCGCGCTGCTGTCCGCCCTGTTCGCGGTCCAGACCGTCGTCTCCGACGGACGCCTCGTGCTCGACGCCCGGGTACCCGCCGTCGCCGTGGCCGCGGTGCTCCTGTGGCGGCGGGCACCGTTCGTCGTCGTCGTGTTCGGGGCCGCGACCGTCGCCGCCCTGCTGCGCCTCGCGGGCTGACCGGACGCCACCGAACCGGCTGAACCGGCGCGAGCGGGACCGTACGATCGACGACGTCGCCGATCCGGGCCGTGGTCCGGCGAAAGGCGGCCGCCGGCAGGGGCGGGCACGACGCCGGCGCGGACCGACAGTGAGGATGAACGTGCTGCAGACCGGCCTCCCGTCCGACCTCCTGCTCCCCGAGCGCGCCCGGCTGTTCCACATCGGGCCGCCGAAGACCGCCACGACCGCTGTCCAGACGGCGGCCGCGGAACGGCGGGAGGCGCTGCTGGCGCACGGCGTGCGCTACCCGGGCCGGGCGAGGAGCCACCGCACGGCGATGGCGGCGTTCGTGGGCCGCCCGCTCGGCTGGGTGGCGACGTCCGGCGGCGAGGCCGCACCGCCGAGGCGTTACTGGGACGAGCTGCACGACGAGATCGAGGCCGACCGGACCCGGCGGGTCCTCTTCGGCCACGAGTACGCGGCAGGGGCGGACGACGAGACCGCCCGGCGGTTCGCCGACGCGATCGGGCCGCGGGTCCACGTGGTGGTGACCCTGCGCAGCTACGCCGCGATGCTCCCGTCGATCTGGCAGGAGCACAACAAGGCCGGCAACGGCGAGGCGTTCGACGACTGGCTCGACCGCAACCTGGCCCGGCCACGGACGCGGCGCACGATCGAGCGCTTCCACGTGCGGCACGACCAGGGGCAGCTCGTCCGGCGCTGGGCGGCCGCCGCCGGCGCCGCGAACCTCACCGTCGTCGTCGTCGACCCGGCGGACCGGCGTCTCGTCCTCCACGCCTTCGAGAGCATGCTCGGACTGCCGGCGGGCTTCCTCGGGGACGCCGACGGCGGTGACCGGACGAACCGGAGCCTGTCCGTGCCCGAGATCGAGCTGCTGCGGCGGCTCAACGCGCTGCTGCGTGAGCACGAGATCCCGTGGCAGGAGTACGAACGCCTCGTGGTCGAGGGCGCCGCGGCCCGGCTCCTGCGCGAGCGCAGTCCGGCCGAGGACGAGCCGCGGCTGCGGCTGCCCGGCTGGGCGGCCGACCGGGCCGACGAGGAGGCCGCCCGGCACGTCGCCGAGATCGCCGCGAGCGGCGTCCGGGTCGTCGGGGACCTGGCGGCGCTCGCCGCGCCGACCCCGCGACGCAGCGCGTCCGAGCAGGACCACCGGGAGGTGGAGCAGGTCCCGGTCGACGCTGCCGTCGCCGCGCTCGGCGGGCTCCTGTCGGCCGCGCTGGGCCGCGGCTCCGACTTCGTGCCGAACGGCGCGTCCCGGCCGCTCGTGCAGCGCCGGGTCTGCGACGTGACGACGCGGGACCTGATCGGCGTCGTCGGCGGCCGAGTCGGTGGCCGGGCCCGGACCGTGCTGCGCGGCCGGCTCGGCCGCCGGCGACAGAGCCCGCCGCGCGGCGACGGCTGACCGGGGCCACGGCGGCAAGGACGCCGCTCACGCGCCACCCACGACGTGGCTGCGCGGTCCGCCGCGTGTCGGCCACGCGACCGGCTGCGCGATCGGGTGCGCTCAGGTCGCGGCGTCCGCCCGCCCGTGCAGCCGGACGGCATGCCGCATCGCCGCCCGGGCGCGGCGTCGGTCGCCCGCGACGTCGTACGTGCACGCGAGCCGGAACCACGCGCCGGCGTCGTCCGGCGCCGCGTCGACCTCGGTCTTGTACCGCTGGAACAGCGCCTCCGCCGCCGAGCGCTCGACCCGGCCCGAGGGTCGCCGCGGCAGATCGTCGACGGGCAGCCCGCCGACGGCGGCGAGGTCCTCGGCGAGCCGTTCGGTGGCGCGGCCGAACCTCAGCTCCCGGACGACCGCCCACGCCCCCACGAGGGGAAGGACGAGCAGCCCGACCCCGAGCGCCACCCCGACGAGGCTGTCCGAACGCAGCAGCAGGACCCCTCGCCAACCGATCGCGACGAGGTAGACGCCGACGAGGACCGCCAGCCCGACCGCCGTCCAGCGTGCGCGCACGGATCGCCCGGTCAGCCGTCGAGGTAGTGCTCGAGCCCGACCGTCAGACCCGGCCGCGACGCGACCCGCCGGACGCCGAGCAGGACGCCGGGCATGAACGAGGCGCGGTCGAACGAGTCGTGGCGCAGCGTCAACTGCTCCCCCGGGCCGCCGAGGAGGACCTCCTCGTGCGCGACGAGGCCGCGCAGCCGGACCGAGTGCACCCGGATGCCGTCGACGTCGGCGCCGCGCGCGCCGTCGAGCGCGGTCGTCGTCGCGTCCGGCACCGGAGCGCAGCCGGCGGCAGCGCGGGCGGCCGCGATCGTCTCGGCGGTGTGCCGCGCGGTGCCGCTCGGGGCGTCGACCTTGTCGGGGTGGTGGAGCTCGACGACCTCGACGGACTCGAAGTGCGGGGCGGCCGTGGCGGCGAACCGGATGAGCAGGACCGCGCCGAGCGCGAAGTTCGGCGCGACGAGGACGCCGACGCCGGGAGCATGCGTGAGCGCGGCCCGCACGGTCCCGAGCCGTTCCGCGGTCCAGCCGGTCGTGCCGACGACGGCGTGGACGCCGCGCGCGACGCAGGCGAGGACGTGCTCGACGGCGACGTCCGGAACGGAGAAGACGACCGCGACGTCGGCGCCGGCGAGGTCGGCGAGGTCGTCGCCGACGTCGAGCCGAGGGCCGAGCACGAGGTCGTCCGCCGCCTCGACGGCGGCGCAGACCTGCTGACCCATCCGGCCCTTCGCCCCGACGACGGCCACCCTGGTCATGCCCGCTGACCTCCGGCTCCCGTCCCGGTGAACTCCCGGTCGGGGTCGAACGGTCCGACGACGGCGAGCGACCGTGGCCGCGCCGCGAGGTCGGCGGCCAGCGTGCGGACGTCGTCCGTGGTCACCTGCCGCACGCGCACGAGCGACTCGTCGAGACTCGTGAACTCCCCGTGGACGAGCTCGGCCTTGCCGAGGCGCGACATCCGCGAGCCGGAGTCCTCCATCCCGAGGACGAGACCGCCGCAGATCTGGCCGTGCGCGCGGGCGAGCTCGTCGCCGTCCAGGCCGTCGGCCGCGAGCCGCTCGAGCTCGGCGGCGAGGAGCACGAGCACCTGGTCGGCCTTGGCCGGCGCGCAGCCCGCGTAGAGGCCGAAGTAGCCCGAGTCCGAGTAGCCCGACGCGAAGGAGTAGACCGAGTACGCCAGGCCCCGCTTCTCGCGGACCTCCTGGAACAGCCGGCTGCTCATCCCGCCGCCGAGCACGGCGTTGAGGACGCTCATGACGTAGCGGCGCGGGTCGGTCGCGACCAGGCCGGTCGTGCCGAGCACGACGTTCGCCTGCTCGGTGGGGCGGGTCAGGACGAGCGTGCGGCCGGACGGCGCGCCGAGGGCGGCCCGGCCGGCGCCGCGCCGCGGCAGCGGCTCGGAGCCGGGCTGCGCCGCGGTCCGGGCGGCCCACGGCGAGGTCGTCAGCTGGGTCGCGACGAGCGCGCAGAGCCGGTCGTGGTCGATGCCGCCCGCGGCGGTGACGACGAGCCCCGGCGGGGTGTAGTGCGTGGCGTAGTGCCAGGCGATGTCGTCGCGGCCGACGGCCTCGATCGTGTCGGGCGTGCCGCCGATGGGCCGGCCGAGCGGGTGGTCACCGAGGACGAGCTCGACGAACCGTTCGTGGACGACGTCGCTCGGGTCGTCGTCGTTCATCGCGAGCTCTTCGAGGATGACCCCGCGCTCGCTCTCGACGTCGTCGGCGTCGAGCCGGGCGCCGGTGACCATGTCGGCGAGCAGGTCCAGCGCCATCGGCACGTCGTCGTCGAGGACCCGTGCGTAGTAGCACGTGTGCTCCTTGCCCGTGACGGCGTTCGCCTCGCCGCCGACGGCGTCGAACGCCGAGGCGATGTCCATCGCCGACCGGCGCCCGGTGCCCTTGAAGAGCAGGTGCTCGAGGAAGTGGGTCGACCCCAGCCGGGCCGCCTCCTCGTCGCGCGAGCCGACGCCGACCCAGCACCCGACGGTCGCCGAGCGCAGCCCGGGCATGACCTCGGACAGCACCCTGACGCCACCGGGGAGGACGGAGCGGCGCACGGCGGCGCCGCCCTCCTCCCCGGTGACGACCTGGTCGGCCGATCCGGCCGGGACGAGCGGGAGAGGTATCCCCACGTCAGCTGCCGGCGGTAGCGGGCTCGCCGGCCGGGACGGCGTCCGCCTCGGACGCGCCGTCCTCGTCCTCGGTGACGACGGGGACCAGGGACAGCTTGCCGCGCGGGTCGATCTCGGAGATCTCGACCTGGACCTTCTGGCCCACGCCGAGGACGTCCTCGACGTTCTCCACCCGTCGACCGCCGACCATCTTGCGGATCTGCGAGATGTGGAGCAGGCCGTCCTTGCCCGGCACGAGCGAGATGAACGCGCCGAACGTCGTCGTCTTGACGACGGTGCCCATGTAGCGCTCGCCGACCTCAGGCATCGTCGGGTTCGCGATGGCGTTGATCGCGGCCCGCGCCGCCTCGGCCGACGGGCCGTCGGTCGCGCCGATGAAGACGGTGCCGTCGTCCTCGATCGAGATGTCCGCGCCCGTGTCCGCCTGGATCTGGTTGATCATCTTGCCCTTCGGGCCGATGACCTCGCCGATCTTGTCTATCGGGACCTGGACGGTGATGACCCGCGGCGCGTACGGCGACATCTCGTCGGGGCCGTCGATGGCCTCGCTCATGACGTCGAGGATGTGCAGCCGCGCGTCGCGGGCCTGGGTCAGCGCGGACCCCAGGACCGACGCGGGGATGCCGTCCAGCTTGGTGTCGAGCTGGATGGCCGTGACGAACTCACGGGTGCCGGCGACCTTGAAGTCCATGTCACCGAACGCGTCCTCCGCGCCGAGGATGTCGGTGAGCGCCGCGTACTCGGTCTTCGGACCGTCCGCTGTATCGACCGTGTCCGAGACGAGGCCCATCGCGATGCCGGCGACCGGGGCGCGCAGCGGCACACCGGCGTTGAGCAGCGACAGGGTCGAGGCGCAGACCGAGCCCATCGACGTCGAGCCGTTGGACGAGAGCGCCTCGGAGACCTGCCGGATCGCGTACGGGAACTCGTCGCGGCTCGGCAGGACCGGCATGAGGGCGCGCTCGGCGAGCGCGCCGTGACCGACCTCGCGGCGCTTCGGCGACCCGACCCGGCCGGTCTCACCGGTCGAGTAGGGCGGGAAGTTGTAGTTGTGCATGTACCGCTTGCGGGTCTCGGGCGAGAGGGTGT
>DAIOGQ010000046.1:0-18640 GCA_036745175.1 Kineosporiaceae bacterium
CGGAGTGCAGCGCGGGCAGGTAGTCCTCGACGAGCGGCATCCGCCAGACCCGCTCACCGCTCGCGTCGGCGGCCGCGGCCAGCCCGGCGGCGAGCCGGTCGTCGGTCGCGTACAGCGCCGCGTGCCGCCTGCCGAGACCGAGCGTCGCCGCGCCGGTGAGCGTCGCGACGTCGACGAGCACGTCGGGGTCGAGGACGTCGTCGGCGTAGGCGAGCGCGTCGGCGAGCACCATCCGGCCCTCGGCGTCGGTGTTCGCGACCTCGACGGTCCGGCCGCCGTAGTGCCGGACGACGTCCGCGGGCCGGTACGACGAGCCGCTCACCGCGTTCTCGGCGAGCGGGAGCAGTCCGACCACCCGCCGCCGGACGCCGAGCGCGCGGCAGGCGGCGAGCGTCGCGAGGACCGCGGCGGCGCCCGACATGTCCGTCTTCATCGCCACCATCGCCTCCCGCGGCTTGATGGACAACCCGCCGGTGTCGAACGTGATCCCCTTGCCGACGAGGACGACGGGACCGCGCCGGCCCCGGCCGGCGGACCCGGCGCCGTCCGGGTCGTGGTCGAGACGCACCAGCCGCGGTGGTGTCGCGGACCCGCCGCCGACAGCGAGCAGCCCGCCGAACCCGTCGGCCGCGAGCCGGTTCTCGTCCCAGACCTCCACGCCGAGGCCGCCGTCGGCGGCGGCCTCGAGCGCCCGGTCGGCGACCCACTGCGGCGTCTTCACGTTGGACGGCGTCGCGGCGAGGTCGCGCGCGGCCCACGTCGCGGTCGCGTGGGTGACGGCCCGGCCGACGGCGGGCTCGCTGTGCCGGCCGACGAGGAGCACCTGCCCGACGGGCCGGACGTCGTCGCGGCCACGGGTGCCGGTGGCCGGCGGGGTGTAGGCGCCGAGCAGCAGGCCCTCGAGGGCGGCGCGGGTGCCGGCGTCGCCGGCGCCGTCCGCGAGGCTCGTCACGAGCCGCTGGCGGCCGCGGGTCGCCCGGCCGAGCGCTGCGCCGGCCCGGCGCAGGTCGGTGGGCGCACCGGCGCCGACACCGAGGAGCAGGAGCCGCTGCGGCAGTCCGTCCGGGAGCGCCGGGACGCGGACGACCTCACCGGCGCGGCCGGTGACCTTCTCCGCACCGAGGACGGCGTCGAGGTCGACGCGGTAGGCCGCGCAGGCCCGTCGCGCGGCCTCTGCCGGCACCGGACCCTCGCCACCGGGACGGGCGACGGTCACGGCGAGCACGTCGCAGCCCTCGAGGACACTGTCGACCCGGACCGGTCCGGCGAGCTCGACCCGGACCGGCGGCCGTCGCACGGCACCCTGCGAAACGCTCACCCTCGCCACCCGCCCAACCTACCGAGCGGGCCGGGTGCTGCCGGTCAGGCGGCTGCTCCCGGTCGGGCGGGTGCCGGGACGGCGACGGGCCCGGTGACGCGTACGTCACCGGGCCCGTGCGGGACGGTTCGTCGACCGGCAGTCAGCCGACGACCGCCTTGAGGGCGTCGCCGAGCTCTCCGGCCTCCGTGGCGGACATCTCCACGACCAGCCGACCGCCGCCCTCGAGCGGGACGCGCATGACGATGCCGCGACCCTCCTTGGTGACCTCGAGCGGGCCGTCCCCGGTCCGCGGCTTCATGGCCGCCATGCGCCATCCCCTTCCTCTGTCGGTGTCGCGCGGAGACCCTGGCGGCGACCGGACGAAACCGGACATGTCGCACAGCATCGACCCGCACGCAGCGTGATCCGCACCATTATCCCGTGCGCACGTCCGCAGGCGAAACGCCGTACCGTTCCGCGCGCGTCCTCTACCGGCTGTGACGAACTGTCGCCTGTGACCACCGTCACGGGACAGGCCCCGCGCGGCTGCGCGCGTCCCGTAGGGTCTGCGATCGTGACGAGCGGGACGAGCGGGACGGGCAGCGGTCGCGACGGCGCGGCGGGCCACGGGTCGGCGACGGGCACGACCGTCGTCACGACGGACGCCGGCGGGGTCCGGACCGTGCGGATCGCCCGGCCCGATGCGTTGAACGCGCTCGATCTCGTCACCAAGGTCGCGTTCCGGGACGCCGTCCTCGCGGCGGCGGCCGACGAGGCCGTCCGCTGCCTCGTCGTCACGGGCACGGGGCGGGCGTTCTGCGTCGGACAGGATCTCCGCGAGCACATCAGGCTCCAGCAGGCACACGACGAGTCGTTGTGGCGCACCGTTCCCGAGCACTACAACCCGACGGCGCTCGCGCTCGCGACGATGCCCAAGCCCGTCGTCGCGGCCGTCAACGGCGTCGCCGCCGGGGCCGGCGCTGCGTTCGCGTTCGCGGCGGACCTGCGGGTCGTCGCCGCCTCGGCGGGGTTCAACCTCGCGTTCACCGGGATCGCGCTGTCGGCGGACTCGGGTGCGTCGTGGTGGCTACCGCGGCTCGTCGGCGTCGCGAAGGCCAAGGAGCTGCTCCTCGTGCCGCGCACGGTCGGCGCCCAGGAGGCGCTCGACCTCGGGCTCGCGACCGAGGTCGTGCCGGACGGGGACTTCGCGGACCGGGTCGCGCAGGTCGCAGCACAGCTGGCCACCGGTCCCACGCTCGCGTACGGCGCCGTCCGCCGGGCCGTCGCGTACTCGGCGACGCACGACCTGGAGAGCTCGCTGGCTCACGAGTCGACGCTCATGGACCTCACCGGCGCGAGCGCGGACCACGCCGCGGCGGTGGCCGCGTTCCTCGCGAAGGCAGAACCGGTCTTCGAGGGCCGATGACCTGGCCCGCGACCGGCTCGGGCAGCGGCTCGGGCAGCGGCTCGGCCGACGGAACCGGGCGCGGCCGAGCACCGGACGCACGCGTCACGGCGGCCAGTCGGCGGGCGGGATGAACCGCCACAGCCAGACCACCCAGACGACCTGGCCGGCGAGGAACGCGAGCGCGAGCGCCCGGCGGTAGGCGCTCGACGCCGAGGCGGCGGCGAGCAGGGTGCCGAGCGGGAAGAGCAGGAGCAGGTAGCGGGCCAGGCTCGTGAAGGGGTCGAGCACGACGAGCAGGTAGCCGGCGTAGGCCAGGCACCACACGCGCAGGTCCCAGCCGACGACCCGCGACGACCGGGCGGTCATCCACACGACGAGCGCGGCGACGGCGAGCCCCAGGACGAGCGGTCCGGTCCAGTACCCGAGGACGTAGCGCGAGATCGTCACCCAGGGCCGGAAGAGATGGACCTCGTGGCCGACCCGCCACGCGCTCATCGTGTCGGTGTACGCCGCCCGCTCCCCCGTGCCGAGGAAGGCGACGATCGGCCACGTGACGGCGGCCGCGCCGGCGGCCGCCGTGAGCGTGAGCATCGAGGCGACCCGGCCGCGGGTCAGCGGCTCGACCGGGTGCCGCCACAGCGCCCGCAGGACGTGCAGGCCGACGACGACCGCGAGCGGGACGCCGATCGGACGGGCGATCCCGACGAGGAGCACGACCGGGACGGCGGCCAGGTACCGACGGCGCTGCAGGCACCACAGGACGCTGACGAGCAGGAACGCCGCGAGCGACTCGGTGTACGCGAGCTGCAGCACTGGCGCGGCCGGGTAGCAGCAGAACAGGACGACGGTCCACAGCGCCAGCCGGCGACCGGCGAGCGGCTCGAGGAGGCTGCGCATGACGACGACCGCGGCCGCGCCGCACAGCAGCGACACGATCGACGCGGCGACCGCCCAGGACGACCCGGTGACCTCCATGACGCCGCGGGCGACCGCGGGGAAGAGCGGGTAGAAGGCCCACTGGTTCTGCAGGACCTGCCCGGCCTCGTTGCGGGGCAGCTCGGAGGGGTAGCCGCCCTCGGCGATCCGCCGGTACCAGTCGCCGTCCCAGAGCGACACGACACCGAGGTAGCCCGGGTCGGCCGGGTTCCACACGCTCTGCGGCTGGAACCGCGCCGTCCGGTCCAGCACGACGAACGCGACGACGCGCGTCGCGACGTAGACGACGAGCGCCTGGGCCCACGGCGGCAGTGCCGTCCACCGGGCCCAGGCATCGGCGGCCCGGCTCTCGAGCGGGCGGGCGAGCGCCGCTCGGACGGCGTTCGCCGACGCGACGATCCGGTCGTCGCGGTCGGTCATCGCCATCCGGCCCCCCGGGCGTGGCAGTCGGCAAGATGGTCGTCGACGAGCCCGCACGCCTGCATCGCGGCATACGCCGTCGTCGGACCGACGAAGCCGAACCCGTTGCGCTTCAACGCCTTCGCGAGCGCCACGGACTCAGGGGTCAGTGCCGCGACGTCGCCGAGAGTGCGTGGCACGGCGCGGGCGGCACGGTCCGGGGCGAACGACCAGACGAGCCCGTCGAGGCCGCCCTCGACGCTGTCGCGCAGCCCGAGGACCGCTCGCGCGTTCTGCACAGCGGCGCGGATCTTCGCGCGGTTGCGGACGATGCCGGCGTCGGCGAGCAGCCGCGCCTCGTCGTCCGCCCCGTAGCCTCCGACGACCTCCGGGTCGAAGCCGTCGAACGCCCGGCGGAAGCCCGGCCGCTTGCGCAGGATCGTCAGCCATGACAGCCCCGACTGGAACGCCTCAAGGGTGAGCCGCTCGTACAGCGCGCGCTCGCCGTGGACCGGCCGGCCCCACTCCTCGTCGTGGTAGACGGTGTAGTCGGGCGTCGAGGCACCCCAGCCGCAGCGCACGAGGCCGTCGTCGCCGACGACGACCCCGGTGGGAGCCGCGATCGCCTCGCTCACCGGCCCGGTGCCTTCCCGTGGGCGGCCTCGACCTCGCCGGCCATCGCTCTCAGGGCACCGCGGACGCCGGCGGCCGCCGCGAACCCGACGAGCCGCGAGAAGGGCCGCGTCAGGCGGACGGGCGCCACCTCGAGGTCGTACGTCCAGGTCACCCGGCAGCTGCCGCCCGGCTTCGGCGTCACCTCGAAGCGAGCCGTGCCGAGGACGACGCGGCCCTGCTTGACGACCGTGCAGTGGCCTGCCGAGCCACCTGCCGGAGGCGACCACTCGACGACCTCCATCGGGTCGTCGAAGCCGAACGGACCCAGGCCCGTCCGGCCGAGGAAACGGGCTCCCACCCCGGCGGGGGACGGCGTGAGGACCCGGACCCGGGTCAGCGGCACCCACCGACCGTGCGCCGGCCAGTCGACGAGGGCGTCCCAGGTGTCGGTCGCCGGGCCGGCGACGTCGACGGCGACGACGACGTGCGCCACTCAGCCCTCCCGGGCCCCGGCCGGCGGCGGGCCCCCGGGACCGAACGGCGGTCCGGGGCGCCCGTCGTGCGCGACGGGCGCATGGAGGCGGCGCTCGAGCCCGGCGATGACCTCGTCGCGCCGGGCGAGCTCGGCGACCAGCCGGTCGAGGACCTCGTCGACCTCGCCCATCCGGTAGCCACGCAGTGCCGGCGAGAACCGCACCCGCTCGACGTCGGACGCCGCGACGTCCCCGTCGGGAAGCAGACGTGCGGGCAGGGACGACGCGGGGTCGTCGAGGCCGCCGGTGATGCGGCCGGTCGCGACGGCGGCGACGGCGGCGGCCACGGCGAGCACCAGGAGGGTGAGCAGGAGCGTCACGAGGTCGATGCTCCCACGAGCCGCCCGGAGGCGACCACGGACGGCGTACCGCGGCCCGGCCCGGAGCGGTGTCTCTGCGTGACCGGGCGTCCGGATCGCTCTGGTGTGTCCACGACCGGACGTGTGATTACTCATCGGAGCGCTTGATGGACACAGCGTGAGGTTCAGAAGGTGGGGCCGTCCCCTGAAGCCCACGAGGTCCCAGGAGGTCCTGTGAACCCCAGTCCCGGCCACCGTCCCGACCAGTACGAGCAGCACCGACCGGGCCACCGCCCGGCGGCCGCCGCACCGCGACGCGCGGCCCGGCATCGAGCCGAGCCGGCTCCTCGCGTCGCCCGGGTCGCCCCGGTCTCACGACGGGTTCTCGCGGTCCTCGTCGCCGTCACGGTCGCCGTCGGCGGCGTCGGCGTCGCCGGTGCCGCCGCGGCGCCCAAGCACCTGTCCGCACCGAGCCGGCTCTCGGCTCCGAAGCACCTGTCCGCACCCGCCCACCTGTCCGCACCAGAGCACCTGTCCGCGCCCAAGCACCTCGCGAGGGCACCGAAGCACCTCGGGGTCCCGGCCGCCGTCGTGACCGGCGTCGCGGCGTCGGTCCCCGGCTCGGCGACCGGGCAGGCCGCCGCGTCGCACTCGTCGGGGCACCCTGGCTGGGGAACGGCCTTCCCGGGACCGGGCGCGGGCCCGGACTGGTGGCCGTGGCGCGGCGTCCTGCACGGCAGGCTCACGGTCCGGACCAGGACCGGGGCCGCGACGCTGTCGGTCCAGCGCGGAGTCGTCACCGCGGTCGACGCGACGTCGGTGACGGTGCTGTCGACGGACGGCTTCTCGACGACGTGGACCTTCGACCCGGGGGTGAAGGTCCGGACGAAGGGCCGGCGTGGCACGGTGTCCGACCTGCGTGTCGGGGCCAGGATCGGGCTCGTGGGCAGCGGTGACGAGACCGCTCCGACGGCGACCCACGTCGTCGTTCCGAAGCGGCCCAAGGGCCCGCCTCCGGCACCGCCCACGCCTGCGCCCGCGGCGGACCCGACGGACCCGGGGTCGCCGGCGCCGGACCCGACCGACGCCGGGACGCCGACGCCGGGTGACATCGGGGACGCGGTCTAGGGCTGTTCCGGATCCAGACTCGGGAACCGTCACCACGCGCCGGGGCGCGCCGTGGCGGTTCCCGGGCCGACCACCCGGCACGGACTCACAGCCTCCTCACAGCGCGGGGATGCATCCTCGACGGATCGCCCGCGACGCTGCGGCGACAGTGAGCAGAAGGGCTGATCGATGAGCACCTCCCGCACAGCCGTGGGCCTGATCGTGTCCGCCGGTCTCCTCGTCGGCGGCGGCGTCGCCGCCGGGACCCTCGCCGCGACCGGTGCGCTCGCGTCCTCGACCCCGACGCCGACCCGGTCCGCGAGCGGCACGCCCGGCGCCCCGGGCGACCCCGACGGTGACGGCCGCCACGACAGGCACGGTGACGGGCCCGGCCGGTTCCGCGGCGGCCTCGAACTGGGGCCTGGCCCGGGAATGCGAGACGGCATCGAGCACGGCCGGATGCTCCACGGCGAGATCGTCGTCGAGACGTCCGGCGGCGGCACCGAGACCCTGCTCGTGCAGCGCGGGTCGGTGACGGCGAAGGCGTCCGACAGCGTCACCGTCAGGAGCTCCGACGCCTTCACGGTGACGTGGCAGGTCACGTCGGACACGAAGATCCTCGTCGGTCCCCGACGGCCCGGCAGCACGACGTCGACGCTCGCCGACGTCGCGACCGGCGTGGACGTCGTCGTCACCGGCCCGAAGACGGCGGACGGCGCGACGGCGCGCGCGGTCGGCGTCCGGCCGACCGGGTCGAAGGACGGCACGGGACCCGGCACGCGTCAGCGCGGCGGCACCCCGACCCCGTCCGCGACGACGTCGCCCGCGACACTCAACGGCTGACGGCTGACGGCCCGCGGCGCGACAGGTCACGGCTCGGCCTCGAGCACCTCCTCGGGCCGCGGCCGGCTGTGCGCCCGTCCGCTGCGCGCGGCGGCGATCCCCGCCTCGACCGCGTCGAGCGCCTCCTCGACCGTCGTGGTCCAGACGGCGCGCGCCGCGGCGGCCGGCCGGACGAAGCCTTGCGCCACGAGCGTGTCGACGACCTCGCGCAGCCCGCGGAGCACCCCGCCGGGGTCGAGGACGACGACCGGCTTGTCGTGCATGCCGAGCGTGCCCGCGACCCAGACCTCGAGCAGCTCCTCGAGCGTGCCGATCCCGCCGGGCAGGGTGAGGAAGGCGTCGGCGGCGTCGTCCATCCGCCCCTTGCGCTCGCGCATGTCGGCCGTGACGAGGAGCTCGTCGGCCTCGACGTCGGCGACCTCGAGCCCGAGGAGCGCCTCGGGGATGACGCCGAGGGTGTGCCGGCCGCCGTCGCGGACCGCACGGGCCACGGCACCCATCATCGAGACCCGTCCACCGCCGCTCACGAGGTCGTGCCCGCGGCGGGCGAGCTCGACGCCGACGTCGCCGGCCAGCTCGACGTGTCGGGGGTGGATCCGCTCGGACGACGCGCAGAAGACGCAGACCCGTGCCATGCAGGGACTCTAGAACGGCCCGGTCCCGGCTCGGCGACGTCCCTCAGCCCGCGGCGCAGGCCTGCACGGAGTCGCTGATGACCGCCGCGGTGAGGGTACGGACGAGGTCGGGGACGTCGTCCGACGCCAGGCGCACCGTGCCCATGCACGACCCCTCCTGCCAGATGCTCAGGACCACGCGGTCGAACTCGGGGTGGGCACTCACCCGCAGCACTCGGCCGACGGCGTCCCGGCCGACGAAGATGTCCCCCTGCGAGGGGACCGGCGCCACGAACATGACATCACTGTGGACCCACATCACGGTCCGGTAAAGAGGCCGGCACCCGATCTGCAGCAATCTGTGACTGTCACACGACTAGAAGTGACCAAACGGAGGAGGTGACGGGCGGCCGGTCACCGCGGAGTCGAGCCAGCGGGGCCCCGTCAGCCCTCGGGCGGGGACAACACCGCGGCGGCGAGCGACGCCGCCTCGCGCATCCGCTGCTCGCGCGACGACGTGAGGATCGTGACCGCCTCCTCGACGTCGTCCGTGAGGTGCACGAGGTCGAGGTCGGGCACCGAGATCATGCCGCGCTCGACGAGCGGACCCCGGACCCAGTCGAGCAGGCCGCCCCAGAAGTCGGACCCGAGCAGGATGATCGGGAACTCGGTGACCTTGCGGGTCTGGACCAGGACGAGCGCCTCGAAGAGCTCGTCGAGCGTGCCGAAGCCGCCCGGCAGGACGACGAAGCCCTCGGCGTACTTGACGAACATCGTCTTGCGGGCGAAGAAGTAGCGGAAGTTCACCTGCAGGTCGACCCAGTCGTTGAGACCCTGCTCGAACGGCAGCTCGATGCCGAGCCCGACCGAGACGCCGCCGGCCTCGCAGGCCCCCTTGTTCGCCCCCTCCATCGCCCCCGGCCCGCCGCCGGTGATGACCGCGAAGCCGGCCTCGGCGAGCCGGCGGCCCACGCGCTCGGCGACCGCGTAGTCCGGGTCGTCGCGCTTGGTCCGTGCGGAGCCGAAGACACTGATCGCCGGCCCGAGCTCGGCGAGCGCTCCGAAGCCCTCGACGAACTCGGACTGGATCCGCAGGACCCGCCACGGGTCGGTGTGCACCCAGTCGCTCGGCCCGCGGCTGTCGAGGAGGCGCTGGTCGGTGGTCGAGCCCGGCACCTGCGTGCGACGCAGGACGACGGGGCCCATCTTGTAGTCGCGGGGATGGCCCGGCGACGGCTGCGCGGACGACGTCACAGGTCGACGCTAAGGCATCTGTCTCCTCCGGGCGCTCGCCCGTCGCACGTGGCGCGCGACCACCTCCGTTCCGGGTCCCCGCTCGTTCGGACACGGACCGCTCGCGGGCTCAACCGCTAGTGTTCGTTCGTGCGGACCTGGCCGGACGACGTCACCCCGGACGCCGCCTCGACGCCGGACCTCGACGCGCTCATCGCCGAGGGGCGCTGGGGCGACACCGGGGCCGCGCTGCGCCGCCTGGAGGAGGTCCTGCCGGACCTCGAGCACGCCGGCGACCCCGACTCCCTACTGCTGGGCCTCTACGGCCGCGTCCAGCTCCAGCGGCTCGCCGGCGTGCCCGTCGCCGACACGATCCCGGCCTGCGACGTCCTCGAGCGCGCCGCCGTGGAGCGGCGCTGCCAGGTCTGGGTCGCCACCGCGTGCGCGCTGCGGGCGAACCTGCGGATGGAGTCCGGCGACGTCGGTGCGGCGATGGCCGACCTCGCCCGGGTCGACCTCGACCAGGTCGCCGACGGCATCACCGACCCCGTCGGCGCACGACTGCTCGACGTCCTCGCGACCGCCTACGCCCGCCTGCGGCTCGTCGAACGCCTCGACGAGATCCGGGCCCGCCTCGACGACACCGCGTCCACGCTGAGCCCGATCGCCCGGGCGACGCACTGGGCGGGCTGGGCCACCGAGCTCGCCGGCCGGGCGATGGAGCCGGTCGCGAGCGGGGCGTCCGAGCCGGACCAGCGGCTGCTCGGGCGTGCCGTCCAGATGGCCGACCGGGTCTCGACGCTCGAGCCCGGGGTCGTGCCGCAGCGGCTGCGCCGCACCGTGGACGGCGTCCGGGCGCTCGCGGCGGCGTACCGGGGCCGTCCCTCGGAGGCGCTGCGGCTGCTCGGCCAGGACGCGTTCGGCGACCCGCGCGACCTCGCCCCGCTCGAACGCCAGGTCGTGCGGCTCGCGGCGACGCACGCGCACGCGCTCGTCGGCTCGATCGCGACGGCGCGCTCCCTCGACGACGCGGGCGGCGACACCTCGGCGGCGCTGCCGCACCTCGTGCTCGAGGTGTGCCGGGCCCGCGAGCGGCTCTGGCTGGAGTCGCACGCCGGCGGCGACGTGGTCCCCGTCCTGCAGCGGCTCACCGATCTGCTCGTGCGCCTGGGCTGGCAGGGCATGGACCTCGTCGCAGACACGGCCCGGCAGGCCCTGGAGCACCAGGCGCTGCGCACCGAGAGCCGCACGGACCCGCTGACCGGCGCCGGCAACCGCCGCGCGCTCGACGAGGACCTGCGCCACATCCTGCGCTTCACGCCGCTGCCGATGTCGCTCATCCTCGTCGACGTCGACGACTTCAAGGGGGTCAACGACCGCTTCACGCACGTCGTCGGCGACGAGGTGCTGCGTCGGGTCGCGGGGTCGTTGTCGTCCCAGCTGCGGGTCGGCGACCGGCTCCTGCGCTACGGCGGCGACGAGTTCGTCGTCCTCCTTCCGCGCACCGGCGACCAGGAGGCCCGACAGGTCGCGACCCGGATGAACGAGGGGATCGCCGAGCTGCCGTGGACCGACCTCGCAGACGGGCTCGACGTGCGGATCACCACGGGGAGCGCTGCGCTCTGGTCGCTCACCGGACGGCGGCCCGAGCGCGACGCGGAGCAGCTGTTCCGGCGCGCGGACGAGGCCCTGCTCGACGCCAAGCGGCAACGGCCCGCGCCGCGCCCGACGGGCGGTGAGTGGCGCTCGGGCGGTCGCCGCGTGGCGCTGCGCGAGGCCCCCGGGCCGACGCTCGCCCCGCCGGACCGCCCCGTCGACCGGCCGGACGAGCCGATCGTCCTGCCCCGGACCTCACCCCTCGACGTCACCGGCGACGCACTCGGCGCGCTCGCGCTCGGCTCGCTGCCGTCGCCGCTCGCCGCGGCGAACGCGACGTCGCCCGACGGCACGGCACCGAACGCGACGTCGCCGGACGGCACACCGCCGCACGGGACGGCGCTGCACGGGACAGCGCTGCAGCGGACGCCGCCGTACGGGACACCCTCCGGCACCGGTGTCAACGGCGCGAGCCCGGCACCGCTGGGGACCGGGCTGCCTCTCGGCGACCCCGGGCTCGGCGGCTCGTCCCTGTCCGGGCTGCCGTTCACGAGTGCCGTCACCGTTACCTTCGGCCCGATCGGGTCGGCGGTCGGGTCGGCGGTCGGGTCGGCCGGCGGGTTCGCCATCGGTCCGACGGCGCGCGTGGTGCACCTGCGTGGCGGGTTCTCGACGCACACCCCGCCGCTCGGCCAGCACGCGCTCGTGGCCGACCTCCTCGACGCCGCCGAGACGATGGACGAGGCCGTCAGCCACGTCACCGCACCCGGCATCCCGGTCATCACCGGCTCGATCCCGGTGGCCCCGCGGCGGGGCCGACGCGCGCTCGGGCCGCCGGACGACGGTCCGGCCGACGCTCCCGACGACCGCAGCGGCGGTGACCGCAGGAGGTCCGCGGCCCGGGACGCCGGGCGTCCCGCGGAACCCGTCACGCGCGACGTCCAGGAGACTGCGCCGCCCGCGACGGGGTCGGGGGTGCGACGTCCGGCGGTGATCGACCTCGACCCGGCCGGCGGTCGGCGCGCGGCGCAGCGTACGCCGTTCCCCTGACGGACCGACCCGTCAGGAGAGCAGCCAGGCCCTGAGCACCCGTTCGCACTCGAGCACCTGCGCCGCCGGCACGCGTTCGTCGTCCCGGTGCGCGAGGCTCGGGTCACCCGGCCCGTAGTTCACCGCGGGGATCCCCAGCTCGCTGAACCGGGAGACGTCCGTCCAGCCGTACTTCGCGGCCGGCGGGCGGCCGATGACCTCGACGAAAGCCGCCGCCGCCGGGTGGTCGAGCCCCGGACGGGCGCCCGGCGAGGCGTCGGTGATGGTCACGTCGAACCCGACGAAGACGTCGCGCAGGTGCGACTCGGCGTCCTCGACGCTGCGGTCGGGGGCGAAGCGGTAGTTCACCGTGACGACGCAGAGGTCCGGCACGATGTTGCCGGCGATCCCGCCCCGGATCCCGACGGCGTTGAGGCCCTCGCGGTACAGCAGGCCCTCGACCTCGACCTCGCGGGGCGCGTACGCCTGCAGCCGGGTCAGAACGTGGCCGGCGTCGTGGACCGCGTTGTGCCCCATCCACGCCCGCGCGGAGTGCGCTGCGACCCCAGGGATCGTGATGTCGACCCGCATCGTGCCCTGGCAGCCGCCCTCGACCGCACCGGCCGTCGGCTCGCAGAGGACCGCGAAGTCGCCCTGGATCCAGTCGGGGTGCTCGCGCGCGAGCCGGCCCAGCCCGTTGCGCCAGCCCTCGACCTCCTCGTTGTCGTAGAACACCCACGTCACGTCGCGGCTCGGCTCCGGCGTCGTCGCGGCGACCCGGAGCTGGACGGCGATGCCACCCTTCATGTCGACCGTGCCGCGGCCGTGGACGACGAGGTCGTCGCCCTCCCCCTCGGTCCACGTCGGCAGGTTGGCGGCCACCGGGACGGTGTCGAGGTGCCCGGCGACGACGACGCGCTCGGCGCGGCCGAGCCGGGTCCGGGCCACGACGGCGTCGCCGTCCCGCAGCACCTCCAGGTGGGGCAGACCGCGCAGCGCGGCCGCGACGGCGTCCGCGAGCGCACCCTCGTTGCCGCTCACCGACTCCATGTCGCACACCGCGCGGGTCAGCGCCACGGCGTCGAGGGACAGGTCCAGGCGTGGGGACGTGGTCGTCGTCACCCGGTCAGCCTAGAGCGGCGTGCGCACGACGCCGCCCGGCAGGGCGGGCGGTGCCGGCGCTCGGCCGTGCTCGACATAGGCTTTGGCCCATGACCGACGTCACCTCGACCGGCGTCGCCGGCGGACCCGACGCGCCGCCGACGGTGCGCACCGCGTGGGGCTTCGGCCTCGCCACGACGACCGACGCCGGGATCGTCCTCGACGCCTGGTACCCCGACCCGGCGCTCGGGTCGCCCGACGCGGGCGCGCCGCGGGCCGTCCCGGCCGACCTCGCCGCGCTCGAGGGCACCGACCCGCACCGCCGCGTCCGGCAGGGCGTCGTCCGGACGGTCGTCGACCTCGACGCGCCGCCGGCCGACGTCCCGGACGCGTACCTGCGCCTGCACCTGCTGTCGCACCGGCTCGTCGCGCCGCACGGCGTCAACGTCACCGGGTTGTTCGGCATCCTCCAGAACGTCGTCTGGACGAACTTCGGCCCGTGCGCCGTCGACGGGTTCGAGGCCACCCGGTTGCGGATGCGTGCCGCGGGCGGCGCCGGCGGGCGAGGCGGCGCGGCGGGCCGGGTCGAGGTGTTCGGGGTCGACAAGTTCCCGCGGATGACCGACTACGTCGTCCCGGCCGGTGTGCGGATCGCGGACGCCGACCGGGTCCGGCTCGGCGCGCACCTGGCTCCGGGGACGACCGTGATGCACGAGGGGTTCGTGAACTTCAACGCCGGAACCCTGGGCACCTCGATGGTCGAGGGCCGGATCTCGGCGGGTGTGGTCGTCGGCGACGGCTCCGACATCGGCGGCGGCGCCTCGATCATGGGGACGTTGTCCGGCGGCGGGACCCACGTCATCAGCGTCGGCCGGCGCAGCCTCGTCGGCGCCAACGCGGGCATCGGCATCAGCCTCGGTGACGACTGCGTCGTCGAGGCCGGCTGCTACGTGACCGCGGGCACGAAGGTGAACCTCCTGCCCGGGGGCCGCGTCATCAAGGCGGGAGAGCTGTCGGGCGCGAACGGGCTGCTCTTCCGGCGCAACTCGCTCACCGGGGCCGTCGAGGCGGTGCCGCGCGAGGGCAAGCAGTTCAACCTCAACGCCGCCCTGCACGCGAACGGCTGACCCGAGGGCCCATGACGACGAGCCAGCTCGCCGGAGCGATCCCGGCCGCACACCGCCCGCCCCGCCGACGCGGGTCCGGGCGGGCGGTCCTCGGCGTCGTCGCGGTGCTCACGGTCGCCGCGGCCGGGTTCGGCACGTGGGCGTGGCTGCGGGGGTCGGTCGCCAGCGTGCCGATCCGCGAGCACTGCGTCGCGACGGTGCGCGACGCCACGGCGGACCTCGACCCGGAGCAGGCGGGCAACGCCGCGGTCATCGCGTCGGTCGCCGTCCGCCGCGGCCTGCCGGCCCGGGCGGCGACGATCGGGATCGCGACGGCGATCCAGGAGTCGAAGCTGCGCAACGTCGACCACGGCGACCGGGACTCCCTGGGCCTGTTCCAGCAGCGGCCCTCGCAGGGGTGGGGCACGCCCGCCCAGGTGCAGGACCCGGTCTACGCGTCGAACGCGTTCTTCGACGTCCTCGTCAAGGTCGCGGGCTACCAGAGCCTGCCGATCACGGACGCCGCGCAGAAGGTCCAGCGCTCGGCGTTCCCGAGCGCCTACGCCGACCACGAGCCCGATGCCCGCGTCATGGCCTCGGCCCTGTCCGGTTACTCCCCCGGCGCGTTCACGTGCGTCCTGCGGGCGGCGGACGTCGCGGCCGAGACCCCTGGCGACAACGGTCTGACGCCGCGCGCGGCGGCCGTCGTCGACGCCGCCAAGGCCGAGACAGGCCGGTCCGGCAAGGCCGACCCGGACGCTGCGGCCGCCGCGGCCGCTGCCGGCTCGCAGGACGCACCCGGGACGGACGGCGCAGCCGGCGCGACCGCCGGGACCGCCGTCCGGTTCACGCTCGCGGGCCGTGAGGGCGGCCGGCTGTCGTGGAGCCTCGCGCAATGGGCCGTCGCTCGGGCCGACTCCCTCGCGATCGACGCCGTCGAGGTCGACGGCAAGCAGTGGCGCCGCGAGGACCCGGACGCCGGCTGGTCGCCCGTCCAGGCGGCCCCACCGACGGGCACGGTCGTCGTCCACGTCGCCCCCGGCGCCTGAGGCACACCCGACGCGGGCCAGCCGGGCCTGCTGGCGCCGGCCCGCCCGCGCGTCGCAACCGGGCCTCCGCGGCACTCCGCCGGCCGGCGCCGGCGCATCCGGCACCGGCATCCGCGGCGCCCCGGCCGGCCCCGGCGCATCCGTCATCGGCATCGCCGCGGCACCCCGGCCGGCCCCGGCGCATCCGTCACCAGCACCTCCGCAGCGTTTGCTCTGCCCTCGTTCATGAGGGCAAGAGCCAGCCGCCCTGCCGTCGGGTTTGACGCCGGACTCTTGCTCTGCCCTCGTTTCTGAGGGCAGGGGCTAGCCTTGCCGGCCGTCGCGGCTGACGCCGGGTCTTGCTCTGCCCTCGTTTCCGAGGGCAGGGCCAGCCTTGCCCGGCCGGCCGTACCGAGTCCCAGCGGGTCCTGCTGCGGCCGCATCAGCGGGTCCGGACGACGTGCGGCCAGAATGCAGAGGTGAATGTATGGGTGAAGGGGTGACTACACGTTCACTCATACATCCATCGATACATTCATCGCTGCACGGATGCACGATGGGGCGACTCTGCCCTCAGAAACGACGGCAGAGCAAAGCGTCCCGCCCCGGGCCGCCCATCGGACGACGAGGCGTCGACCGCACGGCTGCAGCAGCCCGCACCGTGCTGCCGCAGCAGCCCACTCCGTGCCGCCGCAGCGCTCCTACCGTGCGGCAGCAGCAGGCCACACCGTGCAGCCGCAGCAGCTCAGCGGTCGCCGAGGGTCAGGTAGGCGCGCTCGGGGGAGCCGGTGTAGACCTGCCGCGGGCGGCCGATCTTCGTCTGCTTGTCCTCGATCATCTCGCGCCACTGGGCGATCCAGCCGGGGAGCCGGCCGAGGGCGAAGAGCACCGTGAACATCTTCGTCGGGAAGCCCATCGCCTTGTAGATGAGGCCCGTGTAGAAGTCGACGTTCGGGTACAGCTTGCGCTCGATGAAGTAGTCGTCGGACAGCGCGATCTCCTCCAGGCGCATGGCGATGTCGAGGAGCTCGTCGCGCTGCCCGAGCTTGTGGAGGATGTCGTCGGCCGTCTTCTTGATGATCGCCGCACGCGGGTCGTAGTTCTTGTAGACCCGGTGGCCGAAGCC
Source organism: Kineosporiaceae bacterium (assembly GCA_036745175.1). Classification (GTDB taxonomy): domain Bacteria; phylum Actinomycetota; class Actinomycetes; order Actinomycetales; family Kineosporiaceae; genus R-H-3. Next base: position 16,274 of record DAIOGQ010000046.1, read on the forward strand.
CATGAGCCGGACGCCCTCCTCCTTGTTCTTCACCTTGCGCATGAACGTGTCGACGTCGTCGTCGCTCGTGCGGATCTTCTCGAGCATCTCCAGGACCGCCTGGTTCGCACCGCCGTGGAGGGGGCCGAAGAGCGCGTTGATCCCGGCCGACACCGACGCGAAGAGGTTCGCGTGCGAGGAGCCGACCATCCGGACCGTCGAGGTCGAGCAGTTCTGCTCGTGGTCGGCGTGGAGGATGAAGAGCAGGTCGAGCGCGCGGACCATGTCGGGGTCGACGTCGTACGGCTCGGCGGGGAACCCGAACGTGAGCCGCAGGAAGTTCTCGACGAGACCGATGCTGTTGTCCGGGTAGAGGAACGGCTGCCCGACGGACTTCTTGTAGGCGTACGCCGCGATCGTCGGCAGCTTCGCCATGAGCCGGATCGTGGAGATCTCGACGTGCCGGGCGTCGAACGGGTTGAGGCTGTCCTGGTAGAAGGTCGACAGCGCGCTCACCGCGCTCGACAGCACGGGCATCGGGTGCGCGTCGCGCGGGAAGCCGTCGAAGAACCGCTTGAGGTCCTCGTGGAGCATCGTGTGCCGGCGGACGAGCTGGTCGAACTCCTCCAGCTGCGACGCACTCGGCAGCTCCCCGTAGATGAGCAGGTAGCTCACCTCGAGGAACGTGCTCTTCTCCGCGAGCTGCTCGATCGGGTAGCCGCGGTAACGCAGGATCCCCGCGTCGCCGTCGATGTAGGTGATCGCCGACGTGCACGACGCCGTGTTGACGAACCCGGGGTCGAGCGCGACGTACCCCGTCGACTTGAGCAGGTTCGAGGTCTCGATGCCGGACCCGCCGTCGGTCGACGGGACGACGGGCAGGTCGAGCGTGCCCCCGGGGTGCCGGAGGCTCACCGTCTGCAGGTCGGACATGCACGCTCCTTGAGGATGCTCGCGGGGCGGGTGGGCAGCGCCTTCGCGCGGTGGCGCGGCAGCGGTCGTCACCCCTTGAGTCAGCGACGCTACCCGTCCGTGGTCGTGCTGCACCATTCCAGGGGCAGGTGAACAGCACGACCGGGCGGAACGGTCGTCGGCCGGCATGTGGCGTGGCGTGCCAGGTGCGTCCGACGGGGGGCCGGAGGGGGACGCGTCAGGCCAGGCGGTCAGCGAGCGCCGCGACCCGCTCGTCTGTCGCGGTGAGCGCGACCCGCACGTGCCGTGCGCCGGCCGCACCGTAGAACTCGCCCGGCGCCACCAGGACGCCGCGGTCGGCGAGCCGGCCGACGGTGTCCCAGCACGGCTCGCCCCGGGTCGCCCACAGGTAGAGCCCGGCCTCGGAGTGCTCGATGGTGAACCCGGCTCCCTGCAGTGCCGAGCGGACGACCTCGCGCCGGGCCCGGTAGCGCGCCTTCTGCTGCGCCACGTGGACGTCGTCGCCGAGGGCGGCCCGAAGGGCCTCCTGCACCGGCCACGGCATCATCATCCCGGCGTGCTTGCGGACCTCGAGGAGGCGCCTGACGAGCGCCGGGTCGCCCGCGGCGAAGGCCGCCCGGTAGCCGGCGAGGTTGGACTGCTTGGACGTCGAGTAGACCGCGAGGAGCCCGTCGTGCGTGCCACCGCAGACGCGCGGGTCGAGGATGCTCGGGACGTCGTCGACGTCCCAGCCCAGCTCGGCGTAGCACTCGTCGCTCGCGACGACCGCCCCGACCGACCGGGCCCACGCGACGACCTTCGCGAGATGCTCGACGCCGAGCACCCGGCCCGTCGGGTTCGACGGCGAGTTGAGCCAGACCAGCCGCAGCCGGGAGGCTGCCGGCCCGACCTGCGCCGTCCCGTCCGCGGGAACCGGGGTCGCGCCGGCGAGCCGGGCCCCGACGTCGTACGAGGGGTAGGCCACCTCGGGATGGACGACGAGGTCACCGGGCCGCAGTCCCAGCAGGGTCGGGAGCCAGGCGACGAACTCCTTGGAGCCGATCGTCGGCAGGACGCCGTCCGGGTCGACCCCTGGGACGCCGCGGCGCCGCGCGAACCACCCGGCGACCGCCTCACGGAGCGCGGGCGTGCCGTAGGTCTGCGGGTATCCGGGGGCGTCGGCCGCCGCGACCAGCGCGTCGCGCACGACCTGAGGTGACGGGTCCACCGGCGTCCCGATCGACAGGTCGACGATGCCCCCGGGGTGCGTCCTGGCCCGCGCGCCGAACGGTGCGAGCCGGTCCCACGGGAACTGCGGCAGCGCCGTCCGGGACGCCGTCGAGCCCGACACCACGTCGGCGGTCAGTGGCCCTCGCCCTGCGGGGGCAACGCCGAGATGATCGGGTGGTCCTTGGGGATCATGCCGAGCTTGGCGGCACCACCGGGCGAGCCGAGGTCGTCGAAGAACTCGACGTT
>DAIOGQ010000047.1:0-18245 GCA_036745175.1 Kineosporiaceae bacterium
GGGCGGACGTCCGGCGGCGCGGACGGGGGCGTCCGGCGGCGCGGCGCGGGGCGTGCCACGCCGGCATGGCCGTGAGTCCTGGGCGCGCCGGCCGGCGCGTCCCGGGCGCCCTCCTCGCGCCCGCCCGCTTGGCTTCAAGATCACCGCGAGGCAGGGACTTCACCCGATTTCTCGGGCAGATCGGCTGCGCAGCGGCGATCAAGGACGCTGGACGGGCACGCGAGCGGGTCAGAAGGAGACGTGCAGCGTCCGGGAGAGAACGAGTGCCGCGGCCCCGCGCAGCGTCGCGACGTCGTCGGCCGTCCCCAGCAGGACCCGCGTGGGGCCGCCCGGGTGCGCGAACGCGCGCGACCGGGCCTCGACCTCGACGGCCGCACGGAACGGCTCTCCGGCCCCCGCGGGGTCGCCGTGGAGGATGAACAGCCCGATGCCGAGCACCTGCTGGAGGTTCGCGACGCCGAGGGCGACGTTCTGCGTGTACTCGGTGAGCAGGCCCGCCGCCACGGGGTCGCGCGGCGCGAGGTCGGCGAGCCAGGCGGCGTCCACGGTCCGGGCCCGGGGAAGGCCCCGGGTCGCGGCCTCGTTGCGCAGCCACCCGCGCGAGGCGAGCGCCTCCCAGCAGCCGCGGAGCCCGCACTGGCAACGCGGACCGCTGCGGTCGACGACCGCGTGCCCGACCTCGCCGCCCGCGCCACGCGCGCCGCGGTGCAGGGCCCCGTCGATGATGAAGCCCGCCCCGATGCCCTCGCCGATGTAGACCGAGCAGAACGAGCCCTCGCCGCGGCCGGCGCCGAAGAGCAGGTCGCCGAGCGCCTGGGCGCGCGGGTGCAGGTCGACGTACGTCGGGACGGCGGTGTCCGCCTCGACGATCCGGCCGACCGGCAGCCCGTTGAGGACCGGCGCAAGGTCGGCACGGACGATCTCCCCCGCCTCGGTGTCGACCATGCCGCCGACGGCGATCCCGATCCCCCGCAGCGGGACACCGGCCTTGGCCATCGTCCTGCGCATCGCGGTGGTGAGCTGGCGGGAGACCGCGGCCTGGTCGGCATCGCGGCGGAACGCGGACGACGTCACGGCGAGCACCCGCCCGCCGGCGGTGACGACCGCGGTCTTGACCCCGCGCGGCAGCACGAGCATGGCCCCGGTCGGCCACCCCGAGTCGGAGAACCACAGCGGACGGGCCGGCTTGCCGCCCTGGGTGCCGCTCGCGAGCGGCTCCTGCTCCTCGAGCAGCCCCTCGTCGAGCAGCGGCTGGACGATCTGGCCGATCGTCGCGCGGGTCGAGCCGGTGAGCCGGGCCAGCACGGGGCGCGGCAACGGACCGTTGGCGTAGAGGGTCTTGAGCACGCGCGCCCGGTTGAGCTCGCCGGCCAGGCTCGCCGAGACCATGACCGAGGACCGCGGCGGGCGGCGCAGCGCGCCGGCTGCGCTGGGCTGCACGGTGACGGTCACACCGGTCTCCTCGACTGGGCAGGGGTCGATCCCGACCCTGGAGTTCATATGAGGTACAGACAATCTTGTCGGGCTCGCCCTCGGATGAGCATAACGGATGGGCGATCACTGCTGTTGCAGAACGATAATGGCCTTGATTCCCTTTGGTTCGTATGCGACCCTGACAAACCATCCGGTGACCGATCGGTCGCCACCGAGCACCCCTCCCATGTGTTCAGCTCCCGAGGAGACACGCATGACCAAGCGTTACGCGGCGTTCGCCGCGACCATCTGCGGACTCACCCTGGCTCTCGCCGCGTGCGGCGGCGGCACCGGCGCGGGGACCGCCGGCGGCACCGCGTCCGGCTCAGCCGAGAAGGTCACGTCCATCAAGCTCGTCGCGGCCGAGTACTCCAAGGAGAACACCTCGGCGTTCTGGACCAGGTTCGCGCAGGCGTACAAGGCCAAGACCGGCATCACCCTCGACGTGCAGGTCATCAGCTGGAACGACATCGACCAGCAGAGCAGCACCATGATCCAGAACAACAACGCGCCCGACATCCTCAACCTCAACATATACGCCAGCTACGCCAAGGACGGCCTGCTGTGGAACGCGGACGAGGTGCTGTCGCCCGACGTGAAGAGCGACCTGCTGCCGAACTTCGTGGCCAGCGGCACCTACGAGGGCAAGATGTACGGCATGCCCGACCTGTCGTCGGCCCGGGCGCTGTTCTACAACAAGGACCTGTTCGCGAAGGCGGGCATCGCGGCACCGCCGAAGACCTGGGACGAGTTCGTCGCGGACGCCAAGAAGATCTCGGCGCTCGGAGCCGGGACCGTCGGCTACGCGATGCCGCTCGGCCCCGAGGAGTCCCAGGCGGAGTTCTCCATCTGGCTGTTCAACAACGGTGGCGACTGGAAGTCGAACGGCAAGTGGTCGATCAACTCGCCGCAGAACGTCGAGACGCTGACCTTCCTCAAGGACCTGTCCGTGAAGGAGAAGGTCACGCAGAACAACCCCGGCAAGACCAACCGCACGGACGGCGCGTTCGCGCTCTTCCAGTCGGGCAAGGCCGGCATGGTCGTCGGCTTCTCGCCGCTGGCGGGCACGCTCGACAAGGACGGGACCGTGCGCTACGGGACCGCGCCGATGCCGACGAAGGACGGCGGCACGCCCGCCACGTACGGGGTCACGGACTACCTGATGGCCTTCAAGAAGCCGGGCAACCAGGAGGCGGTCAAGGCGTTCTACGACCTCTACTACTCCCCCGACCAGGTCAACACATTCATCAAGGCCGAGGGCTTCCTGCCGGTGACGACCTCGGGCATCGACGTCTTCGCCGCCGACCCGAAGCTGAGGACCTACCTCGACACGCTGACGGGCGCCAAGCTGACGCCGACGGACGACCCCGACTGGGACCGCGTCAAGCTCGCCGTGCAGCAGTCGCTCGGTGCTGCGGTCGCACCGGACGGCGACCCGCAGGCCGTCCTCGACGCCCTGCAGAAGCAGGCGGAGTCCGGGAGCTGACGAGGTGCCCACGGACCTCGGGACGGGTGTGGCCGGTCCGCCGGCCGCACCCGCCTCGCCGCGGACGCGTGGCGTGCGGCGGCTCACCCAGCGGCTCGCCGGGGCCGGCCCCGGGCGGGTCCGCCCCGTCGGCAGCGGCCACGCCGGCGCGGGCACGGCGCTGCTCTGGCTCGGGCCGGCGCTCCTGCTCATCGCCGGTGTCGTCCTCTACCCGGCGCTCGAGCTGGTCCGGGCCTCGACGAGCGACTACTCGATCACGGGCCTGCGCAAGGGCCCGGCGGGTACCGCCAACTACGAACGGCTGCTCGCCCACCCCGACCTCGGAACCGTCCTGCTCAACACGGTCGTCTGGGTCGTCGCCGTGCTCGTGCTCTCGATCGTCATCAGCCTCGCCCTCGCCCAGCTGATGAGCAAGGAGTTCTTCGGACGGCGGCTCCTGCGCTGGGCGGTCATCGTGCCCTGGGCGGCCTCGCTCGTCATCACCGCGCGGCTGTTCATGCTGATCCTCGACTACAACTACGGCATCCTCAACCAGCTGCTCGTCGGGACCGGGATCGTCGGCACGCCGGTCGACTTCCTCGGCGACGACCGCTTCACGATGGCCTCGATGATCGGCGTCGGCACCTTCGTCACGCTGCCGTTCACCGCCTACGTCCTGCTCGCGGGGCTCAAGGCGATCCCGGACGACGTCTACGAGGCCGCGACGATGGACGGCGCGCGACCGTGGCAGGCGTACACCCGCATCACGCTGCCGCTGCTGCGCCCCGCGCTGCTGGTGGCGACCGTGCTCAACATCATCTACGTCTTCAACTCCTTCCCGATCGTCTACACGCTCAACGACCGCAACCCCGGCTTCGCGCACGACACGACGATCACCTTCATGTACAAGCTCGCGTTCAAGAGCGCCGAGAAGAGCGTCGGGATGTCGGCGGCGGCCGGCGTCGCGAACGTGCTGCTCATCCTCGTCGTCGTACTGGCCTACCTGCGGATCTCGAACTGGAAGGAGGCGACGGACCAGTGAGCACCGTGAGCGCGACCCGCCCGGTCCCGACGGCGCCGGGCTCCGGCGGCGCCGCGCCGGCCGTCCCGCGGCGGCGCGGCTGGCGGCGGGCGCGGCCGTACGTCCTGTCCCTGTCCGGCCTGACCGTGGCCGCGGTCTTCGCGCTGCCCTACGCCGTCATGCTCCTCGACGCCCTGCGCCCGAGCCGCGACGTCCTCGCGACACCGCCGTCCTTCCTGCCCAGGACGTGGCAGCTCGGCACGTTCGGCACGGTGCTGTCGGACGCCCGGTTCCTGTCCTGGCTCAAGAGCTCGATGCTCGTGGCCGGAACGTCCACCGTCGTCGTCCTCGTCGTCGCCGTCCCGGCGGCCTACTTCACCGCACGGCACCGCTTCCGCGGCCGGACGGCGTTCCTGCTCCTGGTCCTCATGACCCAGATGTTCTCCCCCACCGCGCTCGTCGTCGGCATCTACCGGGAGTTCTTCGAGCTGAGCCTGGTCAACACCTACCTGGCGCTCATCCTCACGAACTCGGCGTTCAACCTCGCGTTCGCGATCTGGATCCTGCAAGGCTTCTTCGGCTCGATCCCCCGGGAGATCGAGGAGGCCGCCCACCTCGACGGCTGCGGCCGGATGGGCACGCTGTGGCGGGTCATGCTGCCGCTGACGCTCCCCGGCCTCGTCACGACGGTGACCTTCACGTTCATCGCCGCGTGGAACGAGTACGTCGTCGCGCTCACGCTGATCCAGGACGACGCGAAGAAGCCGCTCACGGTCGGGATCAGCTCCTACGTCACCGGCTACGAGCAGAACTGGGACCAGCTCTTCGCCGCGTCGATCATCGCGATCGTCCCCGTCGTCGTCCTCTTCGCAGCCATCGAGAAGCACCTGGTCGGCGGTCTCACGGCCGGCGCGGTCAAGTAACGCCGGCGACGTGCCGTGACCGAAGGGGTGAGCGGGATGCGGGTCGGCCTCGACATCGGTGGCACCAAGGTGCTCGCGGTGGCCGTCGACGTCGACGGCCGGGTCGTGGCGAGCGTCCGGACGGGCAGCGAGCCGGGGCCGGACCGGGTCGTCGACGTCGCGACCGCCGCGGTCGCGGCGCTGGCCGGCCGGCTGGGCACGGACACCGCGGCGTTCGCCGGGATCGGGGTAGGCGTCCCCGGGCTCGTCGACGCCGAGCGGGGCGTGCTGTCCCACGCGGTCAACCTCGGGGTCGGCGACGACGGGCTCGCCCTGGCACAGCGGCTCGGTGAGCGCACCGGGCTGCCGGTGCGGGTCGAGAACGACGTCAACGCCGCGGCCCTCGGCGCCGCCCGCACCCTCGGGGTCGGCAGCGACCTGGCCTACCTGAGCATCGGCACGGGCCTGGCCGCCGGGCTCGTCGTCGACGGCGCGCTCCACCGCGGCGCCCGCGGCACGGCCGGCGAGATCGGCCACGTGCCCGTCGACCCGACCGGTCCGCTCTGCGGCTGCGGGCAGCGGGGCTGCCTGGAGGCTCTCGGCTCGGGCAGCGCGATCGCCCGGGCCTGGCCGGTCGACGGGCCGCGGGCCGGTCCCGACCCCGGGTCCGGGTCCGGGGAGGGCCCCGCGCACGGTCTCTTCCGCGCCGCGACAGCCGGCGACCTCAAGGCCGTGGCCGTCCGCGACGAGGTGGCCGGGCACCTCGCGTCCGCCGTCCAGCTGCTCGTCCTCACCGTGGACGCCGACGTCGTCGTCCTGGGCGGCGGTGTCGCGGACGTCGGGGAGCCGCTGCGGGCGGCCGTCGCCGCCGCGCTGACCCGGCGCGGGCGGGACTCGGCCTTCCTCGCCTCGCTCGACCTGCCCGCGCGGGTCCGGCTCGTCCCGGCCGGCCAGCCCGTCGCGGCGATCGGTGCCGCGCTCCTGGTGGCGGAGCCGAGCCGGTGAGCGGACGGTGAGCGGGCGCGTCACCGTCCCCGGCACCGGCGCGCTGCTCCTGACCGGCGGCCGGCTCCTCGATGTCGACGCCCCGGGGTGGGCAGAGGGCGACCTGCTGCTCGCGGCCGGCCGGGTCGTCGCGCGCGGCCGGGTCGACGACGTCCCGTCGGGCACGCGCCGGCTCGACGTGACCGGGATGCTCGTCACCCCCGGCCTCGTCGACGCCCAGGTCAACGGCGCCGCCGGGGCCGACCTCACCCGGGAGCCGGAACGGCTCCCCGTCGTCGCCCGGGCGATGCTCCGGCACGGCGTCACCGCGTTCGTCCCGACCGTCGTGACGTCCCCGGCCGGGACCGTCGAGCGTGCCCTCGCGGCGGCGGCGCGCGCCGGAGACGACGTCCCCGCGGCGCACGTCGTCGGCGTCCACGCCGAGGGACCGTTCCTCGCCCCCGGACGCCGCGGCGCGCACCCGGCGCAGCACCTGCGGACGCCGGACACCGGCGCCGTGGCCGGCTGGTCCCGTGCCGCCGGCGTCGTCGCGGTGACCCTGGCCCCCGAGCTGCCCGGCGCGCTCGACGTCGTGCGCAGCCTCACCGAGCGCGGGGTCGTCGTCTGGGTCGGGCACACCGAGGCCGGCTACGGGCAGGTCCGGGCCGCGGTCGAGGCCGGCGCCCGGGCCGTGACGCACCTGTTCAACGCGATGCCGCCGCTCGGCCACCGCGAACCCGGCCCGGTCGGCGCCGTGCTCGGCGGGTTCGCCGACGGGGTGCCCGACCTCGTCGCGGGCGTCATCGTCGACGGCCGCCACGTCCACCCGGCCGTCGTCCGCGCGACGTGGCGGGCCCTCGGCCCGCGCCGGTTCATGCTCGTCAGCGACACGACCGCCGCCCTCGGGCTCCCCGACGGGCGGACCGTCCTCGGCGACCAGGAGGTCCTCGTCGACGGTGGCGCCGTCCGGCTCGCCGACGGGTCGCGGACTCTGGCCGGGAGCGCGGTCGGGCTCGACACGTGCGTGCGCACCCTCGTCGCGACGACCCGGTGCCCGCCCGCGGAGGCGTTCGTCGCCGCGACCCGGACGCCGGCCGATCTGCTCGACCGCCCCGACCTCGGTCGGCTCGACGTCGGCGCGCGGGCCGACGTCGCCGTGTGGACCCCGGACCTGGCCCTGCACGCGGTCGTCGTCGGCGGCCGTCAGGTCGAGCCGGCGACCCCGTCCCCGGCAGCGGTGCGAACCGACGACGAGGACGAGGTGAGGACGTGGAGGTCGTGATCCTGCCCGATGCCGCGGCGGTCGCCCGGCTCGCGGCGGACACCGTCCAGACGATGCTCGGCGCGTCCGCCCGGCCGGTGCTGGGGCTGGCGACCGGGTCGAGCCCGCTCGGGACCTACGCCGCGCTGCGCCGCCGGCACCGCGAGGCCGGGCTCCCGGTCGCGCAGGCGTCGGCGTTCCTCCTCGACGAGTACGTCGGGCTACCGGCCGGGCACCCGCAGCGCTACCGCGCCGTCATCGCCGCCGAGGTCACCGGGCCGCTCGGTCTCGACCCGGCCGCGGTGCACGCGCCCGACGGCGACGCCGCCGACGTGGTGTCGGCGTGCGCCGCGTACGAGGCGGCGATCGCCGCCGCGGGCGGGGTCGACCTCCAGCTGCTGGGGATCGGCTCGGACGGCCATCTCGGCTTCAACGAACCGGGGTCGTCGCTCGCGTCGCGGACCCGGATCAAGACCCTCACCGCGCGCACCCGCACGGACAACGCGCGGTTCTTCGAGCGCCCGGACGACGTCCCGCACCACGTGCTGACCCAGGGCCTGGCGACGATCCTCGACGCCCGGCACCTCGTGCTGCTCGCGTGCGGCGAGGGCAAGGCGGCCGCCGTCGCCGCGGCCGTCGAGGGGCCGTTGTCAGCGTCGTGCCCGGCGTCCGCGCTCCAGCTGCACCCGCACGCGAGCGTCCTGCTGGACGAGGCGGCCGCGACAGGGCTGGCCCGCGCCGGCTACTACCGCGAGGTCTACGCGGGCAAGCCCGGCTGGCAGGGGCTGTAGCCCTACAGCGAGAAGACCTTGCCGGGGTTGAGGATCCCGTCCGGGTCGAGCGCCGCCTTGACGGCCCGGTGGACCGCCAGCGACACCGGCCCGACCTCGCGCTCGAGCCACTCGCGCTTGAGGACGCCGACCCCGTGCTCACCGGTGATCGTGCCGCCCAGCGCGAGGCCGAGGTCCATGATCTCGCCGAAGGCCAGCCGGGCGTTCTCGGCCTGGAGCGCGTCCGTGGCGTCGAACACGACGTTCGGGTGGGAGTTGCCGTCGCCGGCGTGCGCGACGGTCCCGATGACGACGCCGCGTGCCGCGGCGATCCGGTCGATGCCCTCGAAGAGGTCGCCGAGCCGGTCGCGCGGCACGCACACGTCGTCGACGAGCGTCGTGCCGTAGGCCTCGAGCGCGGTGAGGACGCAGCGCCGGGCGGCGAGCAGGATCTCGCCCTCGGCGGGGTCGTCGGCCACGACGACGTCGGTCGCGCCGTGCTCGGTGGCGACCGCGCCGATCGCGGCGACCTCGCGGACCGCGACGTCGCCGCCGCTGTCGGACTGCCAGACGAGCATCGCGGCGCAGTCGTCGGGCAGGTCCGAGCGAAGGTGCTCGTTGGCCGCGCGGATCGACGTCGCGTCCATCAGCTCGAGCAGGCTCGGCACGTGTCCGCGGGCGACGACCGCCGCGACGGTGTCCGTCGCCGCCCGCACGGTCGCGAACGTCGCCGCCGCCGTCCGGGGCCGCGCAGCGGCGGGCCGCAGCAGGAGCGTCGCCTCGGTGATGACCCCGAGCGTCCCCTCGCTGCCGACGAAGAGCCTCGTCAGGTCGTAGCCGGCGACACCCTTGACGGTGCGTCGCCCGGTCCGCAGCACCTCGCCCGACGCGAGCACGACCTCCAGGCCGAGCACGTAGTCGGTCGTCACGCCGTACTTCACGCAGCAGAGCCCGCCGGAGTTCGTCGAGAGGTTGCCGCCGATCGAGCAGAACTCCCACGACGACGGGTCCGGCGGGTAGTACAGACCGTGGGCCTGCACGGCACGGGAGAGGTCGGCGTTGTAGATCCCGGGCTGGGTGACGACGAGCCGGTTCGCGGTGTCGACCTCGAGCACCTGCGTCATGGCCGAGGTGCTGACGACGATGCAGCCCTCGATCGCGTTCGCCGCGCCGGACAGCCCGCTCAGCGCCCCTTGCGGGACGACCGGGACGCCGAACCGGGACGCCGTGCGCAGCGCGTGCCGGACGTGTGCGGTCTCCCGCGCGAGGACGACCGCGAGCGGCGTCCCCGCCGGGCAGAACATCGCACGGTCGTGCCGGTAGGACTCCACCCGGGCAGGGTCGGTGACGAGGACGTGCTCGGGCAGGGCCTCGGCGAGAGCAGGGACGACGTCGGCCCCGAGGACGGCGGTCATCCGGCCACGATAGGGCGGTCAGCGCGCAGGCAGACCAGTCCGGCCCGGGTGCCGGGTGCCGGGTGCCGGGTGCCGGGTGCCGGGTGCCGGGTGCCGGGTGCGGCAGGATCGGGCCATGGACGCACGTGGCCGGGTCGACCAGCTCGACGCTGCGCTCGTCGAGCTGCTCACGCGGGTGCCCCGCACGAGCGTCCTCGAGGCGGCCCGCCGGCTCGGGGTCGCCCGTGGCACCGTGCAGGCCCGTCTCGACCGGCTCCAGCGCGACGGTGTCGTCCGCGGCTTCGGCCCGGACGTCGACCCGGCAGCGATCGGCTACCCGGTGACCGCCTTCTGCTCGGTCGAGATCCGGCAGTCCGTCGACGGCGTCGACGCGAACCCGCGGACCACGCACGCCCGGGAGGCTGGGCAGCCCGCCGCCGGGACGACGCACGACGCGGTCGCCCGGCACGTCGCGGGGGTCCCCGAGGTGCTCGAGGCGCACACGATCACCGGCGGCGCGGACCTGCTCGTGCGGGTCGTGGCCCGGTCCAACGCCGACCTCCAGCGGGTCATCGACGAGATCCTCCGGTGCCCGCACGTCGTCCGGCTGTCAACGACCATCGCGCTCGCGACGCCGTTGCCCTACCGCTGCCTGCCGCTCGTGCACGCCGCGGCGAATCAGCCGAACGGGTGATCACCCGTACGGCTCAAGGTTGGGGCCGGACCTGCCGAGACCACCGGTGTCGGGGATCACGGACGGCGGGAGGCCGGCATGTGGGGAGCGCCGACGGTCGTGCTGGCCGTCGTGGTCGCGCTGGCGGCGGGCATCCTCGTGGCCGTCGCCGTCCGGGCCGGGCGGGCCGCCGCCCGGGCCGGTGCCGACGCGGCCGCCTACCGGCTGAGCTTCGACCATGCCCTCGTCGGCCTCGCCGTCCTGCGGCTCGACGACCGGGACGGCGTCTGGCGGGTCGAGCACGCCAACCCCGCGCTCGTCCACCTCGTCTGCCGCGACGTCGACGCGGCGGCGTGGGCCGAACTGCTCGCGGCGCATGAGCGCGACCGTGCGACCAGCACCCTCCTCGCGCTCGCCGACGGCCGGCTGCCCGCGTGGCACGGCGAGCAGACGGTCGAGGTCGCCGGGGTCGGCCGCCGCGTCCACGTGTCGATGGCCGTGCTGCCGCCGGGGTCCGGCGCTCCCCGGCTCGCCGTCCAGGTCGTCGACGTCACCGACCGCGCCAGCGAGCACGACCGGCTGCGCGACCTCGCCCTCCACGACGCGCTGACCGGGCTGCCGAACCGCACCCTGCTCGCCGACCGCCTCGACCTGGCGCTCGCAGGGACGGCGCGGACCGGCGCCCGCGTCCTGGTCGCCTTCTGCGACCTCGACGACTTCAAGGCCGTCAACGACACCGGCGGGCACGCTGTCGGCGACCACGTCCTGGTGACGATCGCCGGTCGGCTGCGCGACGCCGTCCGGCCGGCCGACACCGTCGCCCGGGTCGGCGGCGACGAGTTCGTCGTCCTCTGCCCGGACGTCCCCGACGAGGCGAGCGCCGGCGAGATCGCCGACCGCCTCCTCGCCGCGCTGCGCGCCCCGGTGCTCGTCGACGGGGTCGCGTGCCACCGCGGCGGAAGCATCGGCGTCGCCCTCTCGGCCGCGGGCCAGGACGGCGCCCGGACGACGGCGTCCGGCCTGCTCCACGCCGCGGACATCGCGATGTACCGGGCCAAGCGGTCCGGCAAGAGCGCCGTCCACGTGCTCGCGCCGCCGGGCGCCGCGCCGACCGCCCCGCCGGAGCAGGGCACGACCCCGCCGGAGCAGGGCACGACCGCGCCGGCTCTGCCCGTCGTCGACGTCCGCGGCGCGGACCGGCTCTCGGCCTGACCCGAAGCCTTGCCTGGTCCGGAATGTCGTGCTTGAGTCACCGGATGGCCGTCGAACCGCACGCGCCGCCGGTCACCGGCCCGAGGGCCACCCGCCCGACGGTCAGCACGCCCGGGCCGGCCGCACCACCGGGCGGGTACGCGACCCATCAGGTGACCAACCAGCCGCCGCCGCTGGAGGACTACGACGTCTACGAGTCCGACCGTGTCCTCGTCGAGGCGGTCGAACGCGAGGGCGCCGGCTGGGCCGGCCAGGACCTGCACGCACTCGGCCGGCGGGCCGGGGCGCCCGAGGCGATCGAGCTGGGCGTCGCGGCCGACGTCCACCGGCCGCGGCTGCGCACCCACGACCGCTTCGGCCACCGGGTCGACGAGGTCGAGTTCCACCCCGCCTACCACGAGCTGCTCGGCGCGAGCGTGCGGCACGGGCTCCATGCGGCGCCGTGGTCGGACCCCCGACCCGGGTCGCACGTCGCGCGCGCGGCCGGTTTCGTCGTGTGGAGCCAGGTGGACGCGGGGACCGGCTGCCCGGCGTCCATGACGTACGCCTCGGTGCCGGCCCTGCGCGCGGCGCCGGGCCTGTTCGCGATCTGGGCGCCGCGGCTGGCGTCCCGGCACTACGCGCCGGCCCTCGTGCCCGTCGCCGACAAAGGCGGCGCGCTCATGGGGATGGCGATGACCGAGAAGCAGGGCGGCTCCGACGTCCGGGCCGGGACGACGCGCGCAGTCCGGGCCCCCGGCGCCGACGCCGAGGGTGCGCAGGCGTACGGCCTCACCGGGCACAAGTGGTTCTGCTCGGCACCGATGTCGGACGCGTTCCTCGTCCTCGCCCAGACGCCCGAGGGGCTCGGCTGCTTCCTGCTGCCCCGCGTGCTGCCCGACGGCAGCCGCAACGCCGTCCGGCTCCTGCGGCTCAAGGACAAGCTCGGCAACCGGTCGAACGCGTCGGCCGAGATCGAGCTCGACGCAGCGGTCGGCTGGCTGGTCGGCGCCCCCGGCCGCGGGGTCGCGACGATCGTCGAGATGGTGGCGCTGACCCGGCTCGACTGTGTCCTCGGCACCTCGGCGCTCATGCGGCAGGCGGTCGCCCAGGCGACGCACCATGCGCGCCACCGGTGGGCGTTCGGCCGCCGGCTGGCCGACGCGCCGCTCATGCAGAACGTCCTCGCCGACCTCGCCGTCGAGTCCGAGGCCGCGACGACGCTCGCGCTGCGGCTCGCCGGCGCCGTCGACCGCACGGAACGCGACCGTGACGAGCACGAGAACGCCCTGCGCCGGATCGGGACCGCCGTCGCCAAGTACTGGGTCTGCAAGCGCGGCCCCGCGCTGGCGGCAGAGGCGCTGGAGTGCCTGGGCGGGAACGGGTACGTCGAGGAGTCGGTCCTGCCGCGGCTGTACCGCGAGGCGCCGGTCAACTCGGTGTGGGAGGGCTCGGGCAACGTCAACGCCCTCGACGTCCTGCGGGCGCTGGTCCGCAGCCCCGCCGCCGGCGAGGCGCTGCTCGCCGAGGTCGAGCGCGCCGCCGGCGCCGACACCCGGCTCGACCTCGCTGCCGCCGGCCTTCGCCACGACGTCGGCGCGCTGCTGAGCAGCCCGGACGGCGTGGGCTCGGCAGCCGTCGAACGCGGCGCCCGCCGTCTCGTGGAGCGGATGGCCACGGTCCTGGCGGGCAGCCTCCTCGTCCGGCACGCACCGGCCCCGGTCGCGGACGCCTTCTGCGCCACCCGCCTCGCCAGCGACGGCGGAATGACCTTCGGCACCCTCCCCGACGGCGTGGACCTCACGACGATCCTCGACCGCCACACCCCCGATCCCGGCTGACCGCACCCCACCCGGCTCCGCCCCTGTCGTCCACGCGCCTTGCTCTGCCCTCACATCTGAGGGCACGGCGGCGGGCGTGAGGGGTGGTGGCGCCGGGCCGGTCGGCGGCAGGTCGTCGCCAGGGGTCATCGTGTGGGATCCGACGGCGACGTGCCGCGGGATGCCCCACGATCCGTCGTCCCGGGGAACGCTGACGCGTCGGGCGGGGCATCCGGGGCGGGACATGCGGCGGGGTCGTCCGCGGAGCGGGTCGACCGGTGCGACCATGACGCCGTGACGCCGCCGGACCCCGCTGCCGCCGGACCGCGTGACCCGCTCGACCCCGCCCACCCCCGAGTGCGCACCCCGCCCGACCCGCACGACCCGCGTGACCCCCTCGGGCTGCGCGGCGACGCACCCCTGCTCGACGCCTGGCTGTCGTTCGGTGAGCTGCTCCGGGCGGGGGCGGCGACGCCGTTCACGATCCCGGGGCACAAGCAGCGCACCCATCTCGTCGGCGACGTCATCTCGGGCGACATCCCGCTCTTCGGGGGACTCGACACGCTCAAGCAGACCGGCGGACTGCTCGCCGAGGCGGAGCGGCGGGCGGCCGTGCTGTGGGGCGTCGACTGGTGCCGGTTCTCCGTCGGCGGCTCGACGCACGGCAACCAGGCGCTCGCGCTCGCCCTCGGTGCACCCGGGCAGGAGGTCGTCGTCTCGCGGACGCTGCACCGCTCGCTCCTGCTCGGGATCGTCCTCGCCGGGCTGCGGCCGGTGTGGGTCCGGCCGGCGATGGACGCCAGGACCGGACTACCGACCTCGGTGTCGGTCGGCGACGTCGAGGCGGCGCTCGCCGGGCACCCGGACGCGTGCGCCGTGGTGCTCGGCGACCCGTCATACGTCGGAACGGTCGGTGACGTCGCGGCCCACGCGCAGGTTGCGCACGCGGCCGGCGTCCCGCTCGTCGTCGACGCCGCCTGGGCGGCGCACTTCGGCTTCTCCCCCACGACGCCGCCCCACGCGCTCGCCGCCGGGGCCGACGCGATGGTCACGAGCGCTCACAAGACCCTGCCGTCGTGGAGCCAGGCCGCGATCGTCCTCGCCCGGACGACGCGCGCCGGTGGCCGGCTCGACCCGGGCCGCCTCGACCGGGGTTTCGACGCGAGCAGCACGACGAGTCCGGCGGGAGCGATCCTCGCCAGCACGGACGTCGCGCGGGCGCTGCTGGCGCGGCACGGGGAGGCGCTGGTAGGCCGCCTCACCAGCCTGGTCCGCTCCGCGCGGGACCGGCTCACGGCCGTCCCCGGCCTCGCCACCCTCGACGACCGGCCCGCGGACCACCCCTCCGGGCCGCTTCTGGTGGACCCGGCCAAGCTCGTCGTGCTGCTCGCCGGCACAGGTGCACACGGTCACCGCGTCGAGGCCGACCTCTGGGCCGCCGGGATCGGTCTGGAGATGGCCGACCGCGACGTGCTCGTGCCGATGGTGACGGTCGCGGACGACGAGGCGAGCGTCACGCGGCTCCTCGACGTCGTCATCGCCTCCGTCGAACGGCACCGTGGCACACCGCGGCCCGTCACGCCGTCCCCCGTCTGGACCGTGGAGCCCTCGACCGCCACCGACCCCCGGACGGCCTTCTTCGCACCTCACGAGACGGTTCCGGCGGACGCCGCGGTCGGCCGGGTGAGCGCCGAACTCGTCGCGCCCTACCCACCCGGGGTGCCCGTGCTCGCCCCCGGTGAGCGGGTGACGGCGTCGGCGCTCGCGGCGCTGCTCTCCGCGCAGGCCGACGGCGGACGGATCGCCTACGCCGCAGACCCGACGCTGGCGACGCTCCAGGTTCTCGCCGACCGGTAGGCGTCGGCGGCACCGGGTCCCGCACCGCCGAGCGCCTCGCCGGTGAGTGTCGCCGGCACGACAGCCGCGGCGTCGCGACCGGGACGGTCCCGCGGCCGCGACCGCGGGACGCTGGAGAGGACCAGTACACGAGCGCGCTCGCGGGGCTCCGCGAGCCATCGGAAGGAGGTCGAGATGGCGACCACCACACGGACGGTTCTCGGCCGTCCCGCAACCACCCCCACCCGCACCGGGCAGCTGCCTCGGCAGGCGGTCCCGACGCCCGTGCGGGCGCCCGCCCGCACGCCCGAGCCCCTCGGTCGGCGTCCGCGGCGCAGGCGTGCCGCGGCCGTGGTCGCCGCTGCGGTCGTGACCGGCGCAGCCGTCGGGACGTTGCTCATCATGTCGGGCGACGGTACCGAGCCTGTCGCGACCGGGCCGATGGGGCTGTCCCAGCAGGCCTGGCAGCAGTACCGAAGCGGCGAACGCGCCGCCGGTGGCGACGCCTGGCAGCAGTACCGAAGCGGCGAACGCGCCGGTTGACAGCCCGCGCGCACCGGCGGCCGGACCCGCGCGGACCCGGACCTCGTCCTCAGGCCCGCGCGGGTCCGGTCGCGCGAGGGACCGAGGACGTTCGCGACTGGTGACGGCGCCACGCGTGCGGTGATCTGGAGAGGTGCAGAACAGCGTCCTCAGCAGCGTGGCGTGGTCCGAGCGGGGACGGCTGCTCGCTGCGGCGCGGCGGCGGCTCTTCGCCCCCGGCGAGGTCGTCTACCACGAGGGCGACCTCGGGGACGCCCTGCACCTCATCGCCTCCGGGCACGTCTCGATCCGGACGACGACGCCGCACGGCGACGTCCTGACCCTGGCCCTGCTCGGTCCTGGGGACCAGTTCGGCGAGCTGAGCCTGCTGCGGCCCAACCATCGGCACACCGCGACGATCGTGGCCCTGGACTCCGTCGAGACGCTCAGCCTCGGACGCCGGGCCTTCGAGCGGCTGTGCCAGGACGACCCTGCCACTGCGACCCTCCTCGCGCACCTGCTGGCCGCGACCGTGGAACGGCTGGACAGGTTGCTCACCGAGGCGTACTTCATGCCTGCGGACCGCCGGGTCGCGCGTCGGCTGCGGGAGGCGGCCCAGGGCTTCGGCGGCACCTTCGTCCCGATCACGCAGGAGGAGCTGGCCAGCCTCGCCGGCGTGTCCCGGGCCACCGCGAACCAGGTGCTGCGGCGCCTCGAGCGGCGGGGAGTGCTGCGGTTGGACCGGCACCACATCGAGGTGCTCGACGAGCCGGCGCTCACGGCGTCCGGGCGCTGGTGAGGCAGGTCGGACCCGACGGCTCGGTGTCGGGCGGCGTGGTCGGCGGCGCCTGCGTCAGAGCCGGCCGCCGGTCGTGGAGTCGGCGGACAACCGGTTCGCGAGGTAGACGGGTACGACGGACACGACCACGAGCAGTGCGGCCACCACATTGACGACCGGGGCCTGGTTCGGCCGGAAGAGGTTCTGGAAGATCCACAGCGGCAGCGTCTGGATCCCCGGGCCCGCCGTGAAGGTCGTCACGATGATCTCATCGAACGACAGGCCGAACGCGAGGAGGCCGCCCGCGGCGAGCGCGCTGCGCAGCGCGGGGAACGTCACGAGCCGCCAGGTCGTGAACCGGGTGGCGCCGAGGTCCATCGACGCCTCCTCGATGTTCGGCGCGAGGCGGCGCAACCGCGCCGTCGCGTTGTTGAAGACGACGACGATGCAGAACGTCGCGTGGCCGATGACGAGCGTGATGAAAGTCAGCCCGCCAAGGAAACCGGTGAAGAGCGAGTTGAGCGCGATTCCCGTGACGATGCCGGGCAGCGCGATCGGAAGGATGACGAGCAGCGAGATCGTGTCCCGGCCCCAGAACGAGTAGCGGGTCACCGCCGTCGAGGCGAGGGTGCCGAGCACGAGGGCGACAGCTGTGGCGAGCGCCGCCACCTGGACCGACGTGACGACGGCGGCGCGGACCCCTTCGTTGTCGACGGTCGAGGTCCACCAGCGGGTCGTGAAGCCCGGCGGAGGCCAGGTGAAGGTCCGACTGCTGTTGAACGAGTTGAGGACGACCACGAGCAGCGGCACGTAGACGAAGGCGAGGCCGACCGCCGTGGCGGCCCCGAGCGTCCAGCGAGCACCCCGGGACAGGATCACGCGTCCCCCTCACAGGTTCTGCAGGGCGCCGGTCCGGCGCACCGCGAGCAGGTAGCCGACCATGACGACGACCGGCAGGGTCGCGACCGCGGCGGCGAACGGCAGGTCCACGGAGAAGTTCTGGTAGACGACGTTGCCGAGCATCTGCTCGGTGCCGCCGACGAGCTGGACGGTGATGTAGTCGCCCAGGCTCAGGGAGAAGGTGAACACGGAGCCCGCCACCAGCGACGGCGCGACAAGCGGCAGGACGACCGTGCGCAGCGTCGTCCCCGTCCGGGCGCCGAGGTCGGCCGAGGCCTCGATGAGCGAGCTTCGCATCGTCGACAGCCCGGTGTAGAGCGGCAGCACCATGTACGGCAGCCACAGGTACGTCAGGACCAGGACGACGGCCACCCATCCGTAGCCGGGCGACGCGGCGCCGACGAACGACAGCACGTCGTCGACGAGCCCCCCCTCGGGGGCGAGCATCGTGCGCCACGCGTATACCTTGACGAGGTAGGACGCCCACAGCGGTGTGAGCACCAGCGCGACCAGCACCGGACGCCAGCGGGGCGAGGCGACCCGGGCCATGAAGAAGGCCATCGGCAGCCCGAGGACGGCGCACAGCACCGTGACCGCCACAGCGACAGCGACGGTGCGCCCCATGACCTGCACGTAGACGGGGTCGCTGAAGATGTCGGCGAGGTTGTCCGTCGTCACGGTGCGCCGGACCCGGCCGGTGAAGCTGTCGGTCTTCCACAGTGCGGTGAGGAACAGCAGCCCGAGCGGCACGAGGTAGACGAGCAGGAGCCAGCCCAGCGGCAGCGCGAGCAGCCCGGTGACACGCAGCCAGACGTGGCGGTGTAGGAAGGACGCCCACCGGCGCATCGTCGCACCTCCTGTCGGGCAACGGGTTCGGAGCCTGGAGCCGGGCGGGAGCCGGTCGGGCGCCGGACCGGGACGAGCGGTCGTCCCGGTCCGGCGAGCCCGGATCGGCCGTCAGGCGCTACGCAGCGATGACCAGGCGCGCACCCACTCCTCGTACGCCACGCACTTGACGTCGGTCCGGCCGTCGAGGCAGGTCTCGGTCGGCGTGGTCCAGTACCAGACGTCCTTCCAGTAGTCGGTCTCGGCCGCGTGGAAGAGCGTGCAGTGCTCGGTGTTCTTCGTGAGCGCGCACGACTTCTCGTTGGCCGGCGCCTCGCCGAAGTACTCGGCGATCTGGGCGTTCACCTCGGGCGAGGCGATGTGGTCGAGCCACTTGTAGGCGCAGTTGATGTTCTTCGTGTCCTTGGCG
>DAIOGQ010000048.1:0-17788 GCA_036745175.1 Kineosporiaceae bacterium
ACGTCGAAGGCGCGTCGGTGACCGCCGCGATGCCCGGCTGGCAGGTCATCTCGTGGGTCGTCGTCATCGCGCTGCCGGTGACGCTGCCCGCGACCGCGGTCCTCGCCTGGGTGACGCACGACGACCACGCGCCCGGGCTGCCGGAGTGGGTGAGCCTCGTCGGGCTGGGTGTCTCGTCGATGTACCTGGGGTTCTTCGCCTGGTACCGCGGGCTCTCGATGGCCGGCATCGCGCGCGGCGGGCAGGTCCAGCAGCTCCAGGCGCTCCTGACGCTCGTGTGGTCGGCGCTGCTGCTCGGCGAGACCGTGACACCCGCTGCCGTCCTCGCGGCGTGCGCGGTCATCGCCTCGGTCGTCTGGGCGCAGCGCGGACGCCGTGCGCGGGTGGTCGCGCCGCAGGAGTGAGCCGGGCCCGAGCAGCCGTCGTCCGGCGGACCGTGATCGCGCCGGCACGGCGCGCTTGACACACTGCACCGGTGGAGACGACCCGGACGGCCGCAGAGGCGGCCGACGAGCACGGCGGTGCGACATGACGAGGCTCCTCGTCGCGGCGCCCGTCGTCCTGTTCCTGGTCGGCCTCGTCGTCGGTGCGGCGACGGGCCGGATCCGTGCCGGGCGGGCCTGCTGCGCCGTCGCAGACCCCCGACGGGACCTGCGGATGCGCGCTGCGTTCGACGAGGACGCCGGGGACGCGGACGCAGCGTCGCAGGACCGTGACCGCCGTCGGTGATCTCGGCGTGCAGCCCGTCACAGGCGTCCAGTACGGTCGGGACACACCCGGATCGTGAAGCGCGCCACACCAGCGCCGCCGACGGCGGCCGGGACAGGGAGACCACGTGCGCGTCAGGCTCTTCGACCAGATCAAGCACCTGTTCGCCGCCGACGACGAGGAGAAGGCCGCCACCGCCGAGGAGATCGCCGACCAGGGCCGGCGGCAGGCCGACGAGGCCGCGACGACGGCCGACGCCGCGCGCCGCGAGGCCGACGCCGCGGCGGCGAGGGCAGGCGTCGAGGTCGAGGGGGCGGCGGCCGACCGGAGTCGGCAGGCCCAGCAGGCAGCCACCTCCGCAGAGGCCGCAGAGGCCGAGGCGGCCCAGGACGCCCGCCACGTCGAGGAGGTGCACGAGGCGCGCGTCGTGCAGGAGCAGGCGACGGCCGAGCGGGCTGCGGCCGCCGAGAACGCCACGCGCGAGTAGGTCGCCGCGGGTCGCTGCGGGCCGGGCCTGGCCCCACGGCGGACGAACGGCCTGGACAGGCCGCCTCCCGGGCGCGGAGGCTGGACGCATGACTGACCCCGCCGCCGGCCACGAGCTCCTCGAACCCGTCGACACCGCATCGTGCCTGCGACTCCTCCGGGCCACCGAGGTCGGCCGGCTCGCGGTCGTCGTCGACGACCGTCCCCGGATCGTCGTCCTCAACCACCTGCTCGACGGCGGAGACGTCCTGTTCCGTACCCGCGAGGACTCGATGCTCGCCGGGCTCACCGCAGGCCGCGCGGTGCACGCCGCCTACGAGGTGGACAGTGCCTTCCCGGTGCTCCGGTCCGGCTGGTCGGTCATCGCGAGCGGCCTGCTGAGCCGTGACAGCGACCCGGACGCCGTCGAGCGGGCCCGGGCGAAGATCGAGGCGTGGGCGCAGGGGGAGCGCGACACGGTGCTCCGGCTGACGATCGACGAGGTGGGTGGCCGCCGCGTCGGGCCGGCCTGAGCCGATCCTGGCGTCATCACCGCGCATGTCACGGTGCGTGGCGGGTACTGGCCGGGGACAGCACCGTCCGCGATCAGGGGGACCACCAGATGAGTACGCCCAGCACGTCGAGCGGCAGGCCCGGCGACCGCCCGGCGGGTGACGGCGACACCCGTCACCTCGAGCGGCCGGAGGCGCCAGGCGCCGGCCGGGTCGGAACCGACCCGAACGTCGGCACGGACCCGGGCACCGGGTCGGGCACCGCACCGGACACGGACCACGGCGAGGGTGTCGCGCCCACCGCCGGCGACCTCGGCCTCGACCGGACCTCTGTCGTCCACCGGGAGAAGGAGCAGTTCGGCGGCGTCAAGATCGGGTCGGCGTTCTTCGGCTGGCTCGCCGCGACCGGGATGGCCGTCATCCTCACCGCGCTCCTCGCCGGTGCGGGCACCGCGGTCGGCGTCGCGACGAACACAGACCCCGCGAGAGCGGTCGACGCCGTGACCGGCGAGGTCACGACGATCGGTCTGGGCGGCGCGATCGCCGTCCTCGTCATCGGTTTCGTCGCCTACTACTGCGGCGGCTACGTCGCCGGTCGGATGGCCCGGTTCAACGGCGTCAAGCAGGGCGTCGCCGTCTGGCTGTGGACCGTGGCGGTCGCCCTCGTCGTCGCGGCCGTCGGTGCGGCGATCGGCAGTCAGTACGACGTGCTCGGCCGGCTCGACGCCTTCCCGCGGATCCCCGTCGGTGACGGCAGCGTGACGACGACCGGCGTCGTGAGCCTGCTGGCCGCCGCAGTCGTGAGCCTCGTCGGCGCGGTCGTCGGCGGGCTCGCCGGCATGCGGTTCCACCGTCGGGTCGACCGCGCGGGCCTCGGCCGCTGACCGTCGGCCCTCCCCAGCTCCCCGGGTGATGCCACCGATCATTGCCCGATCGGCATCGCCACCCGGCCGGTGAGCCGGTTGGATGCTCCAATGACGGATCTCACCGCCGCCGGGCACCAGCAGGCGGCCGGACGCCGCCGGCCCGGCGCCGGTCTGGACCCGGCGGTCGTCGAGGCGCTGCGTGGCATCGTCGGCGGGCGGCACGTGCTCGTCTCGGACGGCGACGTCGAGGTGTACTCGCGGGACGCCACCCCGCTGTTCCGGGCCCGTCCGGACGCCGTCGTCCTGCCCGTGACGACGCAGGAGGTCAGCGCCGTCCTCACGCTCGCGACCCGGCTCGGGATCCCCGTGACCCCGCGCGGTGCGGGCTCCAACCTCGCCGCGGCGACGATCCCCGAGCACGGCGGGATCGTCCTGGTCCTCACCCGGATGAACACGGTCCTCGAGGTGAGCGGGGCCGAGCTGCTCGCCGTCGCCCAGGCCGGGGCGACGACCGCCGCGCTCGCCGACGCCGCCGCCGCGCACGGGCTGCTCTACGCGCCGGACCCCGGCAGCCGCACGGTCTCCACGATCGCCGGCAACGTCGCGACGTGCGCAGGGGGGCTGCGCGGGCTCAAGTACGGCGTGACGCGCAACTACGTGCTCGGGCTCGAGGCGGTCCTGCCGACCGGCGAGGTGATCCGGACCGGCGGCCGGCTCTGGAAGGACGTCGCCGGGTACGACCTCACCCGGCTGCTCACCGGGTCCGAGGGCACGCTCGCCGTCATCACCGAGGTGACGGTCGGGCTGCTGCCGATGCCTGCGACCTCCGGCACCGGGGTGGCGTACTTCGGCTCGCTCTCGGACGCCGGCCGTGCCGTCGCGCAGATCATCGCGGACGGCGTCCTCCCGGCGACGCTGGAGTTCCTCGACAACCGCTGCATCAACGCGGTCGAGGACTTCGCCCGGCTCGGTCTCGACCGGGACGCCGGCGCGCTGCTGCTGTTCGGGGACGACGGCGCGCCGGACGTCGTGACGCGCTCGCTGGAGCGGATGAGCGGCACCTGCGACACGGTCGGAGCCCGCGGTGTGACGACGGCCCGCGACGTCACCGAGTCGCAGGCGCTCCTGACGGCCCGGCGCTGCTCGCTGCCGGCCCTCGCCCGGCTCGCGCCGGTGACGATGCTCGAGGACGTCACCGTCCCGCGGCCGCGGCTGGCCGAGATGGTGGACCGGATCGACGTGATCGCCACCCGGCACGACGTCGTCTGCGCGACGTTCGGGCACGCCGGCGACGGCAACCTGCACCCGACCATCGTGTTCGACCCCGCGGACGGCGACGTGCAGCAGCGCGCCGAGGCGGCGTTCGGCGAGATCTTCGCCGCGGCGATGGAGCTCGGCGGCACGATCACCGGCGAGCACGGCGTCGGGGCGGCCAAGCGGCCGTACCTGCGGGCCCGGCTCGGCGACGACCAGCTCGCCCTGCTGCGCCGGCTCAAGACGGCCTTCGACCCGGCCGGCATCCTCAACCCCGGGAAGCTGGGCTCGTGAACGCCGACCCGGCGGGTCCGGGCGGTCCCGGGGCGCACGCGCACCCACCGCCGGCGACCGGACCGGTCGCCGCGCGGGGGATCTTCGACGCCGGCCTGCTCTCGGCGTGCATCTCGTGCGGCTTCTGCCTGCCCGCGTGCCCGACGTACTCGTTGACGCGGGACGAGCGGTCGAGCCCGCGCGGGCGGATCACCCTCATGCGTGCGCTCGAGGAGGGCCGGCTCGACGTGGACGACCCCACCCTCGTCGAGCAGGCGTCGTTCTGCCTCGGCTGCCGGGCCTGCGAGACGGTCTGCCCGGCGGGCGTGCAGTACGGCGCGCTCTTCGAGCAGTGGCGCGACCACCAGTGGCGCGGCCGGCACGCACCGGTCCGGGCCCGCGCCGTCCGAGCGGCGATGCGCGTGAGACCGGCGCTCGCAGCGGCGGGCCGGCTCCGGGGGGCGGCCCGGCCCACCGGGTCGGCCGACCCCGGGAAGGTGCACCTCATGCTCGGCTGCGCCGAGCGGGCGCTGTTCCCCGGGGTGTCGCGGGCCGTCCTCGAGCTCGTGCCCGGGGTGGTCGACGTCCCGTCCGGGCAGGGCTGCTGCGGGGCGTTGCACGGCCACAACGGTGACTCGGCCGAGGGCGCGCGGCTGGCGACCGCGCTCGGCACGACGATGCCCGGCACCGTCCTGGTCACCGCGGGTGGCTGCGCGACCCACCTCGCGCACGTTCTCGGCCGGGACCGGGTGCGCGAGCTGTCGGAGTACCTCCTCGAGCGCTGGGACGCCGACCCCGGCGCGGCGCCCGCCCTCGGCGAGGTGCGCGTCGGCGGCCGCCGGGCCCGGGTCGGCCTGCAGGACTCGTGCCACCTGCGTAACGGCCTCGGGGTCACCCGCCCGCCGCGCGAGCTCGTCAGCCGGGTCGCGGAGTACGTCGAGCTGCCGTCGGCCGGGCGGTGCTGCGGGTCGGCCGGCACCTACGCGATGCTGCGCCCGGCGGACTCGCGCGCGGTGCTCGACCTCCACCTCGACGAGATCGAGGCGGCCGACCTGGACCACGTCGTCGTCGTCAACGTCGTCTGCCAGAAGCAGCTCGTCGAGGGCCTGCGCCGGCGCCGGTCAGGCACGACCGTCCTGCACCTCGCCGAGCTGCTCGCGGCCGCCGCCGGCGCGGCCTGACCCACCATCACCGCGGCCCGGACCGTCCGGTGCGTGCGTGGTAGACATGCCGGCGGACGTGGATGTTCCGGCGACGGGCGGAGAGGTGCGCGGTGGCGCGGTACGGCGCGATGTTCGGTCCTGACTACACGTTCCTCGGGGTACCGATGTGCGACCTCGACGACGAGTCGACGTGGGCGCAGGCCCACGCCGTCGTCGTCGGCGCCCCGTTCGACGGCGGCACGTCCAACCGGGCCGGCGCCCGGTTCGGGCCGCGCGCGATCCGCGCCGCCTGCTACCTCGGGCACGACGGGTCGCGGCCGTCGATGGCGCTGCGGACCGACGGCCTGCTGGACCTCGCCGTCGTCGACATGGGCGACGTCGAGATGTACAGCGGCGACATCGCGCGCTCGCTCGACGCGCTCGACCAGGTCGTGACCCGGGTCGCGACGGCGGGCAAGATCCCCGTCGTCCTCGGCGGCGACCACTCGATCGCGTTGCCGGACGTCACCGGCTGCGCGCGGGCCGTGGGCTGGGGCCGGGTCAGCGTCGTCCACTTCGACGCGCACGCCGACACCGGCGACCTGGAGTTCGGCGCGCTGCTCGGGCACGGCCAGCCGATGCGCCGGCTCATCGAGTCGGGGGCCGCGCGCGGTGACCGGTTCCTCCAGATCGGCCTGCGCGGCTACTGGCCCGGGCCCGAGACGCTCGGCTGGATGGCCGAGCAGGGCATGCGGTCCTACGAGATGACCGAGATCGTCCACCGCGGGCTCGACGCGTGCCTCACCGAGGCGTTCGGGATCGCGACCGACGAGTGCGAGGGCGTGTTCCTGTCGGTCGACGTCGACGTCGTCGACCCGGGGATGGCGCCCGGGACGGGGACGCCCGAGCCCGGCGGGTTCACCAGCCGCCAGCTGCTGGACGCCGTCCGGCGGGTCTGTCTCGAGCTCCCGGTCGTCGGGCTCGACGTCGTCGAGGTGTCGCCCGACCACGACCACGCCGACATCACCGCGATGCTCGGCAGCCGCGTCGTCCTCGAGGCGCTGTCCGGGATCGCCCGCAGGCGCGCGGTCGAGGCCGGCACGATGCCGCCCTTCGACCCCGCGCAGCCGCTGCTCGACGGCCGCTGAGCCGGGCCGGCGCCGGATCGGGTCAGGTGACGAGCGCCCGGTGGTGGTGCCGGCGCCGTCCCCTGACGAGGTAGGCGATCGGCCCGACCGGCTGGATGAGCAGCACGGGCCACCAGCGGGCCTTGACCCCGTTGACCTCGGTGCGCGGCCGGAACCACAGGTCGACGGCCGCGGTCGCCGTGAGCGCGACCTCGGTCGAGGCGAGAGTGAGCACCGCGGCCTGCTGCCACGGCCGTAGGTCCGACCACCGTCGCGCGCCCCGCCTCGTGCTCATCGCGCCCACCGCCTCCTCGTGCCCGTCCGGGACACCTCCAGGGTCGACCGCCGCGGGGGCGCGGTCGAGGGGCACAGGTCCCTACAGTTCGGTCATGGCGACCACGGAGCTGACGGACACGGAGGCGCGCGTGCTCGAGGCGGTCGACGACGCCGCCCGCGCCGGAGGGCTCGTCGCCGACCTCACCGAGCTCATCGGCATCCCGAGCGTCACAGGGACCTCGGCCGAGGCCGACGCCCAGCGCTGGGTCGCCGACCGGCTCACCCGGCTCGGGGCCGAGGTCGACTTCTGGAGCATGGACGTCGCGAGGCTCTGCGCGCAGGACGGCTTCCCCGGCAGCGAGGCCGCCCGCGACGAGGCCTGGGGGCTCGTCGGCACCGTCCCCGGCGGGTCCGGGGCCGGGTTCGGGTCTGCGGCGCCGGCTGCGACCGCCGACCCCGACGCGCCGACGCTCGTGCTCCAGGGCCACGTCGACGTCGTCCCGGCGGGCGACCGCGCGACATGGGGCGGCGCCGACCCGTTCACCGCCCGCCTGGTCGACACCGCTGACGGGCCGTCGGTGATGGGTCGCGGTGCGTGCGACATGAAGGCCGGCGTCGTCGCGACGCTCGCCGTCCTCGAGGCGCTGCGGACGGCGGGGGTCCGGCTGCGTGGGAGCCTCGCCGTGCACAGCGTCGTCAGCGAGGAGGACGGCGGGCTCGGCGCGTTCGGCACACTGGCCCGTGGGCACACCGGTGACGCTTGCGTCATCCCCGAGCCGACGAGCCGCCGGATCGTCACCGCGACCGCCGGGGCACTCACCTTCCGGCTCGACGTGCCGGGCAAGGCGGCCCACGGCTCGTCGCGCTCCGAGGGGGTCAGCGCCGTCGAGGCCTTCGCGGGCGTCCATCGCGCGCTGCTCGACCTCGAGCGCGAGCGCAGCCGCGACGTCGACCCGCTCATGGCCGGCTACCAGATCGCCTACCCCCTGTCGATCGGCGTCGTCCGGGCCGGTGACTGGCCGAGCACGGTCCCCGACGCGCTCGTCGCCGAGGGACGCTACGGCGTCCGGCTCGACGAGACCCCGGACGACGCGCGGGCGGCCTTCGAGGCGCGCGTCGCCGACGCCTGCCGACGCGACCCCTGGCTGCGCGACCACCCGGTCACCGTCACCTGGTGGGGCGGCCAGTTCGCGAGCGGGCGGCTGCCGGCCGGGCACGGTCTGCTCCACCTGGCGCAGCGGGCCTGGGCCGACGCGACCGGCGAGCCCGAGCCCGCGCCGCGGGGCGCCCCGTACGGCAGCGACCTGCGGCTCTACGCGGCGGCCGGGATCCCGACGCTCCACGTGGGGCCGGGGGACGTCCGGCTGGCGCACGCCGCACGCGAGTCCGTGCCCGTGGCGGACCTGCACGCGGTCACGCGGTCGCTCGCGCTCATGGTCGTCCGGTACTGCGGCACGCGCTGACCCGAGGCCGGACGCCACCGGCCGACCTCACGCAGCGGGGTCGACCGAGGATGTGGTGGCATGGGGCGGTGAACCGGGACGGCGACGCACCGCAGCCCGTCTTCTTCGACACCCCGCTCAGCTGGCGCGCCTGGCTCGCAGAGCACCACACGACGGCGGCCGAGCTGCTCGTCGGCTTCCACAAGCGTGGCACCGGGCGGCCGTCGCTCACGTGGCCGGAGTCGGTCGAGGAGGCGCTCTGCTTCGGCTGGATCGACGGTGTCCGGCGCAGCCTGGGACCGGAGGCCTACACGATCCGGTTCACCCCCCGCCGCCGTGGCAGCCACTGGAGCCGGGTCAACGTCGACCTCGTCGCCCGGCTCGAGGCTGAGGGCCGGATGTCGGACGCCGGCCGGGCGGCGTTCGAGGCCCGCTCGCCGGACCGGACGGCGCAGGCGGCGTACGAACGGACCTCGGACGCCGTCCTGGAGCCCGAGCACGAGACGCTCCTGCGCGCGGACTCCGTCGCGTGGGCGTGGTTCACCGCCGCTGCCCCGTCGTACCGGCGGACCGCGGTGCACTGGGTCACGAGCGCGAAGCGTCCGCAGACCCGGCTCAAGCGGCTGACGACCCTGATCGAGTGCTCCCGGCAGGGTCGTCGCATCCCGCCGCTCGCGCTGTAGGTGGGCGCAGTGGTCTACGCCTTCGGGCCGCCCGCGACGTAGACGACCTGGCCCGACACGAACGACGCCTCGTCCCGGACGAAGAAGGCCACCGTCGCGGCGATGTCCTCCGGCGCGCCGACCCGGCCGACCGGGATCTGGTCCGCAGCGCCGGCGAGGAAGTCCTCCCACGGGACGCCGACCCGTTCGGCGGTCGCCTTCGTCATGTCGGTCGCGATGAAGCCGGGCGCGATCGCGTTCACGGTGACGCCGAAGCGGCCGAGCTCGATCGCGAGCGTCTTGGTGAACCCCTGCAGGCCCGCCTTCGCGGCGGCGTAGTTCGCCTGGCCGCGGTTGCCGAGCGCCGAGGTGCTCGACAGGTTGACGATCCGGCCCCACCGCGCGTCGCTCATGTGCTTCTGGACGGCGCGGCTCATGAGGAACGCGCCGCGCAGATGGACGGCCATCACCGAGTCCCAGTCGTCCTCGGTCATCTTGAACAGCAGGTTGTCGCGGGTGATCCCCGCGTTGTTGACGAGCACCGTCGGCGGCCCGAGCGTCTCTGCGACCCGCCGGACGGCGACCGCGACCGCTGCGGCGTCGGCGACGTCCACGCCGACCGCGAGTCCGCGCCCGCCGGCGGACTCGATCACCGTCACCGTGCCGGCGCAGGCCGCCTCGTCGAGGTCGAGCACCCCGACGGCGAACCCGTCGCGCGCGAGCCGGGCGGCAACGGCCGCGCCGATGCCTCGTGCCGCGCCGGTGACGATCGCGACCCGGCCGGCCGGTGCGGCCGGCGTGGACGAGGACTGGCTCATCGGACGTGCTCCCTTGTTCGCCGGTGACCGCGCCCGAGGCGGCCGCACCGTTCTACCGTCTCTCCCGTTCTACCGTTCCACCGGGCCTACCCGACCACGGTTCCCCCCGACCGGGCGACCCGGCCGGCGTGACCCCCGCCACTGCCCGCCGTCCGGGACGAGGGTCGCGAGCAGCCAGTCGACGAGCCGTGCGGCGTTCGCGTGCGCCTGCTCCTCTGACACCCGCCAGCCGGCGAGCAGCGACTCGGGGGTCAGCCCGGCGGGCAGGTGCTCGGGGCCGAGCCGAGTCCAGCCCTCGATGAGGTCGTGGTCGGCCTCGGGATGGAACTGCAGCCCGACGGCGCGGCCGCGGCGGAACAGCTGGACCGCGTGGTCCGTGCGCCCGAGCACGTCGACGTCGTCGGGCAGGACGACGCGGTCCTCGTGCCAGGTGAACCAGGGGCCGGCCGGCACCGCGTCCGACACGGCGTCCGTCCGGTCGATCAGGACGGCGCCGATCTCCGTCACCGGAGCCCGCTCGACCCGGCCGCCGAGCGCCTCGGCGAGCAGCTGCGCGCCGAAGCAGACGCCGACGAAGGGGACGTCGTCCGCGAGCGCGTCTCGGATGAGGTCGAGCTCCGGCTCGACCCACGACCGCACCGACGTGTCGTAGACGTTCGCGAACGACCCGAACGAGACGACGAGGTCGACGCCGTCGAGCGGCGGGAACGCGGTGTCCGGCGGCGACCCGTCGGCCGCGAGCACGACGTGCTGCGTGACGTCGACGCCGCGCTCGACGAGCAGCCGGCCGAGGACGGCCGGCGCGGCCGCCTCCTCGTGGCAGATCAGCAGGGCTCTCACCGGGCCGAGTGTCGCGGGTCGGAGCCACCGCGTGCACCCCCTGTGGACGACGGACGCACGGAGCCCGGGCGGGGACTCGACGTCGTCCGGCCCGCGCTGTCGGACCTCACCGGACCGCCGACCCTCGATCTGGCGCGGTTGGCCCTGTCGCGGCCAGGGCCCGATCCCGCAGGATGGCGCCCGTGACCGACGTGGACGACACCGCCGTCTGCGACCTGCCGGCCGTCGAGCAGGCCGCTCTCCTGCGCTCCCGGCAGCTGTCGGCGCGCGAGCTCCTCGCGGCGCACCGGCTGCGGGTCGAGGCGCTCGACGGCGTCGTCAACGCCGTCGTCACGCGCACCTGGGAGCGCGCCGAGGCCGAGGCCGCCGGCTGCGACGAGGATGCCGCACGCGGCGACTGGCGAGGTCCGCTCCACGGTCTCGTGCTCGCGCACAAGGACCTCAACGACACCGCCGGGATCAGGACGACGTACGGCTCGCCCGTCTTCGCCGACCACGTGCCGGACGTCGACCACCCCGTCGTCGCGCGGCTCGTCGCTGCGGGCGTCGTCACGATCGGCAAGACGAACACGCCGGAGTTCGGGGCCGGCTCGCACACCTTCAACCCGGTCTTCGGTGTCACCCGCAACCCGTGGGCACCCGCGCTGTCGGCAGGCGGCTCGAGCGGCGGCGCGGCCGCCGCCGTCGCCGTCGGCATGCTCTCGCTCGCCGACGGCTCGGACGTCGGCGGCTCGCTGCGCAACCCGCCCGGCTTCTGCGGGGTCGTGGGTCTGCGGCCGTCGGTCGGCCGGGTGCCGAACACGGGGCCGGGCCACCAGCACCACCGGATGCCCACCCACGGGCCGATCGGGCGCTGCGTGGACGACGTCGCGCTGGGGCTGTCGGTGATGGCCGGGCCCGACCCGCGAGCCCTGCTCGCCCTGCCCGAGCCGGGCGCGACGTTCGCGCCGCCGCTCGAGCCGCTCCGGGCGCTCGCGGCGGCCGCAGCGACCGAGCGGACGGGCCGGCGGCTGCGGGTGGCGCTCAGCCTCGACCTCGGCGGGCTGCCCGTCGACCCGGCGGTGCGGCTCGCCGTGCGGGCCGCCGCCGACACCCTCGCGGTCCTCGGCTGGGAGGTCGAGGAGGCCGACCCGCCGCTCGACGGCGCGGACGAGTGCTTCGCCGCGCTCCGCGCCTTCATGTACGCGAGCGACCTCGGGCGCCGGCTCGGGCCGGACGACGTGGGACGGCTCAAGGAGACGGTGCAACTCGAGATCCGCGAGGGTCTGTCGATCCGGACGACGGACGTCGCGGACGCCTTCGCCGCGGAGACCCTTCTCGCGCAACGGGTCGCGCAGTTCTTCGAGCGCTTCGACGTGCTGCTCGCGCCGACCGCGCAGGTGCTGCCGTTCCCGGTCGAGCACGAGTGGGTGACGGTCGTCGACGGCGTCCCCATGCAGCGCTACACGGACTGGATGCGGTCGTGCTCGCGGGTGACGGTGCTCGGGGTGCCGGCGCTGTCGCTGCCCGCCGGGTGCGCGCAGACCCCGGACGGCACGCACGTGCCGGTCGGCCTGCAGCTCGCCGCCCGGCCCGGCGCGGACCTGTTCCTCCTGCGGGTGGCGAAGGCCGCCGAGGAGGCGCTCGGCCGGCTCGGGACCCCGCCGCTCGCCCCTCTCATGCCCGCCCGGTCGTCCTCTGGTGGCGAAGGGGCCCTACGAGCGCCGCCGTAGGGCCCCTTCGCCACCAGAGGACGCGTCCGGGTGGGCGCGTCTCCACGCGTCCCGGGCGGGCGCCTCCACGCGTCCGGATGGGCGCCCTGGTGCGGCGGGTGCTGCCCGGGCTCGTAGGGTGGTCCCGGCCGTGGACCGCGGGGACTCCGTGTGCGGCTGTGCGTGGGAGGCAGGGGAGTTGGCCGAGAAGTGGCGGCGGTGCGCCAAGTGCCGCAAGGTCAAGACGGTCGAGGACTACGACGGCGACGAGCAGACGTGCCGTGCGTGCCGGGCGGCGCCGGTCCGCAAGCCGCCCACCCGGGCCGCGAACGCGGTGACGACCCGACGGGTGTCCGTCGACACCGGTGACGCCGCTGCGGCCGGCGAGCCGGCCGGGCGGTCCGCGACGTCCGCGTCGTCGTCCGCCGCGACGTCCGCGTCGTCGGGGCCGGCCGTCCGCACGGTCGCCCCGCGCGACCTGCGCGGCCGCGGCGACCACGAGGTGCGCGCCCGCCGCGCGCGGGTCCGTGCGCTCGACCGGCTGGCCGAGGAGTACCCGCAGGACTTCGCCCGCCTGCTGTCCGAGGAGCGGCGCAGCGAGGGGCTGACCTGAGTTGGACGTCGCGGGATCCGTCGCCCTCGTGACCGGGGCCGCCTCGGGGCTCGGTCTGGCGACCGCCCGGCGGCTCACCGCCGCCGGCGCCCGGGTCGTCGTCGTCGACCTGCCGACCTCGGACGGCGCTGGCGTCGCCGCGAGCCTCGAGGGCGCGGTCTTCGCGCCTGCCGACGTCACCGACGAGGCCGGGATGACTGCGGCCGTCGAGCACGCCGTGGCGCTCGGCCCGCTCCGGGTCGCCGTCTCGTGCGCTGGCATCGGCCCGGCGAGCCGGACGCTCGGCAGGTCCGGACCGCACCCGCTCGACCTCTTCACGAAGGTCGTCCAGGTCAACCTCGTCGGGACGTTCAACGTCATCCGGCTCGCCGCGCAGGCGATCGCGGCGAACGAGCCCGTCGGCGGCCCGGACGGCGAGGAACGCGGCGTGCTCGTCAACACCGCCTCGGTCGCGGCGTTCGACGGGCAGATCGGCCAGGCGGCCTACGCGGCGTCCAAGGGCGGCATCGTCGGGCTCACGCTGCCGGTGGCGCGTGACCTCGCGGGGCTGAGGATCCGCGTCGTGACCATCGCCCCGGGTCTGTTCCGGACGCCGCTGCTCGCCGGGCTGCCGCAGGACGTCCAGGACTCCCTCGGCGCCCAGGTGCCGCACCCCAGCCGGCTCGGCCGGCCCGAGGAGTACGCCGCCCTCGTCGAGCACGTCGTCGCCAACCCGATGCTCAACGGCGAGACGATCCGGCTCGACGGCGCGATCCGGATGGCACCGCGCTGACGCGTCCTCGGGCGTCCGTCGTGCCGGACGCCGGGGGACGGCACGGGGGACGGCTCCGGGGCCGACGGCGCCGCGGTCGTGCGAGAGTGAAACGGTGACCGACGCACCCGTCATCGCCTCGACCGCGGTCGCCGACGAGCGGCGCCTGCGTGACCTGCGCCGGATGAAGACCGTCGCGCTCGCCCTCCTCGGCCTCGCCGCGGTCGTCTACGCGCTGACCGTCGGCCGGGACGGTGGCTGGGCCTGGCTCAACGCCGCCGCCGAGGCCGCGATGGTCGGCGCGCTCGCCGACTGGTTCGCCGTCACCGCGCTCTTCCGCCACCCGCTCGGGCTGCCGATCCCGCACACCGCGCTCATCCCGACCCGCAAGGACGCCCTGGGCCGCAGTCTCCAGGAGTTCGTCGCGGAGAACTTCCTCGCGGAGCGGGTCGTCCGCGACCGGGTCGCCCGGGCGGCGATCGCGCGCCGGTTCGGAGCCTGGCTCGCGCAGGACGCGCACGCCGAGCGGGTCACCGCCGAGCTCGCGACCGCGACCCGGGGGGCGCTCCACGTGCTGCGCGACGACGAGGTCGTGAGCCTGCTCCAGGAGGTCGTCCTCAAACCGGTCATGGCCCGTCCGTGGGGACCACCGGCCGGGCGCCTGCTGGACCGGATCGTCGCGGACGGCGCGCACCACCGCCTCGTCGACCTGGGCGTCGTCGAGCTCCACGCGTGGCTGAGCGAGCACGACGACCTCGTCACCCAGCTGGTCCTCGACCGCGCCCCGGTCTGGACGCCGGGCTGGCTCGACGAGCGGGTCGCCCGCCGCGCGTACGTCGAGGCGCTCAAGTGGGTCGTCGACGTCCGGGACGACCCGCGGCACCGCGCCAGGCTCGCCCTCGACGACGCGCTGGGCCGCTTCGCCAAGGACCTGCAGACCGACGTCGCGACGATCGAGCGCGCCGAGGCCCTCAAGGAGCGGGTCGTCGAGCACCCCGGGGTCCGGGACGGCATCGAGCAGCTCTGGGCGACCGCCCGCACCGTGCTCGTCGAGGCGACCGAGGACCCCGACAGCGACCTGCGGCAGCGGGCCAAGGCGGGGCTGCTCGCGTTCGGCCGCCGGCTCGGGAGCGACACCGTCCTGCAGGGCAAGGTCGACACCTACGTCGAGGACGCCGTCGGGCATGTCGTCGCGACGTACAGCAGCGAGCTGTCCTCGCTCATCTCCGAGACGGTCGAGCGCTGGGACGGCGAGGAGGCCTCCCGCCGCATCGAGCTCCACGTCGGTCGAGACCTGCAGTTCATCCGGATCAACGGCACCGTCGTCGGCGCCCTCGCCGGTCTGGCGATCCACGCGCTCTCGGTGCTCAGCGGCCGGGTGTGAGGTGCGGTGGCTTCGGCGACCAGCACGTCGTGGCTCGTGCCCGGCCCGGTGTCGGGGAGGATCGCTGCGTGAGCGAACCCGACGTCGAGATCTGGGTGGTCCGGCACGGACCGACGCGGTGGAGCAGCGTCGGAAGGCACACGGGTCGCAGTGACATCCCGCTGACGCCCGAGGGCGAGCGGGAGGCCGTCGCGCTGCGTGAGCGCCTCGACGGGGTGGCGTTCGACGTGCGCGTGGTCTCGCCCCTGCTGCGGGCCCGGCGCACGGCCGAGCTCGCGGGCGTCGTCGACCCGGAGGTCGAACCGCGGGTGCGGGAGTGGGACTACGGCGACTTCGAGGGTCTGACCCGGGCCGAGATCGTCGAGCGCCTCGGCGTCGCGCACTGGTCGCCCTGGGAGGACGAGGTCGTCGGAGGGGAGGCGCTGGCCGACGTGGCCGCCCGCGCGGACGAGGTCGCCGCGCTGTTGCGCGAGCGGACCCGGGAGCGCGCGCTCGTCGTCGCGCACGGGCACTTCCTGCGGATCCTCGCCGCGCGCTGGTGCCGCCTCGACCCCGGGGCCGGGCAGCACCTCGAGCTCGAACCGGCCAGGATCAGCGTCCTCGGCGTCGACCGGGGCACGCCGACGATCCGCTCCTGGAACGGCTGACAGCCGGCTGGGGCCAGAGGCGGGCCGGGCGGCTCGACCCCACCCCCCGCGCGGCCGGCCCCGACGCGGTCGTCAGGATGGGCCGGTGACCACGGTCCGCCGACTGCATGCCGACCAGCGGGACGCCGCGCTCGCGACGGTCGTCGCGGCCTTCCGCGCCGATCCGCTGCTGCGCTGGTGGTTCCCGGACGACGCGACGTACGACGTGCTGGCCTCCCGGTTCTTCGGCGTCCTGCTCGACACCCGGCTCGAGGGTGGCGAGGTCTGGGTCGTGGGCCCGGCCCACGGGGCCGGCGACGAGGACGCCGCCGGCGTCGTGGCCGCCGTGTCGATGTGGGTCCCGCCGGGTGGCAACCTGCTCGGCCCGGACGTCGCGTCGGCGCGCTACGGGGAGGTCGTCGGCGGCCTGCCCGCGCCGAGCGCGGAACGGATCGCCGCGACCGACGAGGTGGTCGACGTGCTGATCCCGGTCGACCCGCACTGGTATCTCGGCGTCCTGGCGACCCACCCGGACCATCGCGGTTGCGGCCTCGGCACGGTGGTCTGCGAGCCGGTGTTCGCCGCCGCCGACCGTGCCGGCGTCCCGATCGTCCTGGAGACCGCGAACCCCCGGAACGTCGGCTACTACACGCGCCGCGGTTTCGCGGTGCTCCAGCAGGCCTCGCTCGATCCGGAGCCGGACGCGGCCGACGACCGCGGGGAGCCCCTGACGATGCGCATCATGCTGCGGGCGCCGCGCGCGGGCGGCGTGCCGTAGGGCGCAGCGCCGGACCTGCGCTGCCCGTACCGCACACCGGTCCGCACGTCGGTCCGCACGCCGGTCCGCACGTCGTCAGGCGGCCTCGAGACCCTCACGCAGCCGACGCAGCGCCTTGGTGATCAGCCGCGACACCTGCATCTGCGTCACGCCGACGTCCTCGGCGATCTGCTGCTGGGTCCAGCCGTTGAAGTAGCGCAGCGCGAGGATGCGGCGGTCGCGCGGGGACAGCCGGTCGAGCAGCGGCCGGACCGACAGGACGTCCTCGATCTGGCCGAGCAGCGGGTCGACGTCGCCGAGGGTGTCCCCGACGTTGAGGTCCTCGGCGCCCCCGACCGGGGCGTCGAGCGAGTGCACGTGGTAGAGGTCGGCGCTCGCGACGCACTCGACGACGTCGTCCTCGCTCGCCCCGAGGTGCGCCGCGATCTCGGACAGCCGCGGGCTGCGGCCGAGGGCCTGCGTCAGCTCCGAGCTCGCGTGCTCGACCTCCGACCGCAGCTCCTGCACCCGGCGCGGGGGCCGGATGTCCCAGCCCTGGTCGCGGAAGTGCCGCTTGACCTCACCGGAGACCGTCGGGACGGCATAGGCGAGGAAGTCGAGGCCGCGCCCCGGGTCGAACCCGCCCGCCGCCTTGACCAGCCCGAGGTGCGCCGCCTGCACGAGGTCCTCGATCGTCTCGCCGCGTGCCCGGTAGCGCAGCGCGATGCTCGTGGCGACCGGGACGTTGAGGACGACGAGCTCCTGCCGAAGCCGCCGGGCGGTCTCGGGGTCGGAGCAGTCCTGGAGCTGCTGGACGATCGCGGCGGTGTCCCGCTGCCGCTTCTCGTCGGTGCTCGGGTGTCGGTTGCTCGGCATGGTCCTCTTCCCTGTGCAGGGCAGCCGGACCGAGGACCGTGGGAGGTCTCTCGGCCACGACGACCGGTGCGTCACCGGGCTCGTGCCCGGCCCCCCCGAGGTAGAGCGCATGGCCGCGATCTCGACCGGACGCTGTCGTCGGGGCGGGTCCTCCCCGACACCTCAGGGCACCACAGGTGGCGGAGGTCCGCAAACGCACAGGAGTCGCCGGGCGGGTTCTGGGCATGGGGGGAGTTTGCGCCCGGAGTCATGCCGCTGCGGGACGGGGCACGCCGTCAGTCTTCCCACCCAGGGACGCGACCAAACCTGAGCCTCGCGCGGGGCTCCACTTCCGGACCCGACCTGCCGATGCAGATCGCGTGCGCCACGCCCTCCTCCTGGCGGCCGAGCGTCCGGTGACGGGCGCCTCGCTCGCCGTCCCAGTCATCGTCGCGCTGGTCGTCGCCGCTCTCGCAGCGGTCGTCGCCCGGCCGCTGACCCGCCGTCGGCACGCTCGGCTCGTCGGCGGCACCGTCGCCGACCTGCAGAAGCTCGTCGGCGACCTGCGCGTGGGTGACGTCCTGCCTGGTCCCCGCGGACGACGTGCGTCGGGTCGGCCCGCTGCGGCACGACTGTCGCTGCTCGTCGGCGCCGCGCCGCTGCCGGGCAAGCGGCTCGTCGACCTGGTCGGCGAGCAGCACCCCGTGAGCGGGCTCGGCCGGCACC
>DAIOGQ010000049.1:0-17376 GCA_036745175.1 Kineosporiaceae bacterium
CCTGAACAGCCACGAGCGCAGCAGGTGCCGGGTCCACAGCGACAGCACGACCGTGAGGGGGACCACCATGAGGACCCACGCGCGGGACAGCTCGGCCCGCGCGACATACGACCCGACGGCGAGGAGCGTGAAGAGCAGCAGCCCGGCGCTCGCCGTCCGCCGGTACTCCTCGGTGCCGGTACCGATGTAGCGGGTCTCGTAGGCCCGCTGCAGCGACAGGACCACGAGCCAGACCGTGGGCAGCCCGGCGGTGAGCAGGATGTAGGCCGCCGGCCAGCTGGGTCCGAAACGCAGGCCGACCGCGACGGTCGACGCCGCGAGCGCGCCCGCCGCGTCGAGGCTCATGGCCCGCCGCCGGTAGGACTCGAGCAGAGCGCGCGCGTTGTCGTCCGCGAGGTCGGGGCGCGGCAGCCGCGTCGTCCGTGTCGTCAGCGGCTGCGGGAGCTCCGGGTCGAGCAGGTCGTCCGGGGTCCGGGCCTCCGGGACGGTGCCCTCGGCGGCGCTCCCGGCACGGCCGGGGATCGCCCCCGGCTGCATCCCCAAGGACACCTACCCACCCCTACACGTCGTCGATGACGCCCGAACGTACGTCGAAGATGATCAGGCGTCCTCCAGACTGTAGATGTCCGGCGACGTGCTCGCGTCCCGTTCGCGCAAACCGAGCCGGACGTGTTCCCGGTCAGGCCTTTCGGGCGGTGTTGCTCACGGTCTGCGCCCGCTCCCAGCCGTCGCGCAGGACGTCGAGGACGGCGTCCGCCGCGTCGCCGACGAGCAGCGCGACCTCCTCGCGCTGGGCGGTCGGGAAGTCCCGGAGCACGAAGTCGGCGGCGTCCTGCCGGCCGGGCGGCCGTCCGATGCCGACCCGGACGCGGCAGTAGTCCCGGGTGCCGATCGACTGGCTGACCGAGCGCAGTCCGTTGTGGCCGGCCTCGCCGCCGCCGCGCTTGAGCCGGACCTCG
The DNA here is from genome assembly GCA_036745175.1 of Kineosporiaceae bacterium. Taxonomy (GTDB): domain Bacteria; phylum Actinomycetota; class Actinomycetes; order Actinomycetales; family Kineosporiaceae; genus R-H-3. The sequence goes on from DAIOGQ010000049.1 coordinate 960, forward strand.
CCGAACGGCAGGTCGAGCTCGTCGTGCACCACGAGGACATGAGCGGGGTCGACCTTGAAGAAGCGGAGCAGGCCGCTCACCTGGCCGCCGGACTCGTTCATGTACGAGGTCGGCTTCGCCAGGACGGCGCGCGGCCCGGGACGGCCGGCGGCCGGCGGCAGCCGGACCTCGGCGACGTCGGCGCGTGACCGGTGCGCGGAGAGGCGGACGCCGAGCTCGGCCGCGATCGCGTCGACGGCCATGGCCCCGACGTTGTGCCGGTTGCCGGCGTACCTGGGGCCCGGGTTCCCGAGGCCGACGACGAGCCAGACGGCGTCCGGGTCACCGCCGGCCTCGGTGGGGTGGTTCATGGCACGTCGTCCTCGCCGAGGGCTCAGCCCTCCGCGGAGGAGCCCTCGACGGCCGTGTCGGCCGCGGGCTCGGCGGCCTCGGGCTCGGCGGCCTCGGCCTCACCCAGGTCGGCCGCCGCCGGCGTCGAGATCGTCACGACGAGCGCCTCGGGGTCGGTGACGAGCGTCGCGCCGGCCGGCAGCGTCACCTCGCCGGCCGTGATGTGCGTCCCGTCCGCCGCGCCGTCGATGTCGACGACGAGCTGCTGCGGGATCGCGGTCGCCTCGACCTCGACCGACAGCGTCGTGTAGTCGGTGTTGACGATCGTGCCGGACACCGGCGAGCCGGTGACGTGCACCGGGATGTCCACCGTGACGCGCTCGCCGCGGCGGACGATCAGCAGGTCGACGTGCTCGATGAAGCCCTTGGTGGGGTTGCGCTGCACGTCCTTCGGCAGCGCGAGCTGGCTCGTGCCCTCGATGTCGAGCGCCAGCAGCGTGTTCGTGTGCTTGAGGGCGAGCATCGTCTCGTGCCCGGGCAGGGTCACGTGGACGGGGTCGGCGCCGTGCCCGTAGAGCACGGCGGGGACCTTGTGCGCACGGCGCAGGCGCCGCGCGGCACCCTTGCCGAACTCGGAACGGGTCTCGGCGGAGAGCTTGACCTCGGCCACGGAATGACTCCTCGTCGTCCAGGCGCGCGTCGCCTGGTGGTTTCTCGTCTGCGTCGTCTGCATCGCTGGGAGCGGTGCGGCCTGGCGGTGCATCGGTCTGCGAAGCCCGGCGCGGGCGCGACAGCGACAGCACCGCGTCGATCACGGCGCCGCAGGTGCGCGGCTGACCCTCGCCGAGGCAACCGCCCCATGCTAGCCGCCCCGGGTCTCGGTCCTGAAATCGCCTGCGTACGTGCCTCCCGCCGGGCCGGACCCCGAGGATCACGACGCCCGGCCCGGCGCTGCGCGCCGGGGGCGGGGTCAGCGCGCGCCGGCGAGCAGCCGCGCGAGCGGCTCGCGGACCTCGGCGGGGTGCAGCCCGATCACGTCGAGGTCCTCGACGGTGGCCCAGACGAGCTCGAAGCTGTTCTCCGGTCCGTTCTTGGCGGCCTCCGGACCCGACAGGGCAGGCGTCCCGACGACGTCGGTCATGAGGAAGTACACGGCGGCCCGCTCGTTGTGCCGGCCGGTCCACAGCGGGCGGGCGATCCGCGCGTCGAGCGTGGTCTCCTCGTGGAGCTCGCGGACGACGGCCGCCTCGGCCGCCTCGCCGTCCTCGACGTGGCCGCCCGGCAGGACGGCGTAGTGGTGCCCGGGGCAGTCCGGCCCGGCGACGCCGAGGGTGCGGCACATGATGCACGCGTCCGGCGTGGGTTTCTTGAGGAAGCGCTGGATGAGCAGCACCCGCGGACCGTCGACGACGACCGCGACCGCCCGTTGACCCGACACGTCAGTGACCTTTCGCAGAGCTCCCGCCGCCCGACGGCCTCGGCCATGGGGGGCGGCGCCACCGGCTCGAGCCGTTCGGCCGGTGCGGTGCGGTTCAGGTGTTGCCGTCGAACAGGCTGGTCACGGAGCCGTCGTCGAACACCTCACGGATCGCCCGCGCGATGAGCGGCGCGATGGAGAGCACCGTGAGCTGGGGGAAGCGCCGCTCCTCGGGGATCGGGAGCGTGTTCGTGACGATGACCTCGCTGATCTTGCTCGACCTCAGCCGGTCGACGGCCGGGCCGGAGAGGATCGCGTGCGTCGAGGCGACGATGACGTCCGCCGCGCCGTTCTCGATGAGCGCCTCCGCGGCCTGGGTGATCGTCCCGGCGGTGTCGATCATGTCGTCGACGAGGACGCACGTTCGCCCGACGACGTCGCCGACGACCTCGTGCACCCGCACCTGGTTGGGCACGCTCGGGTCACGGCGCTTGTGGATGATCGCGAGCGGTGCGGCGAGCCGGTCCGACCACTGGTCGGCGACGCGCACCCGGCCGGCGTCCGGCGAGACGATCGTCAGCCGTGCCCGGTCGACCCGCTTGCGGACGTGCTCGGTGAGCAGCGGAAGAGCCCAGAGATGGTCGACGGGACCGTCGAAGAAGCCCTGGATCTGCGCGGTGTGCAGGTCGACGGACATGAGCCGGTTGGCGCCCGCGGTCTTGAAGAGGTCGGCGACGAGGCGGGCCGAGATGGGTTCCCGGCCGCGATGCTTCTTGTCCTGCCGGGCATAGGGGAACGACGGGGCGATGACGGTGATCCGCTTGGCCGAGGCCCGCTTGAGGGCGTCGACCATGATGAGCTGCTCCATGAGCCACTGGTTGATCGGTGCGCTGTGGCTCTGGATCACGAACGCGTCGCAGCCGCGGACGCTCTCGCCGAAGCGGACGTAGATCTCCCCGTTGGCGAACTCGTACGCGCTCGTCGGGACGAGCTCGACCCCCAGCTCCGCCGCGACCTCCTCGGCGAGCTCCGGGTGGGCACGGCCGCTGATGACGACCATCCGCTTCTCGCTCGTCGACGTGATGCCGGTGGTCATCGCGGCGTTCCCTCCTGCGTGGTCCCCGAGCCGTGCGGTCCGTCGGTGCCGTGGGTGCCGTGGGTGCCGTCGGTGCTCCGGGCGCCGTCCGGGCGCTGCTGCGCGCTGCGGGCGGCCTCCGCCGCCTTGGCGGCCGGCGAGCCCGGACGGCGGCGCTCGACCCAGCCCTCGACGTTGCGCTGGACGCCGCGCGCCACCGCCATCGCGCCGGGCGGGACGTCCTTGGTGATGACCGAGCCGGCCGCCGTGTACGCGCCGTCCCCGATCGTCAGCGGGGCGACGAGCATCGAGTCGCTGCCGATCCGGACGTGGTCACCGACCGTCGTGACGTGCTTGTCGACGCCGTCGTAGTTGACGAAGACCGTCGCGGCGCCGATGTTCGAGCCCTCGCCGATCGTCGCGTCGCCGACGTAGGACAGGTGCGGCACCTTCGAGCCGCGGCCGATGACGGCCTTCTTCGTCTCGACGAACGCGCCGATCCGGCCCGCGTCGCCGAGGTCGGTGCCGGGCCGCAGGAACGTGAACGGCCCGACGCTCGCACCGGCGCCGATCCGGGCACCGCTGCCGTGCGTGCGGACGACCGACGCCCCCTCGCCGACGAGGCAGTCCGTCAGCGTCGTGTCCGGGCCGACGACGGCGTCCCGGGCGACCTCGGTGACGCCCTGCAGGATCGTCCCCGGCAGCAGCGTGACGTCCGGCTCGAGGACGACCGACACGTCGACCCACGTCGTCGCCGGGTCGACGACGGTGACTCCGGCGCGCATCCACGCGTCGAGCAGGCGCCGGTTCAGCTCGCGGCCGAGCGTGGCCAGCTGGACCCGGTCGTTGACCCCCTCGACCTGCCAGATGTCGTCCGTCGTCACGCCGGTGACGAGCAGCCCGTCGCCGCGGGCGACCGAGAGGACGTCCGTGAGGTACTTCTCGCGCTGGGCGTTGTGGGTCCCGACGCGCGTGAGCGCCGAGCGCAGCACCGCGGCGTCGAAGGCGTAGATGCCCGAGTTGATCTCGTTGATCGCGCGCTGGGCGTCGTCGGCGTCCTTGTGCTCGACGATGCCCGTCACGGCGCCGGCGGCGTCCCGGAGGACGCGGCCGTAGCCGGTCGGGTCGTCGACGTGCGCCGTCAGCACGCTCACGGCAGCGCCGGACGCCGCGTGCCGGGCGACGAGGTCGGCGAGCGTGCCGCCGTCGAGGAGCGGGACGTCGCCGTAGGTGACCACCAGCGTGCCGGTCAGCGGTTCGGGCAGGATGTCGAGGCCGCACTCGACGGCGCGGCCGGTGCCCTTGACGTCGTCCTGGTCGGCGACGAGCGCGGCGGGGTCGACGGCGGCCACGTGCTCGGCGACCCGGTCACGCTCGTGCCGGACGACGACGACGAGATGCTCCGGGTCCAGGGTGCGGGCCGCCGCGAGAGCGTGCCCGAGCAGGGAGCGACCGCCGATCGCGTGGAGCACCTTCGGGGTCGCCGACCTCATCCGGGTTCCTTCGCCGGCCGCGAGGACGACGACGGCGGCCGGGCGGTGCTGGCTCACGCGGAGATCCTCCTCGGCGCCAGTGGCGGGTGCGGCGGTGCGATCCTACCCGGCGGTACCCGCCCGACCCGCCCGCGGGGCGGCGGCCCGGCGCACGGCCGGGATCGCGCACGGCGCTCCGCCCCCAGGATTCGAACCTGGACCTCAAGGCTCCAAAGGCCTGTGTGCTGCCGTTACACCAGGGCGGACCGGTCCGTCGGCGGCGTCCGGCGGCCCGTGGGGCACCGTCCGTCGCGTCGTGGACCGGAGCCAGTGTGCCAACTGGCCGGGCGGGCACACACAGCATTGCCGTCGGGCGGCGCGGCGTCCGAGCGGGTCCGCCACGCCGTCCCGTCGTCCGGGACGCCTCCGGACCATGATCACACGTGTCGGGCACGGCATGATGGGCGCGTGACGACGTCCCGCGAGGCCCGCGACGCAGCGTCGGCGCGGCCGCCGCGACCGACGACCCGCGCCCGGATGACGGGGAAGCAGCGCCGCGAGCAGCTGCTCGACGTCGGCCGCAAGCTCTTCGCGGAGAAGGGCTTCGAGGGCACCAGCGTCGAGGAGATCGCCGCGACGGCGCAGGTGTCCAAGCCCGTCGTCTACGAGCACTTCGGTGGCAAGGAAGGGCTCTACGCGGTCGTCGTGGACCGTGAGATCCAGTCGTTGCTCGACTCGATCACCGCCTCGCTGCAGACCGACGCGCACCCGCGGCTGCTGCTGGAGCAGGCCGCCTTCGCCCTCCTCGACTACATCGAGACCTCGACCGACGGGTTCCGGATCCTCGTCCGCGACTCCCCCGTCGCCCAGTCGACCGGCACGTTCGCCAGCCTCATCAGCGACGTGGCGAGCCAGGTCGAGCACATGCTCGCCGCCGAGTTCAAGGCCCGCGGGCTCGAGCCGAAGGCCGCGCCGCTCTACGCGCAGATGCTCGTCGGCATGGTGGCGCTCACGGGTCAGCACTGGCTCGACGCGCGCAAGCCGAAGAAGGCCGAGGTCGCTGCCCATCTGGTGAACCTCGCGTGGAACGGGCTGTCCGGTCTCGAGCGCAGGCCGCGGCTCAAGGGTCCCCGTCCGTGATCGTGACCTCCCGGTCCGACGGCGGGGACGCGCCGCGAGGCGAGGGCCCCGGCGCCGGTAGGGACGACGAGGTGGCGCGGATCGTCGCGGCCTGGCGCCGCGAGCGTCCGGACCTCGACGTCGAACCGCTCGAGGTGCTCTCGCGGGTGAGCCGGCTGGCCCACCATCTCGACCGGCACCGGGCCGCCGCGTTCGCCGGGCACGACGTCGAGCCGTGGGAGTTCGACGTCCTCGCGGCCCTGCGTCGGTCCGGCGCGCCCTACGAGCTGTCCCCGGGCCAGCTCACCGCCGAGACGCTCGTCACGAGCGGCACGATGACCAACCGGGTCGACCGGCTCGAGGCGCGCGGCCTCGTCGTCCGGCGGCCCGACCCGGACGACGGCCGTGGCGTCATCGTCGCGCTCACGGACTCGGGACGTGGTCTCGTCGACACGACGCTCGCCGCGCTGCTGGAGCGTGAGCGGGCGCTGCTCGCCCACCTCGGACCCGCGGACCGCACCGTGCTGGCCGGGCTGCTGCGGCGGCTCGTCGCGCCGTTCGACTCGCTCTGACGCCGGTGCGGTCCGGCGGCGCGATCCCCGCAGCGGGACCGGCGCCTCAGTTGCGGGCGCGACGTCGACGGCCGGTCTGACGCGGGTCCCCCACCGACGGCGGCGCGAGGGGCGACCAATGGGCGGCGACCCTGCGCGCCCAGGGCCCTGCCACGCCCAACGGGCCAACGCGTAACACGCCACACGTCACACGCCACAGGTCCAGGGTCCGCCGGGATCACCCGGCGGACGGCCGGTCGGGGCGACCGAGCGCTGGCGGCCGCCGCCCGGCCACGGCGGCGTCTGGCTCCCGAGGCGATGCCGCGACCGGGCGACCGGGCCCCGGGCGAACGATGCCGGTGATCGGGACGGGGTCGCGCTGTGGGTGCGTGCTGGCGGGGGCCGCGCTGCGGAGGCGTGCAGCCGGGCCGGGTCGATCGGGCCGGGTCGATCGGGCCGGGTCGATCGGGCCGGGTCGATCGGCTCCGGCGGTCGGGCTCGTGGAGGCGGACCCGGGCAGCAGCGGCGGCAACATCAGCGGCGGCGAGCGCGCTCGACCGCGTGACGAGGGATTGCGCAAAGCTATTCTGCTGCAACCGTTTCCGGGATGTCGTCGGGGGCAGGGACTGTCGGACCCGGTCTCTACGCTGGGTGTCGTGGGTAGGGATCAGGAGCTTGACGAGGTGGTGGCCGGCGTTGCGCCTGTCGCCGGTTCATCGTGCGCTGGGTCGGTGGACGCAGCCGCTGATCTCGACCTGTGGGGAGGTTCGGATCTTGGCGGTGACCCGGTCCTGACATCGCTGAGCTGGTCGCGGCGGCGGGCGACATGAGCGGGTCACCGTCGACCGTCGTGTCGGCTGACGTGTCGCGGGAGCGGGAGCTGGCAGCGTTTCTCGCAGACCCGTTGGCGCAGGAGGCCTGGCGGCAGGAGTGCGCGGACCTGTTCGCGCTGTTGGCGGCGGAGTCGCGGGCGCAGGCGGCTACGCAGGCCGCGGCGCGTGCGGTCTTGGTGCGCGCAGCGCTGGACGGTCGTCCCAGTGGCGCGCTGGCGTCGGCGCTGGAGTCGGTCGACGACGTGGATCTTGCCCCTGCCCAGGCCGATGCACGGCTGATCGCTCCGTGTTCAGACCCAGCCGGTGGCGCCGATGCTGCTGACCTGTTCGTAGCGAAGGTGGCGGCGGCGCGGCGCCTGGAGGGCTGGGCGCTGTGGCAGCAGCTGTCGGGGATCGCGGCTCTGCTCGGGCAATGGCGGCCCGGCGGCACGAGCGACGGTCACGGTCGGGATCACGACGCTCTTCGTGGCCGCGCGTTGGACGAGAGTGAGCTGGCGCAGGCATGCGTGGTGACCGAGGTTGCGCTCGCAGCGGGAATCAGCGAGTACGTCGCCGGCAAGCGCCTGGACGCGGCGCTCGCGCTGATCGTGGACGCCCGGCTCCCGGTGACTGCGGCTCTGCTCGAGCAGGGCCTGCTGGACTGGTCGAGGGTCGAGATGGTCGTCACCCGCACCCGGGACCTGACGTTCGAGGGCGCGCGGGCGGTTGATGCCCGGGTCGGGGACCGCCTCGCCTCGTTGAGCCTGCGCAAGCTCGCTGCCGTCCTGGACCGAGCGGTCCTCGTGGTCGACGCTGAGGCCGCCCACCGTCGGGAGGAGGCCGCCCGTACGGGGCGCCGGGTGCTGGTCCGGTCCGGGCTCGACGGGTCCGGCGAACTGTGGGCGGCCGGCCCCGGCGAAGCGATCACCGCGGCCTACAACGGGCTCGACGCCGCCGCCCGCGCACTCCGGCACGCGGGTGACCACCGCAGCCTGGACCAGCTCCGCCACGACGTGATGGTCACCGCCCTGACCACCGGAGCCCTCCCCGGCCCAGCACCCGGCGCCGCGTCCGAGGCTGCTGCGCCGCGCGGCGGCGCTGGTGAGTCCGACTGCGGGACCGCACCCGGCGCCGACGGCCCGGTCGGCGAAGAGACTGCGGCGTGCGCGCCGGCACGCGTCGGTGAGACACTCGTCGGCGAGACACGCGTCGGCGAGACACGCGTCGGCGAGACACGCGTCGGCGAGACACACGTCGGCCATGCCTCTGGGACACCCGCGGGCGGGTCGTTCGCCGGCCACGAGGCGGTCGACCTTCCCGAGACCGGCCAGGAGTCGGTCCGGGAGGCCGGTGCCGGCCCGCCGGGCACCGCTGCGGCGACCGGTCAACCGCGGCTCACTGGTCCCGCGCAGCCGGACGAAGCGTGCGCTGACACCGCTTGCGCACCAGGCGGGCGTGCTGAGCCGTGGTGCGGTGGCTCGCCGCCGTGGTTCACGACGACGTTCCCGCAGGTCCAGCCCCAGATCACGGTCACGGTCTCGTTGCAGACCCTGCTGGGTCTGACCGAGGATCCGGGGTCCCTGGCCGGGTACGGGCCGGTCTCCGCAGCAATGGCCCGTGACCTCGCGACCGACGGGACCTGGCGGTGCGTGGCCGTCGACGACACCCACGGCACCGTTCTGGGCCTCGGCCGGTCCACGTACACCCCGGCGTACACGCCCGGGGCGGCGCTGAAGGCGTTCCTCGAGCACGCAGCGCCGACATGCGATGTTCCCGGCTGCGGGGTCGCGGCGCGGCGATGCGACCTCGACCATCGCGTGCCGTACTCGGCGGGTGTGACCTGCGAGTGCAACATCCGGCCCCTGTGCCGACGCCACCACCGCCTCAAGACCGCCGGGTTGCTCACCATCACTCCCAGCAGCGACCCCGACGACCCACCCGGAACCATGACCTACACCACCCGGACCGGACGCACCTACCCCTCGCTGCCGCACGTCCCGCTCCCCCGCGACGGGACTGCGCCGGGCGACGGACTGCTGACTCGCGACCGAAGGCCAGATCGGGAACCGCCACCGACCCCAACCGTCGCGGCACGGCTCCAGGCGGCGCCACGGGTGATCGAGCCGCCGCGCGACGACCCGCCGCCGTTCTGACCCCGGACGCCGCTCACGTGGTCCCGATGCCCCGCTCGGTCCGGCCCAGCGGTCCACGAGAGACGAGGACGACGGTGCTCCGCCGTCCTGAACGGAGATCGTCCACTCGGACGATCACCTCCCCGCCGGTCCGCCGATCACCCGGGGGTGGTCTCGGCCGCCTCGAGCCAGGCCTCCTCCAGCGCCTCCCGCTCGGCGACCAGCGCCCGAAGCCTGGCGTCCAGCACGAGCACGGCCTTGTGGTCAGTCGCCTTCTCCGCCATCTCTGCGTGCAGCTTCTCCTCGACAACGGCCAGCCGGGAGATCTGCCGCTCGATCCGGGTCATTTCCTTGCGCGCGGCGCGGAGGTCCCCGGCGCTCGGCTCGCCCCCGCTCACCGGCGCCGATGCCGACCCCGGCGCCGGGCCCGACCGCGACCCGGCCTGCGACCCCTTCGCCCCGCCGCGGCCGCTCGCCGACACACCACCCGTCGTCCCGGCCACGGCCGCGTCGATGATCGCCCGCCGCCGATGCAGGTACTCCTCGACCCCTCCGGGCAGGTCTCGCACCCGTCCGGCGCCGAGCAGCGCGACCTGCCGGTCGGTGACGCGTTCGAGCAGGTACCGGTCGTGCGAGACGACGAGCAGGGTGCCGGGCCAGCCGTCGAGGGTGTCCTCGACCGCCGCGAGCGTGTCGGTGTCGAGGTCGTTCGTCGGCTCGTCGAGAGCGAGCAGGTTCGGCTCGCCCATGAGCAGCCGCAGCAGCTGCACCCGCCGCCGCTCGCCGCCGGACAGCTCACCGACCGGCGTCCAGACCCGCTCACGGGTGAACCCGAGCCGCTCGAGCAGCTGCCCGGCGGTGACGTCACGGTCGCCGATCCGCACGGCCCCGCGCACCTTCTCGACGGCCTCCTGCACCCGCAGGCCGGCCACGTCGTCGAGCTCGCGGACGTCCTGGCTGAGCATCGCAGAGCGCACCGTCGTGCCGCGCCTGACCCGGCCGGCCGCAGGCGCGACCTCACCGAGGACGAGCCGCAGCAGGGTCGTCTTGCCGGACCCGTTGACGCCGACGATCCCGATCCGCTCCCCCGGGCCGATCCGCCAGGTCACCTCGTCGAGCAGCACCTGCCGACGGTCGCCGGACCCGACGTCGACGCGGACGTCCTCGAGGTCGACGACGTCCTTCCCGAGCCGGGCGGTGGCCATCCGCTCGAGCGCGAGCCCGTCCCGCGGCGGCGGCTCGTCGGCGATGAGCGCGTTCGCGGCGTCGATCCGGAAGCGGGGCTTGCTCGTCCGTGCCGGCGGCCCGCGTCGCAGCCACGCGAGCTCCTTGCGCAGCAGGTTGCGGCGACGCTCCTCGGTCGCGGCCGCGACCCGCGCCCGCTCGGCACGGGCCAGGACGTACGCGGCGTAGCCTCCCTCGAACGCGTCGACGACCCCGTCGTGCACCTCCCACGTCCGGTCGCACACGGCGTCGAGGAACCACCGGTCGTGGGTGACGACGGCCAGGCCTCCCCGCCCCTTCGGCCACCGCTCGCGCAGGTGCCGCGCGAGCCAGTCGACGCCCTCGACGTCGAGGTGGTTGGTCGGCTCGTCGAGCAGGACGACGTCGTGCGACCGGGTGAGCAGCGCCGCGAGGGCGACCCGGCGCCGCTGGCCCCCGGAGAGCCGCCCGACGACGGCGTCGAGCCCGCCGACGGTCGGCGCGGCGAGCCCCCCGAGGAGCCCGACCAGGACGTCGCGGACCGCCGCCTGCGTCGCCCACACGTGGTCGGGGACGTCTCCGACGACGGTGTGCCGGACGTCGAGCTCCGGGTCGAGGTCGTCCGTCTGGCCGAGCATGCCGACGTCGAGCCCACCGGCGTGGGTGACCCGGCCGCCGTCCGGCTCCTGCTGCCGGGCGAGCACCCGCAGGAGCGTCGACTTGCCGTCTCCGTTGCGGCCGACCACGCCGATCCGGTCCCCGTCGTCGAGGCCGAGGGACACGGCATCGAGCACGGTCCGCGCGGCGAACGCGACAGTGACCGCCTCGACGTTGAGCAGGTGCGCCATGCCGCGGCCTACAGCAGCCGCGCGCCGGTGACCGGCCCGCGCGCCCGCCGTACGTCGTCCGCCACCCCGGACGCCGTGAGGGCGACGCTGATGTCCAGCGCCTGCTCGTGGTCGCGCACGAGGAAGGCGACCGACGGCCCCGACCCTGACACCAGAGCGCCGAGCGCGCCGTACTCGCGGCCGATCTCGAGGGTCCGCTCGAGCGCCGGCACGAGTGAGCACGCGGCCGGCTGCAGGTCGTTGTGCAGGCTCTCACCGAGCGCGTGCGCGTCCCCGGACCGCAGTGCCTCCATGAGCCCGTCGGGCACCCGGGGGACGGCGACCGGCCTGCCCTCCCGGAGCCGGTCGAGCTCGGCGTAGACAGCAGGAGTCGACAGCCCGGCGTCGCTGACCGCCACGACCCACTCGTACTCGCCGCGGGCGAGCGCGGACGTCAGCTGCTCGCCGCGCCCGGTGCCGACCGCCGTCCCGCCGACGAGCGCGAACGGGACGTCCGAGCCGAGCTCGGCGGCCAGGGCGTGCAGGTCCTCCTTCGACATCCCGGTCTGCCACAGCGCGTCGCACGCGAGCAGCGCCGCCGCGGCGTCCGCGGAGCCACCTGCCATCCCGCCGGCGACCGGGATGTGCTTCGTGATGTGCAGCTGGACACCGTCGGTGACCCCGGCGCGCTCGGCGAGCAGCCGGGCCGCGCGGACGGCGAGGTTCGACCCGTCGCACGGCACCCGCTCGGCGTGGGCGCCGTCGACCGTGACGGTGACGTCGTCCGCCAGCCGCGCCGCGACGTCGTCCGTCAGCGACACGGCGTGGAAGACGTTCACGAGCTCGTGGTACCCGTCCCCGCGCAGCGGTCCCACGACGAGCGCGAGGTTGACCTTGCCGGGGGCCCTGGCCACGACCTCGGAGGGGACACTCATCACGTCGACCCTAGGGCATCGGCGTCCTGCCGCAGCCGGGCCTCGGCCACGGCGGCGAACTGCTCGACGGACAGCTGCTCGCCGCGCAGCGACGGGTCGACGCCCGCCGCACGCAGCACGGTCTCCGCGGCCGTGGCCGAGCCCGCCCAGCCGGCGAGGGCGGCCCGCAACGTCTTGCGGCGTTGGGCGAACGCGGCGTCGATGCACGCGAAGACGTCCGCGCGCGGCGCCGGTGTCGCCGGCGGCGGCCGGCGGGTCATCGCGACGAGCCCGGAGTCGACGTTCGGCACCGGCCAGAAGACCGCGCGCGGGACGGCACCGGCCCGCCGGACGTCGGCGTACCAGGCAGCCTTGACCGACGGGATGCCGTACGCCTTGCCTCCGGGCCGCGCGGCCAACCGGTCGGCGACCTCGGCCTGCACCATGACCAGACCCGACCGCAGCGACGGCAGCCGCTCGAGGAGCTGGAGGACGACGGGCACGGCGACGTTGTAGGGCAGGTTCGCGACGAGCGCGGTCGGCGCGGCACCGGTCGTCGGGCCCGTCGGCAGCTCGGTGACGGCCAGCGCGTCGGCCCGGACGACGGTGAGCCGGGACGCCGCTGCCGGCGCACGGTCGGCGACGGTGCCGGCGAGCGCGGCGGCGAGGGCCGGGTCGATCTCGACGGCGACGACGTCCGCGCCGGTCTCGAGCAGCGCGAGGGTCAGCGAGCCGAGCCCCGGACCGACCTCGACGACGCAGTCCCCCGCGCTCACGCCCGCGAGGCGGGCGATCCGACGGACGGTGTTCGCGTCGTGGACGAAGTTCTGACCGAGGGCCTTGGTGGGACGCACCCCGAGGGCCGCGGCGAGCCGGCGCACGTCCGTCGCGCCGAGCAGAGCGAGTGCGGTGCCGTCGCGCGGCTCACGCTCACCCGCGCGACCGCCGTCCGTGCCCATGACCGACACCCTCGCAGACGACGGCGCCCCCGGACCGCGGGGGTCCGGGGGCGCCGCCGCAGCGTCGGTGACCCGACGCCGGTGACTCAGGTGAACAGCCGCGGACCGCAGTGCGGCCACTGGCCGGCGCCTGCCCGCTTGTAGAGGATCTTCGCCCGGTAGGTCTGCTCGGCGGACGAGTTGTCGATCGGGTTGCCCGAGCCGCCGACGGCCCGCCAGGTCGAGAGGCTGAACTGGTAGAGGCCGAAGTACTGGCCGCTCGGGTTCACCGCACGGGGGTTGCCACCCGACTCGCACTTGGCCAGAGCCGCCCAGTTGAGGCTGTCCGCGCCGGCGACCGAGCCGCCGCCACCGCCGCCACCGCCGCCGCCGCCGCTACCGGTCGACGGCGCGGGCTTGGGCTTCGTGCCCAGCTGCACGACCTCGGTGACCGGCTGCTTCGTGACCTTCGCCGAGACGAGCTTCTTGCTCGCGACCTTGCCGTCCGCGAGGGTCACGGCGTAGGTCGCGGTCCGCGAGCCCTTGCTGCCCTCGGTGACGACCTTGCGCTCACCCTTGAGGAGTGAGTCCGTCGTGACGGTCTTGGTCGCGTAGTCGACCGACTCCTTGGCGGTCACCGTCTTCTTGTCGATCCGGGTCAGGGCGACGACGAGACCCTTGACGGTCGGGGTCGACGGCAGGACCGACAGCTTGTCGGCCGGCCGGACCGTGATGCCCTGCTCGGCAAGGAGGTCGCCGACGGTCGGGGCGGTCGTCGTAAGCCTGCGGGTCTTGCCGTCCGCCGCGAGCGACACCGACTTCGGGGTCGTCACCGACAGGGCGAGGCCCTGGCGGCCGAGCGGCTGAGACCGGGACGCCGACAGCCGCGCTCCGTCCGCGCGGATCCCCAGCGCGGCGAGGGCGTCGTCGACGGTGAGCTCGGTCGTCCAGTACGCCTTCGTCCTGCCGTCGACGGTGACCGACAGCTGGCGCGCGAAGCGGACGACGACGTCGTCGCCGTCCTCGATCGTGGCCACCGCCGAGGGGGCGACGACGTCGCGCTCGCCGAGGCGGATGTCCTGCGCGGCGAGCAGCTCGCCGACCGTGTCGGCGTCGGCGGAGACCTGCTGCGTCGCACCGTCGACGGTGAGGTCGACCGTGGTGTCGGCGTTCGTGTAGGCGACGGTGCCGCCGACGACCGCGGTGAGCACGGCGGCCTGGGCACCGATCCGCAGGATGCGGTCCTTGCCGGGCTTGCCGATGAGGATGTTGAGCACGACGCTCCAGTCCTTGACCAGTCCGGGCACGGCACACGGGGGCGGTCGCGTCGGGTCCGTCGCTCGTGCGGCGGCGGGAGGACGCCTGCGTGCCCCCGAGAAGCGGGTCGGACGCCTCGGCGTCCGGCACCCGCGTCGCGCGTTGCCCCCGAGGTCTGCCGACCCCGGCTTTCGAGCGTCAACGTAATCGAAACGAGACACGCGACCAAGCCACAGAGCGTCGCGTCGCCCCCAGGCGACCCGCCCTCGCCGGTGACGCTTCGAAGTAGCCCCAGGTCAGAGGGCATACTGGCGAGGTGGGCGAGGTCACAGCACTCGGTGCGAACAAACGGTCCCCCGTCGTGTCGCCCGACCGGCGTGGCGTGACCCGTGTGGCTGGTGAGACGCGCGGGACCCTGGTGACGTTCTACGCGGCACCAGCCGCGGGACGGGCGCGACGGCCGGCTCGACGCGGCGCGCCGGCGCCGGATCCCGCACACGTCTCACCAGGGTCCGTAGACCGCCTCGGACGTCGCGTCGAGCCGCACGCACAGCGCCTCCAGGTCGACGCCCAGCACCTGCGCCATGCACCGCACGGTGACCGGCACGAGATAGCCCGCGTTCGTCCTGCCCCGGTGCGGTGCCGGCGCGAGGTAGGGCGCGTCGGTCTCGACCATCACCTGCTCGACCGGGACGGCGCGCAGCGCCTCGCGCAGGTCGCCCGCGTTCTTGAACGTCACCGTGCCGGCGAACGACAGGTACCACCCGTTGTCGGCGCAGACGCGCGCCATCGCGGCGTCGCCGGAGAAGCAGTGCAGGACGGTGCGTCGCGGCGCCCCCTCGGACCGCAGGACGGCGAGCACGTCGTCGTGCGCGTCCCGGTCGTGGACCTGCAGCACCTTGTCGAGCCGCTTCGCCAGGTCGACGTGCCGCGCGAAGGAGTCCACCTGCGCGGCGCGGCCCGCGACGTCCTCGGTGCCCACCCAGTAGTGGTCGAGCCCGGTCTCCCCGACCACGCGCACCCGCGGGTGCTCGGCGAGCCTGGCGATCTCGTCGAAGGCCTCGTCGAGCGCGCGACGGCCGGCCGCAGCTCCGCCGTGCCCCGTCACGAGTCCCGACGCCTCCGTCGGGTGCAGCGCCACCCCGCCGAGCAGCTGCGGGAACCGGTCGACGACATCGACGGTCCACCGGGCGGAGTCCAGCTCGCACCCGATCTGCACGTGCCGTGTCACGTTGACCGCGGCCGCCGCCGCGAGCGCGTCGGCGACGTCGAACGGCTCGTCGCCGGACCGCGTGTGGTCCAGGTGCGCGTGGTTGTCCACGACGGGCAGCGGCAGCGGCTCGGGCGCCGGCGGACGGGAGAAGGCCACGCCGCGATTGTGCCGAACGCGCGGCGACGCCGACGGCAGGGCCGGACGTGCACGGCCGGCTGCTACGAACCGGCCTTCTCCTCCAGGCGCGCGATCTCCTCGGCGACGACCGAGTCGTCGAGCTTGCGGAAGACCGGCGACGGCGGGGGCACAGGTGTCCCGGCCACGAGCGGGACCGGCTTCCACTCCGCGAGGGTCTCGCCGCGGGTGTAGTCGCCCATGAGGACCGGGTAGCCGGGGCCGCCGTCGAGGTCCTCGACCTCCCGGACCTCGGGCATGGGCGACACCGTGCCGGTACCGCCCAACGCCTCGTGGACAGCCTGCGCGCTGTGCGGGAGGAACGGCGACAGCAGCGTCCGGCAGTCCGAGACCGCCTGCGCCGCAACGGCGAGCACGGTCCTCATCCGCGCGGGGTCGGAGTTCTTGAGCTTCCACGGCGCCTGGTCGGACAGGTACTTGTTCGCCTCGCCGACCACGCGCATCGCCTCGTTGACGGCCTGCTTCTGCCGGTGCGTCGAGAGCAGGTCGCCGACGCTGCGGAAGCCGGCCTCCGTCGTCGAGAGCAGCGCGCGGTCGGCCTCGGTGAGGACGCCGCGCTCGGGGATCGCACCGAGGTTCTTGTGGATCATCGAGACGGTCCGGTTGACGAGGTTGCCCCAGCCGGCGACGAGCTCGTCGTTGGTCCGCCGGACGAACTCCGTCCAGGTGAAGTCGGTGTCCTGCGTCTCCGGCCCGGCGACGGCGATGAAGTACCGCAGCGCGTCCGGCTGGTAGCGGGCCAGCATGTCGCGCACGTAGATCACGACGCCGCGCGAGGAGGAGAACTGCTTGCCCTCCATCGTGAGGAACTCGCTGCTCACGACCTCGGTCGGCAGGTTCAGCTCGCCGAAGACCCCGGGCGAGCCGCCCTTGTCGCCCTTGCCGTCGTAGGCGAGGAGCTCGGCCGGCCAGATCTGGCTGTGGAAGGTGATGTTGTCCTTGCCCATGAAGTAGTACGACCG